>JBNKDD010000401.1:0-4366 GCA_050288085.1 Anaerolineae bacterium
CTCGAACCCAGCACCAATACTTGGCTGAAATCAGTCGGAGCATTCGGCTGGGAGAAAGGCGGCCATAATCTGCAATTTGGTATTCGCGAACACGCAATGGGATCGATGGCGGTCGGGATAGCCTCTCATGGCGGCGCTATTCCCTATACGGCTACGTTCATGGTCTTTTCGGATTATATGCGCCCGCCAATCCGTCTGGCGGCGATGTCACATAATCGCGCGGTCTTCGTATTTACCCACGACAGCATCGGCGTGGGCGAAGATGGCCCCACCCACCAGCCGGTCGAGCATGTGATGGCACTGCGGACGATCCCCGGATTGTGGGTGATGCGTCCCGCCGATGCCAATGAAACCGCTGAGGCATGGCGGCAGGCGATCCTTCGCAAGGATGGGCCAACTGCTATCGCCCTGACACGGCAGAAACTCCCCACCATCGATCGCAGCAAATATGCCTCAGTCGAAGGTGTCGCAAAAGGTGCCTATGTACTGAACAAGGTCGATGGTCAGCCTGACATTGTTCTGATCGCCACCGGTTCAGAAGTACAGTTGGTGCTGGGTGCTGCCGACGTACTCGCTGAGGAGGGGATCAAAACGCAGGTCGTGTCAATGCCCTGCTGGGAGTTGTTTGATGCTCAGCCACAGGATTACCAGGACTCGGTTATTCCTCCTGGTGTCTCGGCACGGCTGGCTGTTGAAGCCGGTATCACGCTGGGCTGGCAGAAATACGTTGGTGATAAGGGTGCTGTGGTCGGCCTCGACCATTTTGGAGCCTCGGCCCCGGGTGGCACTGTCATGAAAGAATTTGGCTTCAGCGTCGAGAACGTTGTCGCGCAGGCTAAAGCGCTGCTCTAAGGGATAAATCATGAAAGTTGTCGTTGGCGCAGATCACGCCGGATATGATCTAAAAGAGGTTATTAAGGCTTACCTGGCTGAACTCGGCTACGAAGTCTTAGATGTTGGGGCTTACAACACCGAATCATCCGATTACCCGGACTTCGCTCAGGCAGTCGGGGAAGCGGTCATCGACGGGAAAGCCGAGCGCGGTGTGGTGATCTGCGGGAGCGGCGTTGGAGCCAATATCGCCGCCAATAAAATTCCCGGCATCCGTGCGGGTATCTGTCATGATACCTATTCCGCTGCCCAGGGTGTTGAGCATGATGACATGAATGTCCTGGTATTGGGTGGTCGGATTGTGGGAGTCGAAGTTGCAAAGACCCTCGTAAAGGCGTTCCTGGGGGCACAATTTAGCAGAGAGGAGCGCCACCAGCGGCGACTTGATAAGATCAAAGCTATCGAAGCCGCGTACAGCAAATAAAAATGATCAGAGAGGGGGGTGTCCATCACCCCCCTTGAAAACTGCATCGGAAGTTCTACCGTCACACAAACAGGAGTGAGTGGAAATGAAACTCGCAATGGTTGGCTTAGGCAAGATGGGAATGGGCCTGACCCGGCGTTTGCTCAAGCAAGGGCATGAGGTTGTGGCCTTTGATTTAAGTGCCGATCTGGTCAAGGAGGCGAAGGGAGCCGGGGCGATTGCCGCCGACTCGCTGGAGGACGCCGTCGCGAAGCTCGATCAGTCACCGCGTATTGTGTGGGTAATGGTTCCCTCCGGTGATCCGGTCGCCCTGACTTTGCAATCCCTGGCCCGATTCCTGAAAGAGGGTGACATTGTGGTCGAGGGTGGCAATTCTCGATACACTGAGTCAATGGAACGGGCCAGCATGCTCCGCTACAAAGGTGTTCATATGCTGGACGTCGGCGTGAGCGGCGGGGTGTGGGGTGAGAGAGAAGGTTTCAACCTGATGGTTGGCGGTGAAGAAGAAGCCTTTGAACATATCACACCTATTCTCAAATCCCTGGCCCCTGAGAACGGCTATGGCCGCGTTGGGCCAAGCGGGGCCGGGCACTTCGTCAAGATGGTACATAACGGTATCGAGTATGGCATGATGCAGGCTATTGCCGAGGGCTTTGAACTCATAGATGCTAAGCCGGAGTTCGATGTCGATCTGGCGGCATTGGCGCGCCTGTGGGAAAACGGTAGTGTGATCCGTTCATGGTTGCTCGAATTGGCAGGCAATGTTCTGGAAGATGATCCCAAGCTCGATTGGGTTGAACCGTTCGTCACCGATTCCGGTGAAGGACGTTGGACGGTCGAAGAATCGATTGACCTGCGTGTCCCGCTGCCGGTGATTACCCTGGCCCTTCAAATGCGTTTTCGTTCACGTCAGGATGATAGCTATACTGCCAAGATGCTGGCTTCCTTGCGAAACCAATTTGGTGGGCATGCTATCAAGCGCAAGGAATAATCTATGCTTGCTGATGAAAATCCACTGCGGGCTGGGCCGCGCATGGGGCAACTTCCAGGCCCGGTGACGGTGGTAATCTTTGGGGCAACCGGTGATCTGACCGCGCGTAAACTGGTTCCGGCCCTTTACAGCCTCTCGCGGGAGAACAGGCTTCCTTCGCAGTTTAACATTGTAGGGTTTGCCCGCCGGGAATGGAGCCACGATTTTTTCCGTGAGCAGATGCATAACGGCGTGGCGAAGTTCAGCCGCTATCCGGTTGATGAAGGGACACTGTGGGAGAGTTTCTCGGACAATATTTTCTACGTCCAGGGCAACTTTAATGATGTTGAAGCCTATGGCGACCTGGATCATTTTCTCAAGCAGCAGGCTGATCGGCTCAATATGCCGGATAACCGCCTCTATTATCTGGCCGCCCCGCCCCAGTTCTATGACCATATTGTCACGAACCTGGGCGCAAAGGACATGGCGTCGGACAGCGAACAGGGCTGGCGGCGGATCGTGATCGAAAAGCCTTTTGGTCACGACCTGGCAACCGCTCTGGCCCTGAACGAAACCGTTCACGCCGTGTTTAAGGAGCAGCAGGTCTATCGCATCGACCACTACCTCGGCAAAGAAACGGTCCAGAATATCTTGATTCTGCGGTTTGCCAATGCCATCTTCGAGCCGATCTGGAACCGCCGCTATGTTGACCACATCCAGATCAGCGTAGCCGAGTCGGTTGGTGTTGACAGTCGAGCCGGGTACTATGATCAGGCCGGGGTGATGCGTGATATCATCCAGAACCATGCGCTGCAAATCCTATCCCTGATCGCGATGGAACCGCCTATCGCAATGGAGGCCGATCCCATCCGCGACGAAAAGGTGAAGGTGCTCCGGGCAATCCGGGCAATCAGCGTTGAAGATGTCGCGAAGTATACGGTGCGTGCTCAGTACGGGCCGGGCAATGTCGAGGGAGAGAACGTCCCTGGTTATTGTGCAGCGCCCGGTGTAGCCGAGAATTCTGAGACGGCCACCTATGCCGCTATCAAATGGTACGTCGATAGCTGGCGCTGGCAGGGTGTGCCGATCTATATGCGGTCGGGTAAGCGCATGGCAACGCGGGCAACCGAGGTTTCCATCCAATTCAAAAGCCCGCCCCATCTGCTCTTTGACACAATTGGCGATGATACATTCCGGTCAAACGCCCTGACTATCCGCATTCAACCCGACGAAGGGATCGCGCTCCATTTTGTGTCGAAGGTTCCCGGACAGGGAATGGTACGTCGCCCGGTAACCATGAATTTCCAATACGGGACATCGTTTGGGGCTACGGCTTCTCCTGATGCTTATGAGCGTCTCCTGCTCGATTCAATGCTGGGTGATGCGACGTTGTTTGCCCGCCATGACGAGATCGAGTGGGCCTGGCGTCTGGTTGATCCGATCCTGACCGGCTGGGAATCTGAACAAGCCCCGCCGCTCGAAACCTACGAAGCGGGAACCTGGGGGCCGTCCGGTGCAGATGACTTGCTGGGCCAGGATGGTTTTCGCTGGCGTCGTATTTAGGGCATTCTATATGAATAACATGAACGGCGAACCTAAAAAGGTCAGTGTCAGCAGTATTCGCAAAGAATTGCAGCAGCTCTGGGCTTCTGAGTCCATGCAGGATAAAGCTATTCTGCGGGCGCAAACCCACAACCTGATTATCTACATCTGCGATCAGGCTGAGGCAGAGGAAACTACTCGCCGGGTAGTCGAACTGACCGCCGAACATCCGGGCCGGGTGATTGCCATCGACACCACACCGGGCAAAGAACGAACCGAACTGGACGCCTGGGTAACGATTTACTGCCGGGCGGTTGGCGATAAGCAGATCTGTGGGGAGATGATCACTCTGGGGGTTCCCGGCGATGTGCGCGACGAGGTGCACAGCACGGTTGTCTCGTTGCTATCTCCTAATCTACCGGTTTATCTCTGGTGGACGGGTATCCCTGATCCTGACGATCACCTGTTTCAAGAGCTGTGTGAGGCCGCCGATCATGTATTGGTCGATTCGGCGACCTTCCCCGATGTGGCCGAGGGCT
>JBNKDD010000402.1:0-4364 GCA_050288085.1 Anaerolineae bacterium
GTTTGTGTTTCGACAAACACCATTTTACCAACCTCACAGGAGTTTTCACGTTTGTTGATCAGTTATGCGACACTCTCCAGCCTGACCTAACTTAACAAAAGTAATTCTAATTTTGTCGAGATCAGCTATACCAAGCCTCAAAATCAGGATTTACGGCGGCGAGATTTCGATGGGGTTACCGCTCAATTCAAGGTGCTGCAAGTCAGGGAGTTGGGCGACGGTTTGCGGCAGCTCGTGCAGTTGGTTGTCGCTCAAATCCAGGGTGGTCAGGTGGGTCAGTTGGCCGATGGCCTCCGGCAGTTCGGCCAGTTGATTACCGCTCAAATACAGTTCTCGCAGATTGACCAGTTGAACAATAGCTTCTGGCAGTTTTGCCAGTTGATTACCGCTTAAATCCAGCTCGGTCAAATTGGTTAGCTGACCGAAACCCTCCGGCAGATCGCTCAGTTGATTATCACTCAAATACAGTTCTTGCAGATTGGTTAATTGCCCGATGGACTCCGGCAGTTCGGCCAGGTGATTGCCGCTCAAATAGAGTTCTCGCAGGTTGGTCAGTTGGGTAATGATCTCCGGCAGGTCGCCCAGTTGATTACCGCTCAGATACAGATAGGACAGGTGCGGCAACTGGCCGATGGACTCCGGTAGATCGCTCAGTTGATTAAAGCTCAAATCTATGGCGCTCAGGTCAGTCAATTGGCCGATGGATTCCGGCAGTTCGGCCAGTTCATTCCCGGTCATATTCAGGGCGATCAGGTTGGGTAGATCGAAGACTTCGGGAGGGATATGGTCCAGTTTGAGGCGGAGCTCTTGAGAATATCTCAGGTTCAGCCTCGTAAGCTGCCGCTCGTGGGCGTCGCGGATTTTATCCAATGCCCAGATGGGTGTTATTTGCATACCGGCCTCCGGTGTTGCTCATGTCAGGTCTGGGATCATTGTAGCATAAGGTGGGGTGGTTGGTGAAGATCATCCTCCTCCGTGAAACGGAGGGAGGAAAACCCACAGCCGAATATTCGCAAGGCGTGGACAAAGCCGACTGGCGTGCTATAATTGTGGGCCTTAAGGTTTTACGAAAAACTATTTCATAAAACACTTATGGAGCGGTAGCATAGTCTGGCCTAATGCGCGCGCCTGGAGAGCGCGTGGGCGGATCCCGCCCCGTGGGTTCGAATCCCACCCGCTCCGCCTCAATGGGGACACCAATGTGTGTCCCTTTTTTGTTTGGGTACCACGAGTATAATCCAGGTTGGGACACCCCCCGTAAACGGGTGGAGGAAAACCGGGTGTTCTTCAACCAAAGGATGGACAGGGGATGACTTACGAACGGGTACACAGCATTGAGGATGGGATCGAGCGGATTGTCTATAAGCCGACGGCGCGACGGTTCAAGACGCCAATTGTGATGCAGCACGGGATGTGGCATGGCGCGTGGTGCTGGCAGCACTGGCAGGAATGGTTGGCTGAGTGGGGCTGGGAGACTCATGCGCACAGTTTGCCCGGTCATGGCGGGTCACCGGTTCAGCGCCCGATCCGGTGGTGCACGCTCGGTTATTATCTGGATTTCCTCAAGGCGGAGATCGAGCGGTTCCCGAATCGCCCGGTGTTGATGGGTCACAGCATGGGCGGGGCACTGACTCAATGGACGCTCAAAAAGGTGGCGGACGATCTCCCTGCGGCGGTGCTGGTCGCGCCGTGGACATCACATGATATGGTCATGCAGGTGGCTCGCTTCCCGCTGCTCGATCCGGTGGGGGTGGTGCTGTCAGTGCTTAGTCTGACAACGACTCCGACCGTCCGCAATCCGCGCAGCACGGCCCGGATGTTCATCACCGAGGGGGCACTGATGCCTCCTGAAGAACTCCATGCGCGGGTGGGACCGGAATCGATGTGGGTGCTGCTGCAATATAACCCGATCCTATGGCAGCCGAAAAAGAACGTCGAAACGCCCTTATTGTGGATAGGCGGGGGTGGGGATCGGGTGATCCCGGTCTGGAAGCAGCGCCGGTCGGCTAAATGGTATGGGGCGGATTACGTGGAAATCGAGGGCGAGGGGCACAACCTGATGATCGAGCGGAGTGCCCGACAAACCGCCGAGACGATCCATAACTGGTTAATCGATCAGGGGGTTGAGTAGTGGCCGATTCGATCAGGCTGCGGCTGCCCGGCTCGCTGATGGCGGTGGTTCGACGCTGGCAGGGACTCGATCCGGTGGGGCGCGGGCTGGTCGGGTTTGGATTGGTGCGGTGGGTGATCGCGTTGACCTTCCTGTTAAATATATTGCCGCTCGAACTACGCGAGGGGTGGTTCCTGTATCATCAGGCGGGGGAGGAACATATCTTCTCGCTGGCGATGTCGATAGCGCAGGGCACACCGGAACAGTCGGTGGTCGGGATCGGGCAGGCATTGGTGCTGCTGCCCTGGATATGGCTGCTCAAACCGACCGCGTTCCCCGACCTGATCGTGCCGCTGGTGCTGATCAACGGGTTTGTGCTGGGTGGGCTGTCGGTGGTCGTGATCGGGCGGTTGGCGCAGCGCGTCAGCGGGCGGGATCGGATCGCGTTGTGGGTGGGCGGATTGTGGTCGGCGCTGCCGCTGCTGGCTTACTTCGCTTTCTTCTGGTATGACGTGCCTGCTCCGGCGGTGGTCAGGAGTACGGCGGTGCCTGAGTTGGGCTGGTTGAACGGTCTGACCGACGGCCCGGCGACCTTCTTTGTGATGTTGGCGATGTTGTTGGTTACCTCCCTCCGCCACGATAGAGAAAGGGCGCAAAGCCTTGCGCCCCTACAAGGATATTTATATTTGATCGCCATTGGGGTGTGCATGGGCGTGGCGGTGATGTACCGGGTGCATATAAGCCCGATGATCGGGGTGATGCTGATCGTGGTGTGGTGGCTGTATGGGTGGCGGAGTCTGCTGGTGGTGTGCGCTGCCGGGCTGATCACCTATATTCCGCAGATGTGGTACAACCAGGTGATCTTCAAATTCCCACTGACAGCAGGATATATCTCCTGGGAGGATGTCCGGGAGTTCGGGGGGTTTTTCAAGAGGCCCTTATCATCACGGCTGGGTATGCTGTATGTGAGTGGGGAAAGCCTGGTCTATCTGTGGGATTTGACGATCAAGCGCCGTCCCTGGCTGATCGTGCCGCTGGTCTTCACCGTGCTGCTGATCGTTCAGGTGGGGGTGCGGTTGGGGCGTGAACGGGGGTGGGCGATGCCGATCTTGCTGATCGGTGGGCCGATGCTGTATACCGGGTTTATGATGACAACCTGGCCGTTCCGTATGGACGTGTCGCGCTTCTTACTGCCAGTTTTCCCGTATTTGCTGATTATGTGTGTGTACGCGGCGGGGAGGGCACTCAGGGAGATACCCAAGTAACTTCTGGATCTTGCTGGTTTTCCTCGGCCTTAGCATCTCCAATAGAGACAACTTCTTGTTCTCCAGAGATTAACGAACCAGGATCGGGCACTGATAATCCATTTTCAAGTAGGTGCTCAATATAATCAATACGAATCTCGGCCAAGTTTTCTTGTGCTTCTTGTAGAGTATCACCCTGTGCTATACATCCCTCAAGCTCAGGGTTTCTTGAAACATAAATGGATTCATCATCCGTTGTTTCGGTTCGTTCTGTAATTATTATGTATGGCCTTTTAGCCATCCGCAATGCATTTTTTCTATTTGTGCTCATCAGCTTAAGCTTCTTTCTCATCTTCAAGTTCAAGATAACGATCAACCATACGGACAGCCTGTGTGACTAAGTATTTCGCTATCTTATTGTGACGTGGAAGAAAGGTTACTAATTCGGGATAATCAGGGTGAGTGACCATATCGTGTCTACTCCTTGGTTCTATTATAAAACCATAACCTTTGTATAATGATACCAGGTCTTTACGTTTCCACTTGTCTTTTGACTGCCTCATTGCCTCCAATAGTTTTGACGCTTTACTAGGCATGATCTTTACCCCGATGATTGCTCTGATTGTATCACTTCAATGGTCGTATCATCTATCTTTTCACCATCAACCGAAACTCTAAACTCGTATATTCCAGTCTTCGGAAATTTCAATTGATTTAACTCTAACACAGCATTGAATTCAGGCCGAATGCCACTCTGTCCATAAGGCAACTCAAACTGCCCTGAAATCTGGAAGTAATCCGTGCCATCCTCACCAACAAGATCAATGGTTAAAATCCGCGCCTCGGCATGATCTCCCAATTCAGGTCGGATTTTGAGAACTAAGGCCATTCGAGGATGTACGGCAGGAATCTCTTTTACTAAGATTCTGCCGAATGCACCCAATATATTTAATTTGCCCGTTGCCAAGTCAATGCTGGCATAATCAGCCGTAATCAACATCATTAGTTTC
>JBNKDD010000403.1:0-4361 GCA_050288085.1 Anaerolineae bacterium
TGATAAATAAGTCCATTTTATGCATCAGTTCACCTCACTGAACCGGTGGTTGCATCTACCGTTACGCCACAAAAGGGAATTTCCGTTGACAGTGACACTGCCGTAACCTGCCAGAGCAGTCCACGATTAGAAGATGCTGTTGACAGGCGAGCCTGTACCATGGCATCTTCTACCGGTTCTACCTCTAACGGCGGGCCACAGACCTGGTAGAATTGGTCCATAGCCTGAGCACTGTCTACTTGCCAGTTCTGATCATCTAGCAGATCAGGTGGCGTTTCCCATGTCACTCGCTCAGCAATCCAGGCCGATCCTCCCCGGTCAACGATGACGGTTGCCATCTCACCCGTCGCCGGGAGATAGAAGTGGAAAGTCCACCCTGTACGCCCGGCGATCAGGTAACTTGAATTGATGATAGGGGTCCAGGCCCCGGCTCCGCTGGCGAGTTGTGCCCCGGCATCTTTCTGGCGGATCAGTTCCACCGCCGGGACATAAGCCTCGCGGGCTGTTAAGATTTCATAGTCGGATGCGGGGGCAAGAGCTGCCCCCGCATCATTCTGTCCAGGATCGAACGCCAGCAGTAGCGCGATGGCGAATATACCACCCAGGAAGATGAGCGCACCCAGTGCGATGGCGATTATCATCTCGCGGCCTAAGCCGGTTCGGTCCATGATGTTTTCCATAAGATTCTTACTTTACTGTACCTCAAAGGCGTCAAAGTCCATATACCCGACAGGAGTGCGAATTTCAACGGTGTGCGCGCCTGTGCCCAGTCCACTGAAAGTGACGGGCTGCTGCCACAGGGTACCGCTACTATTGTAGTTTGACACTGTCTGGCACACACTATCTATACATACATCCATTGAAATGCGGTTAGTATCCATCACCCGGATTATTGTCAGTTGATCACCATATATTGTGAAGCTGACCGTGGCAGCTGAAGCACTGGTATACCGCATTGAACCGCCACTGGGTAGAGTTGGATGGGAATAAAGTACCCAGGACCCTGTCCAGGTCACATTAGCCTCAGTTTCCTCATAGTAACCAGGGCCAAAAGCACCAGCCGGAATGGCGGCAATAGTGAAGGGCCCTAGATGCATCGCACCAGCACAGTTGCCAGCATTATCACAGGTGCGCAGGTGGAAATACCAAGTTCCATCTGCCAGCAATGCGCTGGTTTCCCCGAAGATACCCGCAGCATGATCAACGGTCGTATCCGGAACGGTCGTTGCCGAGTTGCTCCACTGTACCGAGTAACCCGCTACACCACTGTCATCATCGGTTGCATCAGTAGCCCATGCCACAGCGATCGTGTTGATATCGGAGGTGCCCCCCACCGTATGACTGGAGCTGGTCAGGCTGGTCGGATTGGTCGGTGGCGTGGTATCACCCGGTGCCGGTGTAGTCGGCGTCGGTGTCGGGATGGTGCTGGTATCGAATTCGATGCCAAAACCGGACAAGATCGGGGATTCCTCGGGGTCACCGACTGCGTCGTTCAGGTTAATGAGTAGAGTCCCTGTATCTGTAGAGACAGTGAAGGAGGTTGACTCTATCACCGTGATATTCCTGCCCACCCTATCGTAGATATCCAGGCCGGAAAGCCAGCCAGTGCCATTCACTGACACGTTGAACACACGCTCATTGGAAGCAGTGACGTACTGCTCGGCAAAGAACAGGGTGAGTTTATAGGTCCCCTGGGGGATATTATCGACCTGAACTTCGAACGAGTCACTTGAATCATATATCCGGCAGGCCATGACCCGACGACCATCTAGCGCAGTCGGATCAATGATGGCCCCAGCGTTACCATCCGTCGACCCATTTGCATTGTGTCCCCACCAGGGGTGATCACCACTGCCATATACTTCTGTCGGGAGCCAGGTAGCTTCATACCAGGTTTGCTCCGTGTTACAGTTTGCCCTGTCGGCGCGCCCCAAGTTAACAAACAAGGGCCGGATGAACAACGTAGGCGCACTGCGCGAGTTATTGAAGACGATTGGATCGTATTCCGCCGAAGTGATGGTAGCAATTGCATCAAAGGCATAATCGCCGGTCGTTCTATTACCAGCCCGCGTCCGTGCAGTGACCGTCAAAGTCGCGGTTTCGTCAATGACCATGTCACCGACACTCCATATCCCGGTCGATGGATCAAACGTACCTGGTGTGGAGGGATCAACAGTGATATCGCCAAACATGACATCAAAAGGCAAGCTCGGAACGATTTCAACCTCGACATTGCGAGCCGTCTCTGAGTCGTGGGTGTTTTCTATCTCTATCGTGTAGGTGACCAGATCGGTGTTATAAGTCACGTTCGCATCATCGCCACCCCCGGTGATCGCGTAATCGAAGCCAGTAACAGCTAGGTCTACGCGTCCACCGACGTTGATGGTAACAGCATCATAGTCATCTTCGGTCGTAATGCCATTGCCCGGCGTTGAGTCGGGGTCATCCTGATCAGCCTCAGTCACCTCAGCTACGAAGTCAAACGGCGGATTGACGCCCGATCCAGGATTCGGCACAACTACGAGACGCAGTTGCATCGAGCCAACCGCCAGGTTATCTATAATCCACACCCCGTTAGGGTCAGTTTCGTTATAGGTTGTTCCATCGGGAACTGTCTTTGAGTCGTAGGCCAGGTCAGGAGGAATTGGAGCCTCAACCCTGACGCCTGTTGCAGGGTCACCACCATTGTTGTTCACCGTGATGGTGATCGTGAACGGAATCCCCTCGCGCGGGGTTGGATTATTAGAACCAAACGAGGTGGCGATTGTCACCGAGAGGTCAGAACCGGCAACCCGGGCCTCCGTACTAACCGAATCGTCACCTTGATTATAGGCAGGCGAATCAGTATCAACCGTCGCGCTACTGGTCCAGCTAAAGCCACCCTTGGCTCCTGGTGCCAGTTGAATTGTATAGTCCAACTGGACAGAGGCCGTAGGAACCAAGCTGCCAATTGTCCAGGTTGGTGCGGCCCAGCTCGTCCCTGAGGTGATATTTGGGCCTAGACCAAGCGGAGGATCTTCAGGGAGGACTATCAGGCTCGCGTTGTTAGGACGATTGTGTTCAACGGTCACATTGGTGGCTGTATTCTCAGATACATTTTCCACGATCAACCTGACTTCCATTGTCTCACCAGGATTGATCACCGGATCCACATCTGAGGGCACCTGAACGCCATCAATATAGAATTCCTGCGTGATCGTCAGGTCAACCCCATCTATGGCAATGATGTCAGTCCAGGTATCGCCTATATCATCGCCCACATCGTCAGGGTCTTTCTCGCCGCCAACAATCGCGTAGAAATTTATCGTATATTCGTCAGCAATGAGGCCGGTTCTGTAGTCATCGAAATAGAAAGTCGCGGTTCCGCCGTCCTTTGCTATATTCTTAGTTAGTGGCAGTCTCGATGAGTCAACTGGGCTGGGAGAATTAGTAGTAAACAGTCCATTCTCCCACATCGCCTGTACCTTAACACCAGTAGCATCACTTGGGCCATCATTGCGCACTACGACTTCCATATCGTAGTTACTTAGATCGGTAGAGGGTGATTTTCCTTGGTGGTATATCACCTCCTGGATAACCAGGTTAGCGTAGATATCAGCCCCGATCTGGCCTGACGGGGCGCAGTTATCATTCTCGTCAGATTCGTCTACCGGTTCTCCGGTATAGACACAGGCATAGAGATAAACATAATCTGATGGTACCGCAGGCACAGGCACATTGCCCTCGATGTTATATTCGATTTGTGTCCCCTTGGAGAAAGCAATATTTTGTTCGACAGGGGATCCAAAGGGTGTGAGCGCTGCAGCGGCATCAGCATTATTCTTAGGCGTGTCCTCATTCGAGTAAGAATAATACATCGCAACTGTGACTTTTTTGCCAGTTCCAATTGCCGTATCACCCTCGTTCTCAACCACGGCCTGAAGGGTGTAAGATTGCCCATACTGGAATTCCTCGCTACCCCCCGGAAGTCCCTGAATCTCAGAGACAACCAGATTGGTTGGCGTAGGATCGACAAAGTCCGGCAGCTCCGGTAGTTCTGGAGGTAGAACTGCTTCACGGTTCAGACCGGTGCTGCCAAAGGCTTCGTTGGTCATAATCGCCGTCGCCGTCAACCGGACGTTCGGGGCGATAGAACTCAAAACCGGCGCGATGATAGGCAGCCGGTATTCGATCTGCACCACTACCTTCTGCTGTGGCAAACCACCATAACCAGCAATAAGCTGGAAACCGCTGCCCGGTGCTTCATAGAGCAGCTCGCCATCATCTGTTGTTCGTTGATAGCTTGGATAAGGCACAGAAGACCAGCCACCATCATACTCATATCGCTCGAAGCCCTGGTTCGGGTCAACTGCCGGCCCAAC
>JBNKDD010000404.1:0-4343 GCA_050288085.1 Anaerolineae bacterium
CAGTAGGGCAATCAGGATGGAAATGTGGCAATTTTGCATCAGGACTCCTCCAAAATATGGGAGTGGTATTCACTTATCATGAGTTACTTAAAATCGATGCACGGCGGATCTTGATAGGCAAAGTCAGAAAATTGTGAAACTGATATCCCAAAAGCTTCATCACCTGATATCCAACCCAATTTAGGGTTAATATAACGACTAAACCACTCCTCGCTGAGTGGGGGTAGATCGTTATATCCTAGAGAGGTGAAAGGCGGTACGAAATAGCTCATACCAATCGTCACCTTACTATCCAGACAAAAATGAACAAGATTTTCTTTTTGTTCTCCGACCATGGTTTCCTGGAAGTTTCCTTGTGAAGTCAACCCAAAAGCCATACCCTCATTATAAAAGAGGATAATATCAATAGGGACGGAACTTCCGGGAGGCGCTAGATTTATATCCATAACTGGCAGCGTAAAATAGTAATCGGGTGGTCCTAATTCGTGGATTATCTGTTGAAATGTTGACAGGTTAAGTATGTTTTGAGAAGAGTATATCAGTCTAATACCTTGTAGAATGCCAGAGTTTTGATCGATCACCGTAACGACGTCAAAGTGAACATCAGTAAATTCCCATTCATAACCGTCAGCTTGTGTACCGGGCACATCAGGAATCCAAATCGGTGCTAACAGCGTTGGATCTTTAAAGAAAGCCCTTGTACCACGAAAACCGAATACTTCATCAAACATAGTTTGAATGTCATCTCGATCTGATTCGCCCACACGTAACCCTTGCCAACACGGCAATTGACAATCCGGGGCGGGGTGGGGCGAAAGTAATACCCCATCGACAATCGGTGAATCCATTAGATCCGGCGTGGGGATTATTTCGGAGGCTGTCGGCGATATGGTGCTGGTTGGCGATGTAGTGATGGTCGGCACGGGTGTGAAAGTGACGGGTGGCACGCGACTCGGCGAGGGAGTAGCCGTCGGCGACCCAGTCGCAGCCGTGCAGCCGGTGAAGATCAACAGGCTGGTGAGAATCAGAATCCGTTTCATGTAGCGCTCCCTTTGTAGCCCGGTTTATTCACGATCAGTATGCCCCGGTCGAAGATGGGAGTCAAGCTTCATGTTCATTCAACGGAGCCGCGAAGTTAATTCGCGGCGGGTTTTAGGTCTAATCCACCGATTACCATCTTAAATTGGTGAAATCCGTGTAATTCGTGGACTCTCCCCCCACTATTTGGGACTAAACCCGACCGCCCCACCATCATAAAATAGTTATAAGGGAGTATCCTAATCGGCTTTTACTTAAGGGGCATGACATTGTGGACGCCGGAATCATCTTTATCATTTTAGTCATTATTGTGAGCGTGATCTCCAGCACCTCAAAAGGAACGCGGCGGCGGCAGCTCGAACAGGCACTGTACAACTACTTCCGGCAAAATGGATTCCAGTCTAAACGAGTCTGGACAACACAAGGGCTGTACGGCTGGTATATCATGGGATATTTTCGTCGGCAGGCTATTGTAATAAAGAGCCGCCTGGAGGAAAAAGACTCTGGCCTGACCATCAACAAAATTGTTATCCAACTCGACATCGCCGACAATTACTATCTGCGACTCAGGCCACGCAAATCATGGTCCGCATTTGATGTGGAAACCCAGTGTTGGACCGATGACCTCAATTTTGACCGCGCATTCACCTTGTCAAGCAGCCCGGCCCTTTTTGCCGGGTCAGTCTTTGGCCCCCGCCCGACCCTGAGACAAACTTTAATGGAATCGCTGCCCCCTGAGATCATGAAAATGCCTGATTACATCCTTGAAGTAAAGGGCACACAGCTCATCTTCTCAAAGCATAAAGTGTGGACAGTCGATCAGCTCGATGCACTCCTCAAACTGTTATGTGACCTGGCTGTTGCCATTGAAGAAACGGCAGCCTATCTCTTTCAATTTGAAGCCGAGCCCATCCCGGATTCTGCCCTGAATTGATTAACAGCCGCGAAGTTGATTCGCGGCGGCTTCTCCCGAAAAGCCCAATCATTTAAATTTGTGAAATCCGTGTAATTCGTGGACTCACTCTCCCCCACTATTTGGGACTGAACCCAACTGCTCCGCCAACATACAATACCTTTGAAAAGCATCCCTTTCTGGAATTAGATCAAAGGCCGTGATGCCATGTTTACCGCAAAAACCCTTTTTATCTTGATGGCCGTTGTTTATGTGCTTGGGCTGTTATTGCATTCCTTATCGCACATAATCAGGCAGAGAAACCTGATACAGGCCCTACGGGATTACTTTTGGCAAAAAGAATTTCGGTTTGCACCGAGGCTTCTTGATTTTTATGATTTCTATGTTACTGGATACATGCGCCATCGCGCTGTCCATATCTGGTATTTCCGGGGCATCAGGAGGAAAAAAACATCTTATATAGGGATCACCATCAAGGAGATAACCGTCCAACTCCATACCCCCAATCGGTTTTATCTACAGATCAAACCCCGTAGTGGATGGGGTAAATATTTTGACCGGCCCCATCGTTGGACGTTTGACCCTATGTTTAATTATTTGTTTTCCCTTTCGAGCAGTCCGGAAACCTTCGGCAGCGCAGTATTCGGGCCACGCTTAGAATTGTGCGAAGGGCTGCGTCATGTATTGTATTCGCCAGGAAGCGGAATATATATGTCCTGGTTTACACTTGATATCAAAGGCAATCAGATTTTGTTGAAGGGACGCTCTGGAAGAGGTTACTTCGTTAGTTCTGTCGATCAGCTTGATGAACTACTCAACCTGCTGTGTGACCTTGCCGATGCAATCGAAGAAACGGCGGCTTATTTCCCTCAATTTGAAGCCGGGCCCATCCCGGATTCTGCCCTGAATTGATTGGTAGCCGCGAATCAACTTCGCGGCGGCTTCTCCCTGAAAGCCCTATCATTTAAATTTGTGCAATCCGCGTAATTCGTGGACTCTCTCTCCCACCAACCCCCACAATTTGGGGCTGAACAAAGTCCACACACCGCCCTACAATCAGGCTATGAGCAAACACACCTGGCCCCTATTAACCTTTATATTCTTCGCCTTGACCGTCATCGCACCGGCGGCCTTCTCGAAGCGCCGTCTGGCCCTGGCTTTCGACCGCCTCGCACGGTACAACAACCTGCGATTCTATCCGGGTGGCTGGCGGCAGTCGCCCCGGCTGGCAGGTTATTATCGTGGCCGGTCAATGGCAGTCGATACGAGCAGGGGACACCGGCTGCGGATCGTACTGGATGTGAATGCCCCCGCCCAGGTTTATCTCCGGCTCAAGGCACGATCACCGATTACCCGGCGGCTTGATCTTTTCCCCCGGCAGCGGATCAACGACCCGGATTTTGACGCCATGTTTGCCATCACCAGCCAGCCGGAAACCTATGCTAATGACCTGCTGGGCAGACGCTCAAAGCTTCGGGCGGCGTTACAGGCCGGACCGCCGAATTACACCCTGGAGATCAAAGCCGGGAGCCTGATCTTCGAGCAGATGTACGCCGACCCCCGCAGCAAACAGCTTGGTGCAACCCTGCGACTCTTAGATGATGTCGCCTGTGCGGTGGAGCAAACCGTCTGATCGTTGGCAAGCCCCCCTGACTGGAGTAGACTCCGCCCGGAGCATTTAATCAGACACTCAACAAGGGGAAAACCGCCATGTTAAAAGACCTGATCGCCCAGAACCGCAGCCGCCGCCGCTTTGACCAGAGCGTAACCATCAGCCAGGAAACCCTGCGCGAACTGGTTGACCTGGCCCGCTTATCGGCCTCCGGGATGAACCGCCAGCCGCTCAAGTACATCCTCTCCAACGACCCGGCCCGCAACGCGAAAATCTTTCCGCATCTGGCCTGGGCCCTTAACCTTGAAGATTGGCCGGGGCCTGCCGAAGGGGAACGCCCATCGGCTTACATCATCATCCTGGGTGATACCCGCATCCATGAATCCGCCGGGGTTGACCATGGGATTGCCGCTCAGAGCATCATGCTGGGAGCCACCGAAAAAGGGCTGGGTGGCTGTATGCTGGCCTCCATCAAGCGACCGGCCCTCCGCCGTGATCTCGATATCCCGGCGCACTTAGACATTCTGCTAGTGCTGGCGCTCGGTCAACCGGCTGAAGAGGTGGTGATTGATAAGCTCGGCGCGGACGGTGATACCAGATACTGGCGGGATGCCGGTGACGTCCATCATGTCCCCAAGCGCTCATTGGATGAGCTGATTGTGAACTAGTACACAGGCAGCAGTTTGTGATCACCCCCCAATCCTCGTTATCACTCGGATTTTGCCCCCCTTGCAAGGGGGGCGGATGCAGCCGTTAGGCTGTACGGGGGGTGAGGTTTAC
>JBNKDD010000405.1:0-4321 GCA_050288085.1 Anaerolineae bacterium
TGAGTTCCTCCAAAGATTCGACCACCCGATCAGCCTGTTTTAACTCGCCAGCCTCATGAGTCGTCGCCACCCCAATCGAGGCCATCCCCGCCGACCGGGCCGCCATGATCCCCGCCGGAGAATCCTCGACAACCACGCAGCGCTCCGGCATTACGCCAGAACGTTCAGCCGCCAGCAAGAAAATCTCCGGGTCGGGCTTCCCCCGCGACACATCACTGACGCTTAACTGCACCGGAATCCACCGATTAAAGTCAAACATATCATCCGTCAAGACCAGGTTGGGACGCGGCGCGGAGGTCGCTATCGCCTGCTTCCAACCAGCAGTATGTAAGGCAGCAACCAGGTCCAGTGCCCCGCCGATGGGGCGGAGCAGCTCACGAGCCTCTTTCCGGTAAAGCGTTTCTTTATGATCTCCAAGCTCCTGGACAAGTTCCTGGCTTAAGGGTGAGTCAAAGATCATTGCCAGCGTATCTGCATTACATGCCCCGAAGGTAGAGTCAAACAGTTCACGCGATAAATCAAACTGCATTTTATCCCTTAACGTTTCACGCCAGGTTTCATAATGTAAAGGCCCGGAGTCAACCAGAGTACCGTCTAAATCCCAGACCACTGCGTACGATGTATTGGCTTGCATGTAATATCACTTACCTATGAATTTGATTTTAAAATGTAATTTACTAAATGAGAGAACATCCCCATGACCGAGCACCTGAGGGGTATTCGGGGCGATTCGTTCCCCGTTGCGAAAAGTGCCATTGGCACTGTTTAGATCGTAAACCAACAGCAAATCCTGAGTCGGCTTCAGCCGGGCATGGCGGCGGGAAACACCCAGTTCGAGCGCATCATAGATGCCCAGGTCCAGGTCAGGCTTGAAATCTTCCGCAGGCCGGCCTATCACAATCTCGTCGATCACTTCCATCGCAATCGGCGGGTGATCGCTATTAGAGCTGATCCACACCATGCGCCAGCCCTGCCGGGCAGTCCCTTTTTCGGCAGCACCGGACTTGAGTGGTACACGGGTAAACTTCGAAATCGCGACTTCAGACACCGACCGGAACTGTAACGGTTTACTGAGAACAGAAACTCTGGTGGTGGTGTCGCTAAACCTTCTCGACCTGAGCTCCAACGTGATCGCATAAAGCAAATCAAGCAGTTCATTGTTGGTTTTACTTGAGAGCCAGTTTTGAAACGCCGGAAGGCTGCCAAGCTTAGTCCAGTCGAATTGCGAGTTGTCCATATCGGAGCGTGACATATTAGCCATCCTGTTGGTACAATAGCGTTATTGAAGCAGGCGGTTTCAACAGCCTTGCTATACACTATAGTTTATACACGCAAAGAAAATTACCCAACAACACAAACTCACATGAAACATTTATCCAGGCGAGAATTCTTACATTCAATGGGGGTGATGGGAGCAGCCCTTCTGCTTCAAAATCCTTTTGAGGACGATCCCCCCCCGGACGAAGAAACCCCACCGCAGCACCCGGTCACCCACTGGGATGGTTCCCCGCTGGGTCGAATCCTGCTCAATGTGATGACGGTCTACGAAAGCCCTGATTGGCAGTCCATGCCAACCGGCAAACTTCTCTTCTGGGACGAAGTGGTTGAGATACTGGGAGCGGTCGGGGGCAACGGGTTGTACTACAACAATCACACCTGGCTGCAAACCGAGTATGGCTATATCTACTCATCGTGGGTACAGCCGGTCAACGATCAGCCAAACAACCCGGTCGCTGTGCCCTCCGAGAGTGGGTTGTGGGGGATGGTTTCTGTACCCTATACCTGGTCAAAACACCAGCCGAGCGATGACGCCTCATCCCACCAGCAGATGTACTACAGCAGCGTGCACCGGATCGTGGGGGTAGAGAATGGCTACTACCTGATCGACGAGGTGATCAATGCCAATTACTGGCTCAAGGCATCACACCTGCGGATCATCCCCCCGGAGGAGATCGCGCCGATTTCTGCCCACATTCCACCGGAAGATAAGCGGATCGAAGTGAGCACCGAGGAGCAAATGCTCTATGCCTTTGAGGGCGATCAGCAGGTTTTCAAGGCCCAGGTTTCGACCGGCCAGCCCGAATCCCCTACTCCATTTGGGGACTTCCGGGTGCTCGATAAGCGGCACGGTCAGCGCATGGCGGGCGGTCAGGGCGAGGGCGGCTATAATCTCCCCGGCATCCCCTGGATCTGTTACTTTGATCGGACCTGGGTCGCCACACACGGTTGCTATTGGCATAACGACTATGGCCGCCGTCACAGCGCCGGATGCATCAACCTGCACCCAGAAGCCGCCAAATGGATTTTCCGCTGGACGACTCCAACCGCCGATTACTACGCCTTTCGCACCCTGGAAAATCCTGATGGCGGGCAGCCGGGCACAAAAATTACTGTCAGATGGTAAAAAACCTGCACAAATCAGTTGACAGCACGGCTGATTGCGATACAATATGCACCCACTGGCCGAGGTAGCTCAGTTGGTAGAGCACTTGACTGAAAATCAAGGGGTCCCCAGTTCAAGTCTGGGCCTCGGCACTGCATAAAAAGAGCCACCCAATTGGGTGGCTCTTTATTTTGACACACCTTACTCTGTGGACTACAATCCTTTTCCATGACAGAGCAATCCCTTGCCAACGACCATAACCCCATAGAAGTCAGTTTGGTGCTGCCATGTTATAACGAAGCAGAACATATTGAAGAGAGTGTCCCGTCTATCATTGACATATTAGACACGACACGCTGGGTTTATGAGATCATTTTTGTCGAGGATGTCAGTCAGGATAATACACGCGAGTTAGTCCAATCACTGATCAAGCAGTACCCTGATCACAATTTATCGGCCATCTACCACGAGAGCAACACCGGTCGTGGTCAGGCCGTTCAAGACGGCTTCCAACAAGCTGCCGGTGAGATTGTGGGCTACATTGACATAGACCTGGAAGTCCAACCTTATTACATACCGGCCTGCGTCTTGAAGATCAAAAAAGGGGCCGATATCTGCACCGGTCACCGCATATATCGATTAAGTTTGCCCCGCTTCCTACGCCATATTTTAAGTCGTGGCTATGTCTGGCTAACCCAGCAAATTCTCGACCTGCCATATCAGGACACCGAAACGGGTTACAAATTCTTCACCCGCGAGGCAGCCCTCACTATCCTTAAATATACGCAAAACAAGGGATGGTTCTGGGACACCGAGTCGATGGTCTACGCACACCGGTTAGGCTACCACGTTATTGAACTACCCTGTCTATTCACCCGCCGAATCAGTAAAACGTCAACGGTAAAACCGCTCCGCGACTCAATCGAATATTGGCAAAACCTGCTCCAATTTGCCAGACGGCTAAAAACAGAGCAGTTGCAGCCGATCAAAACGGAGCTTGGCGACCAGTAACATGAAAGCGTTTCAGGAAATTGGATTCCGCCGGGTGCTGCGTTTCGGGACTTATACCATCGCAATGGCCTTTATGAAATGGCTGCTGTTCCCTCAATTGCGCACCCCCTACTTGAAGTTATTAGGTGCAAAGATCGGGGCAGGGACGATCATCCACGACATTCGATTCTTCAACCACTATCGAGGTGGTTTCAGCGCCTTCCGTACCGGCCAGGATTGTTTTATCGGGGATGATTGTTTACTCGACCTGGCCGATCAGATCATACTGGAAGATCAGGTGACCTTAGCAGAACGTGTGACGGTATTGACGCATACCAATGTCGGTTACAGCGACCATCCCTTACAGGAGCATTTTCCCAGCTTTACCCAGCCTGTTATCTTCCGCCAGGGGAGTTTTGTCGGAGTCTCTGTGACCATCTTGCCCGGTGTGGAGATAGGACAACAGGCATTTGTGGCAGCCGGGACAGTTGTAACTAAGGATGTACCACCACATACTGTTGTCGCAGGTGTACCGGCTCAAGTAGTGCGCACATTAGAAAGCAAAGAAGTGTAATGAAGCAGTCCGCTAATGATGATATGCACGATCCCTTAGTGTATCCCAGCATTATACGCATTACCTGTGGTCTACTCACCTACACCCGCCACCCATTGTCAGACTACAATAAAGGATGGCATGCCAATACCACTTTCAACTTCCTGAAAAATGGCTCCTTTGGAATGCCAATCGTCAATAACCTATCGACAATAGATACAGCGCCTTGAATGATTTACGCGAAGAGAGCCACAAATACCAACCCGATCTGGTATCATCCGGCATTGGGCGGCTGCAAAGCCGTTTACGAGCGGCTGGTCGAAGATTACACTGTCCGAACTACAGAAATTACAACTTGTGGCCTGGACTGAAGAACTGACTGGAAGAGAAATAGA
>JBNKDD010000406.1:0-4316 GCA_050288085.1 Anaerolineae bacterium
GGCCACCGCCGCCGCCACCGATTCTGTGTCCCCGCTCCGACTGGAGTCGGCTGCCGGGGCAGGGAAGGCCCGCGTGCGGATCGTCAGCATTTGGATCCCGCCGCCGTCAAAGGTGACCTTGGACATCAGCTTGCCGGAGTAAACCGGGCAGGTGGCGACGACTTTGCCGTCTTTGACTTCTACGTCAATCGCATCCGAGACAACCCCCGCCTCCAGATCGACCCCTGCCGCGCCCAATAGGTCGCTGCCGCGGGTGGTCGCTCCGGCCAGGATCACCGATGGTGACCGGTCGGCGGCCAGTTGGCTCAACTGCGAGGCATACGGCTCGATCCGAAAATCGGCCAGCGTATCGTCTTCGCAGATCAGCGCGTTGTCCGCGCCGCGTTGGATGGCCTCACCGGCCAGAGCGGACGCATTCTTCCCGAACACAACCGCCGTCACCGGCTCGCCAAGCGCATCACCGATGGTACGGCCTACACCGACCGCCTCCCACGAGACGTTGGCGGCTTGACCTTCATGTTGTTCGATCCAGACCCATACGCCACTCATACTACACCACCTTCTCTTCGATCAGCTTGTCGGCCAGGGCTGCCGCATCTTCAACGATCGCGCACTCGCCCTCACGTGGGGGCAGGGCGTAAATCTCCGGCCAGATCACTTTGGATGTGACCCCCTCGTCTACTTCGATGTCTGCTGCACTCCATTCGGGGATGGTTGCCTTCCCGGCCTTCTTGATCCCCATAAAGGATGGGTAGCGCGGCTCGTTGATATCCTTGACCACGCTGATCACTGCCGGGAGGGTGCTCTCGACGACCTGTTTGCCTTCTTCCAGCAGCCGCTCGACCTTGATCGTCCCCGCGCCGAAATCCACATCGACGATCTTGGTGACATAGGTCAGGGTGTTCCAACCCAACCGCCGCCCGACCTGGGCGGGCATCTGACCGGTGTTGCCGTCGGTCGTCAGCTTACCGAGGATCACCAGCCCCACGTCGTCGATCTTCTTGATGCCCTGGGCCAGCACATGTGACATCTTCAGTGTATCGGAGCCTTTCAGCACCGGGTCGGTGATCAATATGGCCTCGTCGCAGCCCATCGCGAGGGCATGTCTGAGAGCCTCTTTGGTGCTTTCACCGCCGACTGCCAGCACCGTCAAACCGGTTGCGCCCTTATCCTGGAGCAGTAAGCCTTCCTCAACCCCGTATTCATCCCAGGGGTTGATCACCAGCGGCGCATCCCCCCAGGAAACGACGCCATCATTAACTTCGACTTTGGCCGCCGTATCGGGAGTTTCTTTGGTACAGACAACTATTCGCAACTTGTACCTCCATGGTAAATAGTGGGGTAACTTATTGGGTGAACTTGTAGGGTAAACATGTTCTCATTGTATCATAAATAGCCTACCGGGCGGTAGATTGCCGGAATTGTGTTATTTCTCAATGAAGGAGTATCATTATTGTCTCGGAGGATAGGCTATGCGCATTTACGACATCTACGGCATCGTTGGTTACGGTTTACATGAAGTAGCTCAATATCTGTCGGGCGTCCTTGGTGTTGAGTGGACATATCACGACAGTGAATTCCTGGGCAGCTATTACCGGTATAAAGGCGGTGATGGCGAAAGCCTGACCCTCAACCAGAATTTTGACGCGAATCAGGGTGAGTATCTGATGCCCAATAACCGTGACCAGGAACTGCTGTTGTATGCCAGCAATACGGAGCGGGCCGGGGAGATCGAGGAAAGACTATTCTCATCTGAACTGACCGTTACGCTCCTTCAGCGTCAAACCGCCGACGAGCTTGAAAATTCAGACGGTGCCTCTGGCTGGTAAGCCTGATACCGGTCTACTCTTGACAATTCAAACAATCCGCTCGTAGGGGCGAACGGCCATTCGCCCCGGCCGTTTTATTATCAAGTTCCCGATCCCAAAGGCTTCGCATACCGATCCGCGAGGTGATCCCGCTGTGGGATCATCCCACACATCCAGTTCCTTGACTCCTACCCCCAATTCCAGCATACTGATCCTTAGCAAATGGGGCATATTTGGGAGCACTTGATGGAACGAAAAAGGGATATCATCCCGATACTGATATCGGCAGTCCTTATTGTCTTAGGCATTCTGGCTTTGCATGTAGCGCTAACACCGATCTTTTCACCAGTCGAGCCGACTGCCATCCCATCCAATACCCCACCGCCGCCAACGATCACCGCCAGTGTTACACCCAGCCCACCACCGACCGCTACCATTACTCCCAGCCCGACCGCCACGCCATTGCCTATCCCGATTAGGGTCTCTTCGCCTGTTGTATTGCTCGATAATAGTTCCTTTCACAGTCTTGCTCTGCTGGAAAATGGTGATGTGCTGGGATGGGGAGCAGCCGATATATTGGGCCTCTCGGATGATAGCGAGGCAGTTCAAGCCGTTCCCACCCTTCTCCCTGATTTCCATCACATCAAGGCGATCTATGCCCGCGATTTCCACAGCTTCTTTATTGATGAGGCGGGAGATATCTACGAACAAAGCTTTTTCAGCCAGGGGGAATACGGACGCTTTCCGGGCGTCGATGACATTGGCGGTACCGGCCAGGTTGTTCAGATCGCGGTTGGGTCAGAAGGAACCGTCATCGTGCGCAAGGAAGATGGCTCCCTTTGGTCCTATGGGGTCGGGAATAAGGGACAGCTTGGCATCGGGGTGCAGAAGAATGTCTACCAGTTTACCAGGATCCCAATAGACCATGTCATTGATGTGATGTTCACTTCCAACCTGGCCCTTGCGGTGCGCTCTGATGGTACGCTTTGGGCCTGGGGACTCGACAAAGAAACTACCGGCACGGAAGAAATCTGGCCGACACCGCGGCAGATAAAAGGTGTGTATAACGTGCAAAGCGTCGCCTGGGGGGATGGTGTCAGCATACTGCATGCCGATGGCACGGTGACGCTCTGGGCTATCCCCGGCGAGCTGCAACTCGATGGGCAGTCGCCAACTGATCCGGCTACCAGGGAATTCTATCCTATCGAACAGCTTCCACCCATCGTGCAGATAGATGGGCGTCACCAGTTTTATAATATCGGCCTGGCGGAAGATGGCTCACTCTGGGCCTGGGGGAACTCCTGGTTCAACGTTGATTACAATGATGAAGAGGATAGGATATATAGTCTCGACTTCGGGCCGGATAGATTTCAGGGGCACCGGATCGATCTGGACGATATTGTTCAGGTCTCATCTGGCAGTTTTGCCACCCTGGCACTTGATAAGCACGGAACCGTCTGGGTCTGGGGGTGGAGTTGGAGGGGACAAGGAGGAACAGGGGTAGCAGAGTGTAGTATCCCTGAGCCTGTCCCCATTATTGTGGTGGAATGAGTGAGTGCCGCATGTTGCGGAGTCAGTCAAATTTTCCCCTGGCGGTGATTTCCACAATAATCTCCTCAGAGAGGGCAAATGGCTATTTTGCCCCCTCTGAACATCATAGTGCAATGAGAATGCACATTGTGATAGTTACAAAAAGCAGTTATCCCCAGGTGATGTCGTACACTGCCCCATCCGAATCCGGGTCATCTGGATTGTTGTAAGTCCTGACCACCGTCGCGTCCATTCGGCCTTCTTTGAAGCGATTGGCGATTCCCCAGACAAAACCGTAGACCGTATCATGTGGGAAGGGATTGTTGTCAAACACCCGGATGTGGTGGTCGTCAACCCGGACGACTTCGTAGCCTTCGTATTCGGGGATATTCCTGATATTGATGTGATAGACCTGGGGAAGCAGCAAGATGGCGTCCTCAATCGTCTGGGCTTCCGGGGGGAAGGTGGCCGTCTCAACATAGGCCAGGCCCAATGCCACCAGGTTCTGCGATATCTTGCGTCCTTGAGAAATCTCCTTGAAGATATCCAGGGTCAACTGGAATGAATACCATTCATCATCTTTGAAGTCTTCGATCCCGGCGGCTGACATGGCTGCTTCGACGACGTCCGCGAATTCTTCACGGTTGAGGCTGATGAAAAAGTTATGCATTGCGCTGCCGATCACTTCTGAGCCGGGGGTCGCCTTATACTTCTCCATGATTTACTCCTGTATTTTCCGGGGGAGGTGTGAGCACACATCGTTATTCCGTATGGGGCTGTGCTTCGGGACAGTTATAAGTATTACTTGTTTAAAGTATAAGACGAATTCATCCCTGTGTCAGTAACAATCCGTTAACAAATGGCGTGCACCCATCTAAAAAAGAGATTGCCGGATGGGTCGGGTGAGTAACCCATCCGGCTTGCTCAGGGGTAGGGGCATGCTGTTGGGAGAACATGCCTCGATAGGGCCGGGGACAC
>JBNKDD010000407.1:0-4298 GCA_050288085.1 Anaerolineae bacterium
ATCGAACCATTCAAGAGCTGGCCTCAGATGAGGAAGACGTCATCCGGCGGGCTGCAATCTGGTCTGCATCGAAGATGAATGACCCGTATTTTATAAAGTTGTTCGCTGAACACCTATCCGATGAAAAATACAAGACAAGGAGCCAGGCGATTACGGGCCTTGCAGGTATTGGAAAACGCTTCCTGAACGATCCACAACGGATAGAGGAGATATTTAACTTTATTCTTGAAGGCACAACACATGAAGAATCCCTGGTACGGGGCAATTTCACGGCGGTTCTTCGGGAGATTGGCCCGGATGTGATCCCCTTGTTGATTGAGCGCTGGCATCAAGTGCCTGAAGAAAGCCAGCAGGTAATCTCTGGGCTAGCCAGGAGCTTTGGCAAGAATCTCATTGACCAACTGGATGATCTACTGGATCATAAATTGGATGACGAAGGGAAGCGCCTGCTAGTAAATGAGTTTGTTCGACTGTTGTACCAGGTCGATGGCTGGATCACATTAGTCCAGCGTGAGGAAAAGTGGATACGCAACCGAGCACTTAGAGCTCTGTCACGGCTACATCATCACGAAAGCTACCTGGCAGTTGGGCCTCTGATCGAATTAGCCGGGGAAGTGACTGACTCCGAGACCCTATGTTTGATCCTGAAAGCCCTGGGAAATGTTGGACAGAGTTTTCGATGGCTTTCCCTTACGACGCGGGGGGATGCAACCCAGGTTCTTAACACTCATCTGATCCCATTTCTTCAATCCTATATCGACAACCCAGAACTCAGGGTACGAGTAGAAGCGGTACGCACCCTGGGCTCGCTGCAAAATCCAACACTGGTTTCCTTTTTGATCAGCCACATGGAGGCGTGCCAGGATGAACAGCGATACTATGAAGCAGCGGTGACTGCCCAAACATTGGCCGGATTCGAGAATAACAATCAGGTCACACAGGCCCTACTCCAAGTATTCGAAAGTACGAATCATGCATTTTTACGGCGTTCGTGTTTGAAGGCATTGAAGACGACCGGCGGCCCACAGGTCATTCCCACCCTGGTCGCATCACTCGGCCCGGCAGATCATAACGAACGGGTTCATCTGATCCGAACACTTACCCAGATCGCCAGCCGGTTGGACAACGAAGAGAGTACCCAACAGGTAATTACGGCTTTAAAAAACCAGTTAGATGAAACCAACCCCTATATTTTGACTCAGGTCATTCATGGACTTGATAGACTGCGTGTACCAGGGATTCTGGCGGAACTGCGGCCATACCTGAATCATAAAAATACTGATGTACAACGCGCGGCTGTGTATGTCCTATCAGAGATGGGTGACGAGAATGCTGTACCAGATGTAATAGCCGCTTTGCAGCATACAGATCGAACTATCATTAACCATGCTATCTCAGCAAGCAGGCGATTGAGGCTGCAAGCCGCCGTCCCACACCTCAAAGAACTGGCCTCTCACGAAGATTGTGAAGTCTCACGTCATGCAATTCTCGCATTAGGGGAATTCCCTCAGGATGACGTTATCCAAGTGCTGGCCGATCTGGTGCTCGACGAAGCTAATTATAAGGTCGCGGTCGAACTTGCGTTAAATCAAATCGGCGCTCAGGCCGTCCCAAAGCTGACTCAAATGCTGCAATCCGCCAAAACCTCTCAGCAAACTGTGCGAGGGCTTCGTGCGTTGAGCCGTATCCCGATGACCCGCGATTCGCTCCCCGAAAACACGGTTTCTATCCTGAAGAAACTGCTCCATGATTCTAATCAAGAAATAGCGCGTAATGCTGCCTACATCTTAGTCCGAGCACCTGAGGCATTTACGATTTCCGAACTGGCTGAATTTCTGAATAACAAAGATATTGGGATCGTGAATTATGCACTAACGGCATTGGGGCAGCGGGAAACAGACGAGGCATTTTCACACCTGGAAAACGTGTACTTGACCGAGAAGAACCCGCTTAACCGGACAGCTCTACGCTTTATCTATGAAAACGATCCAGCTCGAGCACTGGATCTCATACTCGAACAAACTGATCCAGTGGATATACAAGCGCTAGAGCAGATGGCTGCCCTGGGATCCCTGACGCCTGACGATCCGCGTGTTTTTCCATCCCTGGTTGAGGCACTTAAGCACGTATCGGATCAGGTTCGCGCCAGCGCAGCCAGGTTATTGAGAACTGGTTCGATTGAAGAAACCGCCCCGCACCTCAGAACGCTGCTAGATGATCCCTCAGCTTTTGTGCGGGCGGCTGCGATCAGGGTGTTGGCCCAACAGGGGGTTTTGGATATCGACACACTGCTCGAGTTCATACAGGATCCATCAGGGGATGATTTCGTGGCAGCAGTTGAGGAGCTTTCACATTATAACGATCCCAGAATAGTGCCAGCCCTATTCGCCGCATGGGACGAGGCTGAAAAGCCTAATGCAAGATGGGGGATCATAGCGGCGTTGAGGCGAAACGCAGATCCATCGATTGTGCCCCGTTTGGTTGAACTGTTACACGATGAAAGTATGCCAACTTACCGGATATCGATTCTCCGGGTACTCAACGAGATCGATAGTGATGAGGCACGAGCGGCGGTAGAAGCATGGTATTCAGGTGCGGGATCATAGGATGCCCCTACCCCTCCTTGTTTTTCTTCAACCGCCGAATCACACCCCACACCACATTCAACGAAGGGACACGCTCCATGTAACGCTCATACACCTCGCCGAACTCCTCGACCAGCCGCCGGTCTTCCACCCGGATGTAAAGCACCAGGCACACGATCCCCACGCCGCCCAGTGCCAGGTTGGCCCAATGCTGCCCGAACAGCATTGTCACCACGTACATCAACAGCCAGCCGAGATACTGCGGATGGCGCACCACCCCGTAGATACCGGTATCGATCAGCTCAGGGCTGTCCGATTCGGACTCGCTCGATTGCACCCGCTGCTTACCGAGCATCACCCCCGGCCAGAACAGGCAGACCATCCCCGCCGCCCAGGTGATCCACCCCGCATAGTGCAGGGTGATGTTATTCCCCGGCTGCTTGACAAACCGCAGCATCAAGATAATCGAGGTTACCAACAACAATGAGGCAATATAGTACAGACTGTCATCATATTTCGATTCTTTTTCTTCGGCTTTCGATTCTTTCATTGTTCCAACCCATCTAAAGTCCACAACCAGTTTTGCCCGTCCTGTTCCGCAATAAACCATATCTGCCCGGTTGAATCCTGCGTAATGAACCGGGCAAACAGATCGGCTGCCGGTTCGCGCCGGTTATCAACTATCCGGTCGATCCCTTCAAACATAAACAACCACGGTGTGCCGTCGAGCCCCAGCATAAGTTCCAGAACCATCGGGTCAGGGATGAGATTGGTATTGGCGACTGGTGTCCAGGCTCCATTCTCAATGTGATAGAGATTCTTTTGCCCGCCGCAGCTTGCCCCGCCGCAAATGATGTAGATCGCCCATAAATCACCATCTGAGCCGACTTTCAGATCTATTGGGTAGCCAAAATTCCAATCGCCCACCGCTTCTTCCGGCATATCGATCGATGTCCATTCTTTGCCATACGGATCGGTTTGCCATAACTTATCGGTCATCCCGATCCATATTTCCTCGTCGTGGCTGGTGTTAAGGGCCGTCACGCAGTCAATACCCGGCGGCGAGTCATCGCCGTGCCACTCGCCATCGAACCACCGCACGCCCTGTCCGTCACCCGGCCCTGGCCCAAAGATATTACACTCGCCAACCCAGACCTGATCTTGATTGACCCCGATCACGTAAACCATGCTGATATCATCATATTCAGGCCGCGCCATCCCCATATCTTCCGGCCCGAAGATAAACCACTGCTGGCCGTCAAAGGCCCGCACATCACGGGCGGTTGCCAGCCACAGCCGCCCAAAGGAATCAATATGCACACCGGAGCGTACCGATGAAGGCGTATCATAGAATCTTTGGGATGGCACCCAGCCGGATTCCTCGCCATATTGAGTCCAACCCTGCCCATCCCAGGCCGCGATCTGGGTCAACTCATCATTGATGATCCACACCCGCCCCTGTGGATCGATCCCGGCAAAGACGCCCTCGTATTCTGGCAGGAAAACCGACCACGTTTCGTCATCTTGCAACCGCGCCACCGCCTGAGCGGAATACAACCACAGCCTGCCATCCGGGGTGATGTGCAGCCCGCGAACCTCGCCGGGGATTACGTCATCAACCGGAACCACCGCCCGGAACGGCCCGGCTCCCAGTGAAGGCCGAGGGGCATCAGTGGGAGTTAATGTATAGGTCGGGACGGGGGTCGGCTGGGG
>JBNKDD010000408.1:0-4298 GCA_050288085.1 Anaerolineae bacterium
CACGAATTATACCAGCTTAATTGTTAAAGGAGGCCCCGTGTCCCACCTGCAATCGCAAATCAAGGGCGTTTGCCTATCTGTTCAGCCACCCCTGGCGGAAGGCTTCCACTGGAGCAAGCGTCGGTGAGTATGGTATGGAAAGATAAAAGTGTCAGAAGCCCGGCTAAGATCAATAATTACACTGGCGTGATGTCAATTGCCAATACCGCCTCCTCTTTATAGCCTTCCAGATCCTCTGTTAACCAGTGCTCATCTGGACGCTGCTTGTGAAAGCGGACAACACAGCTTGGGTACTTCCCAGTGTGGTAACTAAGGCTGATCTGGAAAGGTATTGTAGGAAACTGTTTCTTCAGTATCTCGGCAATCTTTTGAGAATAAGCTAAACCTACCTTCACAAGTTCTATTGGATTACCACCTCTTCCAACATAATCTTCCATATGAATATGATTTTCAGAAGCTTCATATCCGGTCTCATCGAAAGCTCTCTTTATGTCCTCATGAGTGGGCTCCCTCGAGCTAATTGAGTAAATATCCCCATGCTGATGGATTCCAGCCTCAAGCAAATCGAGAAGCCCTTTGACGGTCAAAGGTAAGTCTTGTTCAAAATCTATGTTTTCGGAAGAAAGCAGTTCGCTCATTCTACGATTCATTGATATATGCATTTGTTCATCCTGAAAAGCAATTATCTCTTGTTACCCATAAGGAGAGATTCCACATGTCCCACCTGCAATCGCAAATCAAGGGCGGATATTATCCGCTACCCTCTGAACACCTCCCCTCCCTCGCGAGCCTGTTCGCGGCTCCTGGGGGCGGGCGTTTATTAGACCCTGTTGCTGGCGAAGGCGATGCCCTCCAGCATCTCGCCAACGCCTGGCACATGACTCCCTACGCCAACGAGATCGATCACGACCGCGCCGCCGCCTGCCGCGACAGGTTCGGCATGGAGCAGGCTGTTTGCGGTGACCTGATGACCCTCCGCACGCCCAACCGTGCTTACGGTGTAGTCTATATCAATCCCCCATACGCCGAAAACACCGGTCACGCAGACGAAAAACGCCGCGAGCTTGAGTACCTCGCCCATGCATGGAAATGGGTGCAGGATGGTGGATTCGTGCTGTGGGTGATCTATGTCCACCACCTGACCGAGCGCGCTGCCGCCTTCCTGGCTAAACACAGCAGCCGGGTCGATATCTACCGCCTGCCGGGCCTGCACCTGGATCGCTATCCCCAGATCGTGGTGGTCGCCAAGGCACGCCCGGCAAAGCGCGGCGAGAACGTCGATGCCGAGGCTTTGCGCCTGGTCACCGCCTGTCAATCCCCCGATACGCTCCCGGTGCTGGAGGTGGTCGATCCGCCGGTCTACCGCATCCCAGCCCCGGCCAGCGTCAAACGCTTCTACTTCCACCCGGACGCCATCACCCCTGACTTGATGCTGCCCTTCCTCGAATCGCAGGGTGTGCAGCGCACCAACACCTTCCAGGCGGTGGTCGAAACCCCGCCGGAAGAGCCGCCCCTCACGCCAATAGTCCCCCCGCGCCGCGGTCAGCTGGGCATGATCCTGGCCTCCGGTCTGTTCAATGGCCTGCTGTTGAACCTCGATCAAGGCCAGGCCGCCGTCCGTGGCGTCGTCCGCATGACGGAGATCGACACCACCCCGGCGGAGCTGCGCGGCGTCCGCGAGACCATCGCGCACAAAGCCCAGGTGACGATCACCCTGCTGCACCGCAGCGGCCAGGTGACCACCATCGAGAGCCAGGAGAAAGACCGGCTGGTGGCTTTCATCAAGGCCCACCAGGACGCCTTCCTCGATCACCTGCAAACCCACAGCCAACCCTTGTATAACTTCGACCACTCGCCATATGCGCCGGTCTTCGACCGTGTATTCCGCAATCGCCTGCTGCCGGGCCGACCGGTGACCGGCCTGTTTGAAACGCAAAAGCAGGTGGTTGGTGCACTGCTGGCCGCTTTAGAAAATAAGCGTCGGGTTATCCTTCAAGGAGACATGGGCACCGGGAAGACCCCTATGGCTGGCGCGGCCATTGGGGTCTTGTGGCACCAGGGCAAGTTCAAACCGGGGCAGGTGGCGGTCGTCATGGCACCGCCCCATCTGGTGCGAAAATGGCATGCCGAACTGGTCGATGTCATCCCCGGCTGTGTGCCCCACATCGCCGACAAGAACCTGGCCAAAGGCCACACCCTCGTCGATGACGTGACCGCCTTCATGCAGCAGGCAGCGGACAGTCCTGATAAGCTGCACATCCTGATCGTGTCGAGGGAACGCGCAAAATTAGGAGAAGGCTGGCAGCCCGCCTACCGGCTACACAAACGCCGCTTTGCCCAATGGCCGAAGTCTGGCCCGATCCCCCGCCACTTTCTCGACAAACAAGGCCAGCTCATCGACGGGATGACCCGGATCGTCACCGAGGAAGTCCCCCTCTGCCCAACCTGCGCCCAGCCGGTCAACAGCTCGCAGGATGGCAAGGGCAAAACCGACCCGACCAGGTGGATGCAGACCCAACCCCGTAAGTGCCATCACTGCGGCGGCGCGCTCTGGCAGCTCTCCCGTACCTTCTCCGCGCCGGACGAAGGCATGAAGTATCCCAAGCGCAACCCGCGCTACCCGGTCGCCAGCCTGCTCCGCGAACGTTATGCAAATCGTGTGGCTGTAACGGTCATCGACGAGGCGCACGAAGGCAAGTCGGCGGCCACCGACCAGGGCCGTGCCCTGCAGAACCTGGTCCACATCGCCGACTATGCCATCGGCCTGACCGGTACCCTGTTTGGTGGCCAGGCTTCATCCGTCTTCTGGCTGGAGTGGGCATTCAATGCCAGGATGCCCCACCAGTACCCCATCAGTGAGGGTATCGAACCGGCCATCAACCGCTGGGTGCGCACCATGGGGGTGATGGTGAAAGTCATCGAGTACAAGCAGGACAAACAATCCGGTGTCTACAATGGCACCGACCGCCACGAGCACCGCCCCCAGGAAGCGCCTGGTATCTCACCGCTGCTGATCCGAGAATTGTTGGATCATGTGATCTGGGTCGGCCTTCCCGATCTGGCTTTCAACCTGCCCAACTACGAGGAAATTCCGGTCCCGGTCCAACTGCCCCCGGACATCCAGGCCCACTACGACCGCGAGAAGGGTAAACTGCTCGACTACCTGGTCGGCTGCAAAAACGAGGGTGATGCCAGCTTCTTGGGTGCCTATCTTCACGCCTGCCTGCGCTACCCCTCCACCTGCTACGACGCGAAACCCGTCATCCACCGTACCCAGAAGAAGGATGAGCAAGGTCAACCCATCACCCGCCTGGTGACCACCCTGCAAGGCTTTGGGCGCCAGCAGGTCTATCCCAAAGAACAGGCTTTGCTTGATCTGCTCAACGAGGAGCTGGACGCCGGTCGGCCCTGTGTGGTCTTTATCGCCCAATCGGGCAAAGTTCGCATTCAAGACCGCCTGCTCGATCTCATCAAACAGCATGTGCCGGGTGCCCATCCCGCCCTGCTGGAAACCACCACCACTGCCACCGACAAACGTGATGCCTGGCTCAAGCAGCAGGTCGAGGCTGGCGTGAACGTCCTCCTCTGCAACCCGAAGTTGGTTGAAACCGGCCTCGATTTGCTCGCATTCAAGTCACTGATCTTCTACGAGGTTTCGTACAGTCTTTATACGATCTCGCAGGCCTCGCGCCGCCACTGGCGCATCGGGCAGACCGATGATTGCAAGGTTTTCCATGTCTTTTACGAAAACAGCATGGAAGCACAGGCCATCGAACTGGTCAGCGAGAAGCAGGCTGCCGCCGCTTTGCTCGGCGGTGATGCCGATGGCGGCGGACTGGCGCAGCTTTCCGGCGGTGCGCTGTCCCTTGAGGCGGAACTGGCGAAGTCCATCGCCGCCGATGAGCGCGTGGTGGATGTGTCCAGGCTCTTCAAACAGACCGCCCAGGCTTCTGCAGACTTCACCTCCGGCTGGGCGACCGGCTCGAACGGCAGCGGCGATTCGGCCATCAAGGTCGTGCCGCTGGACAACCTGGTCAGCAAGCATTTCTATCATCAGCAGGAAGCCCACGAGGTAATCGACTACGGTCCCCTGGCCGCAGCCAGCTACCGGGTTAAGAACCTGGTGACGGGGGCTGTCAGCCTGATGGCCGCCGAAACAGTGCAGAAGGCCAAGCACATCGCCCATGATCTGCCGCTCACCCTCAAGCGTGAAGTCCAGCCGCCAGCCACACAGCCCAGTCCAGCCCTGCCGCTGGTTCCGCTGCTGGCGGGTTATCATGCCGCCCGGAGCAAGCATC
>JBNKDD010000409.1:0-4286 GCA_050288085.1 Anaerolineae bacterium
GTTTACGGTTCGGTTTATGATGATGATGACGCGATCAGCAGTTCGATCCGTGGGGCTATCGAAGCATTATCTGCTGTCCTGGAGGCTACCCCGGAAGATGATCCTGAGCACCGGCGGTTAGTTGAATCACTGTGGGGTATTTACCAATGGGAAGCCAATTCCGGTGGATATAGCATTGGTGATATTGCTAGTGTTGGGCTGACGGAATATACGACTCAAGATGAACGCCGGTGGTTGTGCGAACAGATCGAGAGTTCGCTCGATACGCTTGGCGAACCGGTGGCTGTGCACCCGGTAGCTTATGTCCCAATGGATTGGAAACGACGCAAGTACAGCATTTTATTGCTGTCACTGGATGAGGTGCAAGGTCATACAGATTCCTATCTGGAACATGCCCGCGAGAATGGCCTGTATGAACTGCTGTTCAATAAATTGGTTGAACTGGGCCGGATCAATGAGGCGATTGAGCTTGCCAATGCGCACTTCCAGGATTGGGTGTTGGTGCGGGCTGCCAGGATTCTCGATGAGGCGGGCTATACTGATGAGGCGGTCGCCCTGGTTGAGGATGCGTACTGGGAGAATCCGGGGTATCGGCTGGCTGATTGGCTGGCTGAAGCCTATAAACGACTGGGTGAAAATCAGAAGGCGCTCAAGCTGCAAAGTCAGCGGTTTGATGAACAGCCGTATCTGGCCTTGATGCAGGATGTGATCGCTCTGACGTCAGAAGATGAGCGCGAGTCTACTCGTTCCAGGTTGGTACTGGAAATGGAAACGCGGGGCGAGTGGGCGCTGTTAACCCAGTTCCATACGGGAGAAAAAGATTGGGTGCGTGCCTGGGACGCGTTGGCAAGACTGCGGGTACAACTCAGCCAAACTGAGTCGTGGCAAATTCAACATGACTGGATCAGATTGGGGCTTGACCTGGCTAAAGCCTCGGAAGAAGCGTTTCCGATGAAGGCGGCAGGAGTATACAGCGCACAGGCCGAAGAGTTGATCCGTGCGAAAGGGCGGGAGAATTATCAGAGTGCGGCGGTGTATCTGGGTGAAGCCAAGCGATTATATGATGAACAGGGGAAGTCTGCCGATTGGATTTCATATATACAGGGCTTAAAAGAAAAGAACAGTACATTGCGTGCTTTGCAGGACGAATTGAAAAAGGCCGGGTTGGGATAGTTGTTTTTCGTGTAGCGAGCGGTTCAAATAGGGAAGGAAATCATGCCAGGTGCTCGACGCTTAGATGATGTTGTCCAATCGATGATCCGGGATATGACCCGGCTTGCCATGCAGCATGACGCGATCAACCTGTCACAGGGGATGCCGGAGGATAATCCCCCGCCGGAAGTAATCGAGGCTGCGGTTGAGACTCTGCGGGGTGGGGGGAATCAATACAGTATCACCTGGGGGACTCGCGATCTGCGGACGGCGATATCGGAGAAATATCAACGCTGGTATGGGATCAGCGCTGATCCGGAAACAGAAGTCACCGTAACCTGCGGGGTGACGGAGGCGGTGGTCGCGGCGCTGATGGCCCATATCAATCCCGGCGATAAGGTGGTCATTGTCGAACCGGCACATGAGAATTACCTGGCGGCGGTGCGTTTTGCCGGAGGGGAGCCGGTCTGGATTTCGCTCAGGCCGCCGGACTTTGAGCTCGATGAAAAAGAATTCCGGCGGGCGTTTGCGCAGGGGCCGAAGGCGATCCTGCTGAATACACCCAACAATCCGACCGGGCGGGTGTTTGACCGGGCGTTCCTGAGCTTCATTGCTGAGTTGTGTGTTGAGTATGATGTGCTGGCGGTAAGCGATGAGATTTACGAGCACATCGTCTATGATGGGCGCGAGCATATCCCGATTGCCACGCTGCCCGGTATGACCGAACGAACGATCACGACCGGTGGGTTCAGTAAAACTTATGCGGCGACCGGCTGGCGGATCGCGTGGGTGGTTGCGCCGGAGGTGATCTCCGAGCCGATCCGGACGGTGCACGATTATATGACGATCTGCGCACCGACTCCGCTTCAGGCAGCGGCATTGGTGGCGTTGGGTCTGCCGGATAGCTTCTACGGTAATTTGATTGTCGAATACACCAAACGTCGTGATGCGATGATGGCGGTCTTGGGGGAGGTGGGGTTCAAGGCGAAATCGCCGCAGGGCGCTTATTATGTGATGGCTGACTATGGCGGTTTCCGCGGCGGCATCCAGGATGATATGGACGATATCACTTTTGCCCGGTGGCTGACTTCTGAGCGGCGGGTGGCGGTTGTACCGGGGAGCACGTTTTATAACGGTGATCCGGGGATCGGCCAGGGGATGGTGCGGTTTGCGTTTCCGAAAAGTGTTGAGACTTTGAGATTGGCGGGGGAGCGGTTGAAGGGGTTGTGACCTCTGGCCCTCACCCTAAATCCCTCTCCCTCATGGAGAGGGACTTAAAGACTGGCTTCTCATAAGCATCAACATTTTCGGGCGATCAAACGGGAGAGGTCACCTACTTCGGAATAGGATATGAGCTGTAATTCCTTGAACGCCTGCTTGAGTTCATCGGGTTGGAGCAGGTAGACCGGGTCAGTGTCGGGGTGGTGATCCAGCCAGCGCCAGTTGAGGGTGACGTAGATCAGCAGGCCGCCGGGTTTAAGCGTGTTCAGGATGGGCGGGAAGAGATCGCGGTTCAGGAAGCGGATCACGACAACCAGGTCAAAATGTTGGGGCGGCAGCCAGAATCGATCAAGGTCGGCCTCGACAAAGGACACGCGATCCGCCAGCCCACACTGCCGGGCTTCCTGATAAGCACGTTGAACGGCTACCCGGCTGCCATCTACGCCGATGGCGCGGTAACCTCGCCTGGCTAACCAGATGGTGTTATGGCCTGAGCCGCAGGCGAGATCGATGGCTAATCCCCCGGTCAGGTGCGGTTCTTGCTTGATCAGCCAGGGGAAGGGTTCGTGTCCCTGCTGCCAGCGGTCATTCTCTTGATAGCGCTGGTTCCAGCGGTCGCGGTCGGCTTTGGTCATCTTGCCTCATTTTTGGTCTTTGTAATGCCAGAAAAAAAGCCCCCCATGAGTTGGGGGGCCTCTTTAGTGGAGATGCCGGAGTCCGCCCTCCGGGTCCGAAGAAGCTAGATTGCCCACGTCTACGAGAATAGTCGACCTACTGATTCAACCTATGCCAATGCCGGTCAACAGGCCTGGGCGTAGGCGGGTCGCTGTTTGGTCTTAGATACAGCCCAGAGACTCAACTGTACCGCACCGAGAACCTTTATGATGTTCGCACCTGTTCCGGCTCTGGGAAGAACAGGGGAACATGATCCCTCGTAAGGGATCGCTTTCAGATGGCTACTATGCAGCCATTGCGAAAGCTGGTGTCTGCTCGTTGGCAGTTATTTGTTGTGCCTCTTGTTATCGGGGGTGAGGCTCCCCGGCTCGCAGTGGGGTCTCCGTCTTCCCCGTCGAACCTATTTCATCCCCTTGTGGCTATCATTATAGACCATCCGGTCTGACTTGTCCACGTTTTTATGATCAGATCTGCGTAAGAAAAATACTTGGGCATTGCATTGTCTTGCCAGATGGGCTACAATGTGGGCACGTTGGCGGTGGAATCCATTGACTTTCACACCGAAATTTTGATACAATAGGATCTTGTCGGTAATCACAGAGCAGTGAGAGACAATCAACAAGGACCGCGAGAAAACGGTTCCTTGTTTTGTGTTGTCTCTACTTCCCCGTTTTTTAGGAGAGGCAGTTTATGTCCCGTGATCTGGGTCGGAAAACTTACGCACGTATCTCCGAAGTGCATAAGCTCCCCACATTGATTGAGGTACAGCTGGAATCCTTCCGATGGTTTCAGGATGAAGGGCTGGCCGAATTATTTCATGAGATAACACCTATTGAGAGCTTTAACGGTAATCTCAAACTGTACTTTCCAAGCTTTCACGAAGAGTCTCGTGAGTTTGGATTAAACTATTGGTTCGATAAACCTAAGTATGATGAGGAAGAGTGCCTTGAACGCGATATGACCTTTGCTGCACCACTGTATGTGAAGGTCGCGTTGGTCAACATTGAGACGGGCGAAGTGATCACGTCGGATATTTTCCTGGGTGATTTCCCGCTGATGACCAGCAATGGTACTTTTGTAATCAATGGCACGGAGCGGGTTGTGGTCAGCCAGTTGATCCGCTCGCCGGGTGTCTATTTTGATGTCGATAAAGACCCATCCACCGGTCGCCCGTTGGCGATGGCGAAGTTGATCCCTGACCGGGGTGCGTGGATGGAGTTCGAGACGCGGCGGAGTGA
>JBNKDD010000410.1:0-4283 GCA_050288085.1 Anaerolineae bacterium
TGTTGTGACAGGGAGTAAAAGTTGCAAATTCAATAAAGCTGCTCCAGACATTAAATGCATCCGGAAATAGGTTTATGGTGATCAAACGCATCTGGTTGAAAGGTATACCATTCAGATTTATCGTGGTGGCAGTGGGCATTTTGCTGTCCGGGATGTCTGCCTTTCCTCATGATCTGATCGAAAATGTGACGCAGGCTCAAGCTGCCTATGAAGATGAGCAGTATCAGGAAGCGGCTCAACTGTATCATGCTGCCTATACCCGCCAATCCTGGTCACTGTCGTTTCTGACGGCGGCTATTGATGCCGAACACCAGGCTGAGGATTTCCCCTCCGTTGAGCGTGATCTCAACCGGCTGGCTGCACTCCGCCCGCTGACCGGCGAGGAGATCGTCTGGTTGGGAGAAGCCTATGCTGGGCAGGATCGGCTGGATGACGCGCTGGTCATCTGGGAGGAGGCGCGGCAGGCCGATCTACTGGATGCCGATATGCTCTCCCAACTGGTTGATATCTATGTTGCGCATGGCGAGTGGTCACGGGCAGCGGCGGTGATCGAATCGCTGATCAAGGCCGAACCCGGCGAGCCAAGCCTGTATATCCGGCTGGGGATTCTCCAGGCGATTGATGATCCAGGAAAAGCGCTGGTCACGTTGACGCAGGCCGCGACCATTAACCCGTTGGAAGCCGACAATCTGGTCACGATTCGGAGCAGCCTGTTCAACTGGGATGAGCAGTCACCGGATTATGCTTATGCCCGGCTAGGGGTGGCTTACCTGGGCTTGAACGAGTTCCAGTTGGCGGATGCTGCACTGTCACGGGCAGTGGCCTATAACCCGGCTTATGGCGAAGCACTGGCATACCTGGCCTTTACCCGCTCCCGGCTGGATCAACCGGCACTGGGGGCGATCCAACAGGCGATTGCCCTGTCTCCCGACAGCCCGACGATCCATTACCTGGCCGGGGTGATCTGGAAACAGCGCGGGCGGATGTGGGAAGCGCGGCAGTCCTTCGAGCGGGCACGGGTGCTCGACCCGGAAAATCCGGCGCTGGCAGTTGAGATCGCCACGACCTATCAGGCAGACAATCAGAATGAACTGGCCGAGTGGTGGATGCTGCAAGCTATCCAACTGGCTCCGGGGGATGCCCGTTTTGAGATTCTGCTGGAGCAGTTCTACCTCGATCAGGAATACCGGCTGGAAGAGATCGGGTTCCCACTTGCCGAGGAGTTGGTCACGCGCTATCCTGGTAACGCCCTGGCACACGATGCGCTGGGTTGGGCTTATTTTCTGGATGGCAACCTGGAGCGCGCTTACGATGAACTTCAGTATGCGCTGGAACTTGATCCATCACAGGCGCGGGTGCATGCTCACCTGGGCGTTATCTATGAGGCCAACCGCCAGCTCGGTGAGGCCATTGACCATTATTTACAGGCCGTTGAATTGGAGCCGGACGGGTCAGGGGGAGTGTTGGCCCGCCGTGCCCTCGAACGGATAGGAGTCGAGATACCCTGATGCGAGCCCAATCTAAGAAACCAAACCTGCCTATCCAATTTCAAGAAGGGATGCGAAAGGGCCTGTTCCGGACGATCATTATTCTGATCGGGCTGATCGTGGTGGCGGTGCTGATTGCCCGCCGCATGCGGCCCGAAGTATTGAGCATCACCCCGGCGACGGCCCTAGATGACCTGTACCGGCCCGTCGAAGCAACCGATACCTATCACCCGGATGATGTGTTCTTTGTGTCGGTCGAGATCGAGAACTATGACCCCTACTCGCCTTTGAGTGCTCGTTGGCTGTATGAGGGGGACGTGATCACGGAGACGCCGCTTGAGATCAGCGGGACGGTTGACCGCTATGCAGGCTTTGCCCTGCGGAGCGATGTCGCTCCCTGGCCTGCCGGTGATTATGCGGTCGAGATTATGTATAAGAAGCGGGTGTTGGGTAAAGCGGTATTCCAGGTAAAAGAGGATTGATGGCGATGGAAGCTGTGAAGAATATCATCAGAAAACCTTACGTGCTGATCCCGCTGATCACCGTGCTGGTGATCGTGCTGGGTTGGGTGATATGGTCGGTGGCGACTCCCATGCCTGCCGATCTGCCCAACCGCCAACCACTGCCCGACTATCTGTTGGAAGCGAATCCCGGCCCCGGTGATGCGCCGCTCGTCCGGCTAAACGGCGAGGTTTGCGTGGTCTTCCATGCCCAGGCGGTGCTCGAACCCGGCGATTACTGGGATTATGAGGACATCGAAGAGCTGTCCGGTTTTACCCTCGATGGCAAGGAGCGAACCCTCAAACGGGTGGTACATTCCTACAAAGTTTACAGCCTGGTCGATCCGAACGATCCGTTCATGCAGCCAACGGCTAAGTCCTTCGGCCCGAATACGCTGTGTTGGGCGGGGAGCTGGCAGCCCGGCTATCATGTCGCGACCTTTACCTTCAGTGACCGGTACAGTTATACGTGGTGGTATAAAGTCGGGTTTTAGCGATTTGGGCATGGTAACACCGCGTTAGTATCAAGCCCTCCTCACTGCGGAATAAATTCCGCAGCTACAAATGATATGTCTGATAAATCAGACCCCAAATCGCTCTTGATTCTCCCAGTCTTTTGGTTGAATTTATCCAGCATATCATCATTAGCCAGGCGTTTTAACGCCTGGCGGGCTGGATTTTCATCTTATGTCTCTATCTGCCGATTATTTTAGAGAGTGATACCTATGCAGTTGATTGACCTGAGCCACACCATCGAGCCGGGGATGCCGCTGTTTGGCCCGTCGGCCCCTCAACCGGAGATCACGGCCTGGATGAGTCACGAGCAGGCGGCAGCCGGTGGGCATTATGAGGGCTGCACCTGTGAGATCAGCGAGGTGCAGATGCTGACGAGCATTGGAACCTACATGGACAGCCCGTATCACTTCAACCCGGCGGGGGTGTCGATCGAGGCGCTGACGCTGGAGCAACTGGTGCTGCCGGGGGTGGTGGTTGACTGTACGGGGGTCAGCGCCCGCCAGCCGATTGGCCCGGCGGTGTTAGACGGGATCGATGTGGCGGGTAAGGCAGTACTGTTCAACACGGGGTGGAGTCGCTACTGGGGTCAGTCGGAGTACTTCGAGTTCCCGTTTCTGACCGGGGAAACTGCTGCCGCCCTGCGTGATCGGGGTGCGAAATTAGCCGGGGTGGATTTCCTGGTGATCGACGATACGACCAACCCGCGCCGCCCGGTGCATGTTACCTTGCTGCATGCCAATATCCTGATCGTCGAGAACCTGACTAATCTGTCGGCGCTGCCTGCGGAGGGGTTCACCTTCCATGCTGCGCCGGTCAAGGTGAAGGGGGCGGCGGCTTTTCCGGTCAGGGCGTATGGGGTGAGGTGATGTCGTGTCCAGAAGGCAAGGCACGCCTTGCCCCTACAATTCATCCACGCAAATCCCAACCTATAAAAAGAATTTCAACAAGAGAGACGTGAGTAGGGCGGGTTGATCTTCCTGGACCAGATGTCCGGCATCGGGGATCGGGATGAATTCAGAATGGGGGATGGCAGCGTGGAGCTGTCTGCCTTTTTCGATGGGAATCCAGTGGTCTTGCTCGCCCCAGATGATCAGCAGAGGGGTGGTGATGGTCGGGTAGAACGGCTCGATCTCATCGGTGAAGCGCTGATCGGCCTGGGCGATCTGGCGATAAAAACCGGCCTGCCCATCAGCGTCGAGCCAGGGGGTGATGATCCCGGCCAGGGTTTCCGCGTCCATTGGTTTATGCGCTGCGCCCTGCACATAGGCTGATACAATCGCCTCGTGGATGTAGGCCGGAACTTCCCGGAAGACCTGTTCGTGCTGGTTGACGTGTTTGAAGAAGGATGATCCCCAGGGTGCGACGGCGACCGGGTCGATCAAGATCATTTTTTCGAAGGTGCGCTGCCCTAATAGATGCGTCCGTAAGACGGTTGTCCCGCCGAAATCGTGTCCGACGATATAGGGCGAATCAAGTTCCCAGTGATCAAGGAGTTCGGCCAGTACTTGATTCTGTACTGCTAGAGATACATTCTGCCCGTCGCGCTTTTCGGATTGACCGTAGCCGATCAGGTCGTAGTAGTAGACCGTAAACCAGCAGGCGAGCGCCGGGATGATATGCCGCCAGTTAAATGATGACCAGGGCGTGCCGTGAACCAGTACGAGCGGTGCGCCGCTGCCCTGGATATCGTACTTCACAAGCCCTTCTGAATGTGCGTATTCCTGGTTCAGCTTCCAACCGCTCATATTTGCTCCTACTCAAAGACTGTCTGCCCACCCGA
>JBNKDD010000411.1:0-4262 GCA_050288085.1 Anaerolineae bacterium
CGGGCAGCCGTGGAGAGGCGTCTGGGAAAAGCGGGCGGGCAGAAAGGATGAACAACAATCGCATAGCTGGTGCTTCTGACCTTTGCTGGAGGTTTCTCCCCTGGCGAGGCGAAATAGGCGACAGTGTGTCCGGTGCAAGATCGCGGCGAAGAACCCGCACCCAGACTTGTCTTCCTCCCCTCTCCAATTTGGAGAGGGGGGAATCGAGACGCTGATGCGTCGAGATGGGGGTGAGGTTCTTCGCAAGCGGCTCCGGGAATCAGGCCCTTTTCAGAAGCAGCACTCCATCCCGCATACTGTGGATGGCCCGTGAAGAACTTCATGTTACTCTGCGGACATGACTCTTTCCAGCTTGTGCCGCGATGTGCCCCATCGCCTGAACGACGTACTCGTCGTCGCGCAGGGTCAAAAGAATAGCGCTACTCCGGCAGCACCCAGATCATCTCATCCGGGGGCGGGACGGGTGGCAGCAAATAGACATCCACCCAGTTATTCCACAGCACCAGATTTTGATCGTCATAGCCCAGATCGACCCGCATCCCCTTGACCGCGCCCCCCACATCGAGCGCCTGGCCCAGCCCATAACCCGGTATATACAACCGGGTTCCCAATCCAACCACCCGCGGATCGGTCGCAACGATGCCGCGCACCACTTCCGCCCCGGTCGCCGACAATCCAAAAAACGGATCGCCCGGCTGCTTATGCCCGGCAGTCAAGGGGCTGTAGGAGGTTGCCAGCATGTGCAGCACCCGCCAATACTGGATCGGGCCGCCGGGAGTTTCCAGCGTATGGAACACGATCCGTGTGCCGTAGGCCACCACACGAGGCTCTGGCTGCTGGGCGACCCATTCGGCCTGCACCACCCGGCTGACCTCCAACCCATCTTCGAGCCGCACCGCGATCTCCCGGTGGAGGATGCCTTCCTGGCCTTCTTGTAATGTGCGCTGTTGGTCGAGTTCCAGGTCAGGGTCGGGGACATAGCTGGTCGTGAAGGGAATCGGCTCCTCCTCAATGATTTGTGCCTCGGTAACCCGCACCAACTGCACCCGGTCACCTGCCCGGAGCGTTTGACCCGCCGCCGGGAATACGTAATCCTGGCCGGTCAGCGCCAATCCCAGATCGCCCAACAGATCGGCTACCGTCGGCTGCCGGGTGCGGGTCAGGAAAAACTGCCCATCGGCATAAACACTGACCGGTGTGGCCCGCTCAATGGTGATCTCCATCTCCTTGCTGATTGCCGTTCCGAGTGGAGGGCTGATCTGGTCGGCTTCGTATAGTGCGTAACCTGCCAGCGCCAGCGCTTCGCCCAATGACCGGGCGGTGGTCTGGAAACTGACACGAGTCTGTGTGCCGTCCGGCTGCACCTCATTGACGATCACCAGGCTGGCCGGAACCACCCGCAGTTCACGGGGGATTAACGCCACATCAGCCAGGGCCGGATTCGCGATGATCTCTTCGGCGGTGGGGCGGGCGGCCCGTTCAACCCGAATCCCATCCGCTGGCCCGATAGCGATCCCCAGTTCGGACACAATCGCCGCCGGGTCGATGTTCTGGGTGTGGGCGATCAGGGTTTGCTCCCCGGCGTGAACCAACACCGGGCGCAGGGATGCGACGGTGATCACCATGTCATGTTCGAGTGGGAGATCGGCGGGTGGGTCGAGGTAGATCGTATCGTCTGGCCGGATGCCTGCGGCGCGGAGCGCTCCTTCGACATCACGCCGGTGGGTCTTGACCGGGTGCGGATGCCCGTTAATGACGACGGTGACCGACTTGCCGGTTGACCGCCAGATCATCAAGCCGACGGCCAGCACAGCCACTATCGTCAGCCAGGGCAGGGCGCGCCACAAAAACCCCAGGCGGATTCGCCGCCAGGGAAGTTTGGATTTATGTTTGCGGGGCTGCCATACCGAGATCGGTTTTTCACCCGGCATGGGAAGGCGTTGTCGATCGGGCATCGGGACTAAACACTCACAGCACGTTCCCTCTGGATAATGCGTGGAACGCGCTCAAATCAATCACCATTGCGTTAGTTTGCTGTTGGGATGCGGTACGCCGTGTTGCTGCTGATTATATCATATTGATGGGTTGTTTATCTGTCCTCGTCCCTTTCCTCATCCATCCGGTACTGCCGCCGGATCATCAATGTGTAGAACAGGCGGCGGGGTAGGAATCGTTCCGCTGTCCAGGTCATAATCTTGTTTTTGAAGCCGGGCACGTTGACGATCTTCCCTCGTGCCAGGTCACGCAAAGCCTGATCGACCACCTCTTCGGCGGGCATCCAATGGATACCTTCGGCTTCCATCTGTTTGGGGTCGAGGCCGATGCGGGTGTGAAAATCCGAGGTGGTATGGCCGGGGGCCGTCACGTGGAGGCGGATGCCTTTACCTGCCAGAGCCACATGCAGCGACTCAGTAAAGGTGACCAGGTAGCGCTTGGTCGCGCAGTAATTTTCCAGGCCGTGCCCACCCAACCCGTATGCAGCCAACGATGAGACATTGATGATATCGCCCTGACCACGCGCGATCATGCCGGGGATCGCAGCCCGCATGAAGCGCACCGGGGCGATATCATGGGTGCTGATCATCGCCTCAAGTTCGTCGGGATCGATCTCCCAGAAGTAACCCGGCTGGAAGTACCCCGCATTGTTGACCAGCATATCGAGCCGGTCCAGCTTCGCGATCCGGTCTTCAACCTTGCGGATACCGTCTGGTTGGTCCAGTTCGGCGATGAGAACCTCGGTGCCAACACGGTGCAGCGTCCCCAGCGCGTCGGCCAGCTTATTGAGCCGATCCTCGCGCCGCCCGTGCATGATCAGGTTATAGCCATCAGCCGCTAACCGCCGGGCAAAGGCCGCGCCGATTCCGCTGGTTGCACCGGTGATCAGGGCGAGGGGGAGATCGTTGTCAAAACTCATTTAGCGTTCCTATTTATTGGGTGCAAGATGGGGGCGACTGACCAGTCGCCCTTACAACAGAGTTTGTTTTATTGGGTGCTGTCGATTTTTGAGTTTTGAACCCCCCATCGCGCTCATGCTATCGCACTCGCCGCGATTCGCCCCCCTTTGCAAAGGGGGGCAGATACCGCTTTTGCGGTAGCGGGGGGTTGAAACAGACAGACAATTCCAAGTGTTAACACAGCCCAGGTGTTTCCTACACATCCACCGCGGACTCGGCCAGCTCTTTGAGGGTGCGCAGCATCTTCTGCTGCATGATGAAGGCTCCCGGTTCCAGGAATGCATTGTAGAAGGCGTTATTGACGAAGTTCGGATTGTAGTCTGCCCGCCAGCGTTCGATTAGCCGGGTGGCGTTTTCTCCCAGCGGTTCGAGGTAAAAGCCCCAACTGGCATTGACGTAGTCGCCGGGCTGGAGCGTCAATTGGGGCTGATCTTCCGACGCTTCACGTGAATCGGTGTGCAGCACCAGCATCTTTTCTTTCTCAAGAATAGCGACCGGCATCCCCTGTCCTTCCGGGGAAAATGGGATGATATCGCCAGGCTTTAATTCTTGGAGTTCTGGCTTGACCTGTTTGGCGGTGTGAATATCCAGGCCCATCGCGTTTTCGATAAAGTCATAGCTATAAAAGCCGCCCCGTCCCTGTCCTAACTGCACCAGCCAGGGCCAGACCTGGGCTGGCTTCGCGGCGATGGTTACTGCGTGGGTGGTAACGATCTTCGTTTCCGGCACAAACTCGTCACCGGGGAGGGTGCGGGCGACTTCTTCATCGGTGGCACCCCAGCGGTTATGCCAGGGCTTGACAATGAACCAATAAGCGGCGACCGCTCCCGCCCCTAACCAGAATCCGCGCCCTGGGAAACGTCCTTTTTTCGCCATCATAACCTCCTGTCGGTAGCACTACAAAATAGCGTGTATTGACGGAAAAGAGGGACATAGGACACACTTCAAGCGCGACCCAGAAGTGGAGAGCCTATGAACCCTCAAGAACAATTTTGCCCGAACATCGACTGTTGCGCCAGAGGTGAGGTTGGAAAAGGAAATATCGTGATCCACAGCCAGAAAGAGCGGCGTTACAAGTGTAAGGCGTGCGGCAAAACGTTCAGTGAAACGACCGGAACAGCGCTGTATAGGATCAAGAAGGGCACCGAGTTGTTTGTCACAGTTGTGACGCTGCTGGCCTATGGCTGTCCGGTGCAGGCGATTGTGATGGCCTTCGGATTGGATGAACGCACGGTGCGAGACTGGCTGAGGCGATCGGGCCAACACTGCCAACAGGTGCATAACCAGCTGATGGAAACACATGCCTTC
>JBNKDD010000412.1:0-4254 GCA_050288085.1 Anaerolineae bacterium
CCGGATTGAACACGCTCATCGAACCCTGCGGAATATAGGAGATGAACTCCATACGCAGCTTTCGCTTTCCTTCTGCGCTCAACTGTGTGACATCAACATCTTTAGAATCGATGTTGTATATAAGCTTGCCGCCAATCAGGCGCAATGGAGGCACAACGTCGTTGAAAAGCGTCTTCAACAGCGTGGTCTTGCCGCAGCCGCTTTCGCCCGCGATGCCATAGATTTCGTTTTCATAAATCTGTAAGTCCACGTCGTTAACGGCTTGGACAATCTTCTGGGTGCCTTGCACCTCCAGGAGATAGAACGCTTTAAGATGCTCGGTTCGTAGGATGGGTTGTTTCTGTTCTGCCATGTCTACGTCTCCTACTCCCCAACCCGCTGAATGCGTGTGCGGGGATCAAGGTATTCGCTAATGCTGACCGAGAGCCAGTAGAGCGCGATGAACATAAAGATCGATAAGATAACCGGCGTCAAAACCCACCACCAGCGCTCTAATAGAATCGCGTGATAGAAGATCGCCCAGTTGAGCATGGTCCCCAGGGTAGGGATGGTGAGATTGACCAATCCAATGAACGCCAGGGTGATCTCCAGCCCGATGGCCCACGACATATTGTTGATCAACGTCGAGAAGATCAACGGCATGGTAAAAGGCGTATATTCTTTTAACACCAGTTTGACTGTCCCCGTACCCGAAAGCATGGCCGTCTTGGTGAACTCGCGCTCCCGCAAACTTAAAACTACCGAGCGGATCAGGCGCGCGTCCCACGCCCAGCCGAAGGCCGCTAGCAGCAGTCCCAGCGTCATCAGATTCATATGGTCCCGCAGCATCATGGCCAACATGACCATGATCAGGAAAAGCGGGATGACCAGCAGACTGTCACTGATGAACATCAATACCCGATCGATTAAGCCGCCTTTGTATCCGGCAACCATGCCCACCAGGATGGCGATCACCCTTGAGACCATTGCGGAGATGAGGGAGATAATCAAGGAATTGCGGACAGCGAACGTGGCTTGCCAGAAAACATCCTGCCCGTTCGAATCGGTACCAAGTATGTGATCAGCCGATGGCTTCATATCTCTGGGAACAACATGCCATAACGTCGGGTCATACGGCGAGAAAAAGGACAGGATGGCCAGGATCAGAATGATCACCAGCACGAAGAAGGCAAAAGCGAAGCGATAATCTTTGAATAAGTCTCTGAGAATTTTCACAGAACCGGCTTCCTTATGTGTACCTTACTCGTGGGTCGAACAAGGGATAGGTCAGGTCAACGATCAGCATCGCCGTGGTGATGCCAAAGATTGAAAGAACGGTGATACCCATAATCAGGTTGTAATCGCCATTGATGATCGCTCTATAAAGCAACATACCCACGCCAGGGTAACCAAAAACAATCTCGGTAATCAGTGCCCCACTGAAGAGTTGCCCTAACGAAAGTGCCAGACCGGTGATCTGCGGCAGCAGCGCATTGCGAATGATGTACTTGCTCACGATGCGGGCATCAGTAACCCCACCCAACCGGGCATATTGGACGTAATCTTCAGCATTGACGTTCTGCACCAGCAGCTTCATGACTTGAAAGTTGACGGCCATGCCCAGCACGCTTAGCGAGAGGCCGGGCAAAAACGAATGGTGGAGGACGTCTTTGATATAGCCCCAAGAGAACTCAGGCAAAGCGCCCAATGACGCCCCGCCCGTAACCGGGAACCAGCGCCAGCGATACGCGAAAAGCAGGAGCAGCGTAAAGGCGAAAATGTAATACGGCAGTGGGCGGATCACCATGGCAACCGCATCCAGCGTACGCGACCAACTGCTGCGCGTGTAGTAACCCGCGATCCCGCCGATAATATTGCCCAATATCCACGAGATAGCCGTCGTGGTCAGCAGGAGTTGTAATGTCCAGGGCAAAGCGGTAGAAATAAGGTCGGTTACGGGGGCGGGAAATTGAAAGAATGAAACACCGAGATCACCGTGAGCGAGGTTGCGCCAAAAGGTTACGTATTGATCCGCCCAGGATCCCTCTAGTCCGTACATCACGGTCAGATCATTGATGATACCATCCATCGATCCCGGTTCCAGGGTTGACCCCCGTGCCCGCATTTGATCGATCATGCGCATGACCGGGTCATTTGGCGTGAGGCGGGGAATGAAGAAAACAACGGTGATACCCACCCAAATAACTAAAACGTACTGAATTAGACGAGGGATGAGATATCGTTTTACGAATGTCATGGCTTTGCCCTCATATGTCTATACTCCTTAACAAGAGCAACTAGTGGAGAACACCTCCCTGGGCAGGTTTCCCCGCCCAGGGAGAATCGTAACATGTAACGAAGTAGACCCTGAAATACTTTACGCTTTAGAGGATTTCAGGAAGGGTGTCGTGTACTTGAAGTTGGGCCAGTGGGTATACGGCTCATTGTATGCGTTTTCGCTGCCGGGCCAATTGGTCCAGTAGGTTTCATCCCAGCCCACAAAGCCGATGTAGCCATAGGTCGGGATACCGGGCATATTCTTGACGGCTTCTTTCAGTCCTTCGAGACCGATGGCGATGGTAGCCTCAGCGTCAAAGGGATCCGTCTCACGCAACTGCTGGATGATGCTGTCCATTTCCGGGGTGGTCCAGCGCGAGGAATGGCCCTGCGTGCGTTCGTCAAGAGGCCGGATATAGGCAGAATTCCACCGGTCGAGCACGCGGTACAGATCAGGCCCTGCACCCCAGGGTTCTTGCGCGGGCCAGGCACCGTTCACATCGAAGTCGCCAACGGCCTGCAAATCAGCCGTGCTTTCCGATGCAAACATCTCAGCGTCGATGCCAAACTTCTTCCACTGCTGCACGGCAGCCGCAGCATTGCGCGCATCGTGGTTGGACATTACAGTGCCACACAGGAAGGAAATCTTCCAGCGAGAACCATCAGGCAGATACCACTTGCCATCGTCCTTCGTGAAACCATTCTTCAACAGCAGTTTCTCAGCGATGTCGGGGGCAAACTTCCACCAGCCCAGGCCGAAGGCCTTTTCGGTGAACTCTGCATCTTCGGGGAAGACGTACCCGCGACTCCGGGCATAGTCAGCCACGCGCTGTGACGCCGTGGGATCGTAGGGTGCGAAGGTTTCACCATCACCAACATCAATGGTGAATTCTTTCAGCCAATCTTGCAGCGGCTTGATGTAATCTCGCGGGTATGGGCCAAGGAACGGGACATGCACCGGGCTTAGCGTACCCGAGGAATCAACGGCGATACTTGTGTATTCGACGATATCAATCGCCAGCGTCAAAGCCCAGCGGACATCGACGTTGTCGTAAGGTGCCCGGACGGCGTTGAATGAGATACCGGTGATGCAGGGATCGTTGTTGACCACGAAGGGGAAGGTCGGCTGGTAAGCACGGGAGGTATCTGCCTGGGCTAACAGCGCTTTGAGACCATCAGCAGAGAGTTCCGCCACATCTAGCTCGTGCGTCAATTGAGCCAGAATCTGCGCGCCTTCATCGGCAAAATACTGGTAGATGATGTACTGGGGTACCGGCTCACCATACATGATACCGGTTGGGCTTTTGTCCCAATCTTCGCGTTTTTCCCAGGCCGTCCAGCTCCCTTGCGGATCAAAGCTGTGCAGCTTGTAGGGACCACAACCAACATACGGATTGAAGTTGAATAGCGTCGGATCTTCCTGCTGCTCAAAGATGTGCTTGGGGAAGAACCGGGTGCAGCCCCAGCGGTCAAGGAAAGTGGTGTGAAAACGGGAATTGGGCTGCAACAACTGAAATTCGACCGTGTAATCATCCAGGGCCGTCACAGCGGCGACATTATCCACCATGAAGTTGTGGGCATTGAAGCCGTCGAATGCCATCATGGTTTCGACCGTATAAACGATGTCGGCAGCGGTAAAGGGCGTTCCATCCGACCAGGCAACTCCCTCGCGCAGCGGGACCGTAAGGCTCGTGAAGTCCTCGTTATACGTCGGGTCGCCTGCTGCAACGCCATTGACGATTTCACCCGTGGCGAAGTCGACCGACCAGAGCGGCTCATCAGCCAAGTTTTGCAGACCACGGTCTTGCCATTTCCAACCAACCCATTGGTTGAAGTTGTCAGGGGTGCCAACGCGCCCGGTGAGAATCCGGGCGATCAGCGTTTCCTCGCGCGGGAAAGTGCCCGCTTGGGCCAGCCAGCCCTCGGCTTCAGCGACGCCTTCAGGCACAGGGATCAGCCCTGCTTCAGTGAGCACATAAGCACCCGCGCCCGCAGATA
>JBNKDD010000413.1:0-4250 GCA_050288085.1 Anaerolineae bacterium
GGTTGGATTGGTCTATCCGGCTCCGGCTCAATTGATACAGGGGGTGTAGTCGCAGGGGCGGAATAATCTTTTTCCTCTGGCGGTGTGATCGGCCCACCGGTTTCGGATTCGGGTTGTGGCACTGGGATAACTGGTTCCTCATACCCGCCAATCTCCTCAACCTCGACCCCCGGTGTAATTGGCCCCTCTTCTATCTCCTCTACCTCGTCTACCTCAACCAGGACGGCTGGCAGCACCGGTTTCTCTTCTGCCTCTTCCACCTTGTCAACTTCAACCACTGGCTCTACCGGGGCCGCTGCTGCTGGTTCCTCATATCCGCCAACCACCTCAACCTGGACACCTGGCGTCACCGCGCCCATTGGCCCCGAGCTTGAGGCCGCCGCTGCCATCAGGTCTTCAGGTGACAGATCACGTGGCTCAGGCTCCGCAGATGATGCGACTTCTCTCTCTACCTCGCTCCCCTGTGCCCGGATTGTATTAGACTCTATCTCTTCGATCTCTTCTACTTCGATCTCTTCATCCGGGGTTGGGGGCGCTTCAGGTAGGGTGCTGACACCCAATATCAGATCGGCCTCATCATCATCCGTAAAGGTATTCTTACTTGGTTGGTATTCCTCATCGAAAGGGTCATCACCACCCAGCGCAAAAGGATTCTCTCGACCACCGGCCAGGATGTCCCAACCCCGTCCTTCAAGTGAACCGGATGGCTTGTCGTTATCTTGTTCGTGTTCAGGGTTATTCATAGTTTATGATGACCTCCGCTAACTTCCGGTAAGCAATTGCGCCCTTGTGGTCGGGGGCATATTCGACTACCGTCTGGTGGGCAGCCGGTGCTTCGGCAAAAGCCGGGCTGTTCTCGATCACAATATCGAACACCTTATTGCGAAACACGTCCCGGAGTTCTTTTAGAACTTCTTCCGCATGTTCACTGCCCGGCATGTACATGGTCGGAATCAAACCCAACAGTTTCAAATCAGGGTTGAGCCGACGTTTCACCCGCCAGACAACTTCCATCAATGAGCGCACACCACGCATAGCGAGATAATGACACTGTACGGGGATAAGCACATCTGTCCCGGCTACCAATCCGTTTAATGTTAATAAGCCCAGGCTGGGAGGGGTATCCACCACAATATAATCAAACGGGATACGGTTGCGTTCCAATGCATCCCGCAGGCGGCGTGCCCGACCCTCCGCATTAGCCAATTGTACTTCAGCCGCAGCCAGATCAATACTGGCCGGGGCAATCGCCATCTTGCCATCACCAATCGGGTGTAAAGTACGTGCCAGAGCCATTCGCTCATGAATCAAGATTGAATAGGTGGTGCGTTCTAACTTATACGGGTTAAGGCCAAACGTCGCCGTGAGTGCTGCCTGCGAATCAAGATCAACCAGCATCACCCGTTTGCCGTAGGATGCCAGCGCTACACCAAGATTGGCAACAGTTGTGGTCTTACCAACGCCCCCTTTTTGGTTAGCAACAACGATAACACGGGTCACGGGCATTCTCCCTGGAGTCATAGGACTTATTCGTCCGCATTATAGCATACTTGGTGCCGGATAAATAGCGAGCAATAAAACAGTAAGCGCCTACCCGGGGGGGAGTAGACGCCTACTTTTATGGAGGAGAAGAATAGTCTTGAGCAGATCAACTATTGATCTCAAAAGGTTTGTTTGCCTTGGTCACTTTCAAGTGACTGATATGACCTGATTTTAGGAGGTTGTCTGACAACTGGATAGTGACAATGATCAGTGTTCTATTATGAAGTCTATCTCACCGAGGGCCACGGCATGCCGTACAAAAAGAAAAGGAGCCGAAGCTCCTTCTTCACTAGCTGATTGATGGTCGATCACATATCCATAAATTCCCGGAACGCCTCATTAAAGGTATCTGGAGTATCCCACATTGCGAAGTGCCCGGCTTTTGGCAGCCAGAACTGCTTGCTCTGTGGCAGATGCTCCTTGAAGAGCTTGATCTGATTCGGGTTGACAATCACATCACGCGCCCCATAAATACCCATCGCAGGCATGTCGAGATGGCTCAGTTGAGGGGTTAAATCCGTCCGGCGTAGCGAGTCAATGCTGGTAAAGAACGAGTCCAGCGTGAACCCCGACGAGTTCTTAACCGTCATATTGTAGAACATGTTCGGGTTTTGCCGGGAAACAAAGGGCGACCATAACCGGAGAAACAGCCGGAGCAAGGGCCGCCGGTCACCAAGAAACATTATCCGGGCGACTAATGGCTGACCGGCCAACTTGAGGAACAGGCTCAGGGATTTACCGTTGATCGGAGAACCGACAACAGCAACTTTTCTAACACGGTTGGGGTATTTGAGCGCGACGCCAATAGCGGTCGTTCCACCCATTGAATGTCCCATGATTGGGACTTTCATCATACCCAGACCGTCCATAAATTGAGGGATAAGTTCGATAAAGTCAGGAACCTGAAAAGCCTCTCGCCGATCTTTATCCGATTCGCCAAACCCCCATAAATCAGGCGCATACATGCGATATTGGCGGCTAAAGGTCTCGATGGTTGAGCGCCATGTATTCCAGGCCTGAGTCCAGCCATGGATAAGAATCACGGGAGGTCCGGACCCCACCACCTCATAATGCACAATACCCTGGTCGGTGACGAGCGATGGCACTCATGCCTCCTGGTTGGTTGTGTAGTAATCAGACGTACAAGCAGGTCAGCCATACTGGCCGACCTGATCTTTGCCAAAACCTGATCTGGTCTGGAAGCGTTATAGCAGCGGCTGCCGCTATGCTTCCCCTTCCTCTTCCATCTCGGCCAGGATCGAGTAAAGGAGTTGCAACAGGACATTCTTGACGCTCTCCCGGTCAGTTGCTACACAGGGGAGCAGTTTAACAGTCTCGTCCAGTCGCAGCGCAATACGCAAATCATCGATCTCCCAGGCATCGGGTAAGTCCTGCTTATTGGCCGATACAATGTAGGGAGTAGGTGCATAAGCGCGGAAAATCTCCAAAATGGATTTGGCTTCCCGAAAGGTCTCCGGGCGGGCTGAATCGACTAAAACGACAAAACCTAACATGCCCTCAGCCAGAATCTCCCACATGAAGTCAAACCGCCGCTGGCCGGGTGTACCAAACAGATATAGAACCAGATCGTCATCTACTGTGATGCGACCAAAGTCCATGGCAACAGTGGTTTTGTCTTTGACTCTTTCGGCCTCGCTGGATATTTTGCGCTCCGTTGCCACTACATCGATCTCACTGATCGAGCGGACGAATTCGGTTTTACCAGCGCTGAAAGGGCCAGTGATCACCATTTTTACTGTTTGCGTCTGCTGTGTCGCCATTCTACCTCACTCTCTGAACCACGCGCGGCAAAAAAATCTAGTTCATACCTTGTAAATGACTGATGAGCCGCCCCACCAGGACTTTCTTCTTTTGCTTTTCTTCCTGGGACATTTCCTGCTTTTGGCGGGCTTGAGCCAGCTCAACCAGACCAGCTTCCCGTAGACTGCCAACAATCCGCCGGATCTGCTTTTCGCTCAGATTCAGGCTCTTTGCAATCATACGGATGGTATTTTCCGGCGTGATGTATTTGAGTACCCGCCATTCGTCTTTGCTTAATTGGAGTTCCTGAAGATCAACTTTAGATCGCTTGGTAAATACCAATCGCACATCCAGGCTTGGGATCTCGTCCTCAAGATCTTTATCCTGCTTCTGGATACGAGCGATCTGAATGATGATATTCTCCAGATCAAGCGGGACTGTAATCCGGTCCGTGTTGGGAGGGTGATTTGGATCGAAGTCAAATGCGCCTTCTCTCCAATTCGCAAACTGGTTAACCGCCGACAATGCATGTCGTTTGATGCTTTTAACGATATCTTCCTGGCTGATATAGCCCTTCTGAATCAGCAGCAAACCGAGTTGCTTATCGCCTGTCTTCTCAGCCCGCGCCGAAAGTGCCGCCGCTTGCTCTGAGGTTATCCGCCCCGCTCGTGCTAAAATCGAGGCAAGCGAGCCATCGGCATCGCCAATTGAAGCAAACACTAACTTCCCATTGCGAAAGGTAAGATTAGCATCTGTTTCTTTTCGTTCAACCGTTAACGTGCCGGTCTTTTTAGCTAAGTTAACCAGGTTCAGGATTTGTGTTGCGCTGAAGTCCCGTAGGTTACCCTTCATGATGTCCAACCAGCCCTAAGATCATATCTAGTATGGAATTCCGAATTGATTGAAGCTAGTATACACATAGACAAAATGCTAGTCAAACTAGAAGC
>JBNKDD010000414.1:0-4242 GCA_050288085.1 Anaerolineae bacterium
GTAAGAGCAATGTCGAGGACCTGGGGTTGGAAAAAGCCGGGGTGGAACTGGGACAGCGGGGGTTGGTGAAGGTCAATGACAAGTACCAGACTGCCGTACCCAACATCTATGCTGCCGGTGACGTGATCGGGTTCCCGGCGCTGGCTTCTACCTCGATGGAGCAGGCTCGTGTCGCGATGGCTCATGCCTTCCATCTGGGCTACAAAGAACAGATGTCGATGGTGCTGCCGTTCGCCGTTTACACGATCCCGGAGATCGCGATGGCGGGGCTGTCGGAAGAGGACTGTCAGAAAAAGGGTATCCCTTACCTGGTCGGGCGGTCGTATTATGACAAAAGTCCGCGCGGGTTGATTATCGGTGACCTGGCGGGGATGCTCAAGTTGATCTTCTCGCCGGAGGATCAGAAATTGCTGGGCGTGCATCATATCGGGGAGATGGCGTCAGAGCTGGTGCATATCGGGGCGCATGCGCTGGCCTCGGATGCGTCGATTGGGTACTTCATCCACGCGGTGTACAATTATCCGACCCTGGCCGATTCGTATAAATACGCCGCCTACGATGGCTTGGGCCAACATCAGAAGTGGCTGGCCGCCCGGAAAGCCGGGTAGCTTCTCAGTTCGATATCTGTTCCTTTCAAACTCTAATCTATACGTTTCACAATAGCCCATTGTCGATCTACAATAGGGCTGTTGTTTCATATTGCAAAGGGCCAACGAGGAGCAAACAATATGGGTCGGAGGATTTCCTTTTTTGTATTAGCTATGTTAGTTTTGGCTGCCTGTCAGACTGCCGGGTCACCCCCCACCCCGCTGCCAACAGACACAACCGAGCCAGAACCAACTACCACACCGTCACCAAGCCCACAGCCGACTCCCAAAATGGTAATCCCAACCCCCACCACTAATGTAACTCCTTTTCCAACCCAGTCGCCTCTGGTGGAGTCAAATAGCAATCTCCCCCCTGGTGCAATTGCCCGGTTTGGGAACGGCACATTTAACGAGACTCAACTGTCGCCTGATGGCGAACACCTCGCAGTGGGGAGTACCATCGGGTTGTACATGCTCGATACGCGGACTTCTGCGCAGTTGTGGTTCATCCCAACCGGGTGGGAGGTCAGGCAGATTGCATTCAATCCAGAGGGATCATTGATAGCCATGTCGGTCAAAAATGAGATTTTCATTGTCGATGTGCTGTCAGGAGAGATCAAAATCATATTCGATGACCTTGATATTTATGTGGGCGCACTGGCGTGGTCACCGGATGGCAAAGAACTGTTTGGCGGTTCCTACTTTGGGGACAGGGAATGGTTTATTGGGTGGGGAAATTGGGGAATATTCGACATTTACCAATATAACAATGCCATTATCTGGGATGTTGCAACCGAACAGATCGTTCAAAAGTTTCAGCTAGATGTATCGGAGTTTATAGATCCACAGCCAGCCCTATCAATTCATAATGCGGCTTTCTCGCCGGATGGCAATCTTTTAGTAATTGGTGCAACAGATAGTGTAAATGGTATGTTGACATGGTGGGATGCACATACCGGGGAGTTGATCTCGGCTCATCCTAGGTTATTGGATGAAGATAACTGCCGCGTACCAGGCCAACTCAACTTTCATCCCACGAACGGTACACTTGCGGTCGCCTATGGTTATAGAGGTTCGTGTAATCCCACCAGTGCTGTTTTATGGGATATTGAAGCCGACCAACAACTGGTTACGTTTGAATCAGACGATGTGATCTGGGGGCTGGAATGGTCGCCGGATGGTGAAATGATTGCCCTCTCGAAATCGAAAACCTTCAACCTCCCAGACGATAGAGTGGATGGGCGGACGATCTATATCTGGGATGCAGATACCGGCGACATTATCAAAACGCTCGAAAGTCCGCATGAAGATGGCTCCGGCATACTTAATGTGGAGCTGGTTGACCTGGATTGGTCACCCGATGGCAGCCGGATCGCTGCCTCGTATTATGACAGAATAACCATCGTCTGGAATGTAGAAACCGAACAACCCGAACTTGAGATCGCAAACAACGGTGTTGGCGATAATGTTGAGTGGCTGCCTGATGGTGAGCGTTTCATGGTTGATACCGAACTGTTTAACTTCAGAACTGGCAAGTATGAACTACTATTGGCCGAGTCAGGCGGCGTTTATTATGTGACCTGGGCAGGAGACGGGGCGCGGTTGGCCGGGGCAGCATATGATGCGGTAGATGTGTACTCGATTCAATCCGGCAAAAATGTAAGGCACTTTACTACAAGGGGGGTCTATGATGATCCCCATATCAGGGACATTGCATACCACCCATCCCAAGATATCATAGCAGTCTGCATACCCGGCATGAACAACTGGCAATCGTTGATCATGTTGGATGTAGAGAAAGGTGAAGTGTTTGATCCCATCGATCTGGAGGATTGGGTTTATGGTAATTGCAGAGACGAAAATATTGCCTGGTCGCCATACGATTACGAATACCCAGTGATAAATATGCTGACCCAATTTGACACCGCCGATGACAATTTAAACCTGATCTCTTTTACCTATATATCAGATGACAATTTATTTATCGCTGGAACCAGCAGTCCAGATCATCGTGGGGGAGGCTATATTTTTGCCTGGGATACCGAGACAGAGGACTTGTTGCACTCATTTGTGGGGCATGAGCGCTACATCTCCTCACTGGAATGGATACCCGGTGTAGATATCCTGGCTGCGGCCAGCAGCGCATCACCTAACCTGGTACTCTGGGATATCCATACTGAAGAAATTGTAAGCATTCTCAGCGGCCATAACGGGGAAATAAACGATATTGCCCTCAGCCCGGACGGATCAACGTTGGCTTCAGGCTCAGCCGATGGGACAGTGATCCTGTGGGACATGACGCGTTATACAGATTAACGAGAGGTGAGGAGTATGCATCTCAATCTTCCGATTCTCGATCAGGTCTCCGACTGTAAAAACCTGCTCATTGCCGGGATGGGTGGGGGCTTCGATGTGTTCTGCGGGCTGCCGATTTACTTCGAGTTGGTGGGGCGAGGACAGCGGGTTCACCTGGCGAATTACAGCTTCTCTGAACCGTCAAAGCTGAAAAATGTGCCACGGCTGACCGACACACTGATAAAGGTGAACGCGGACATCGAAGGATCATTTACCTACTTTCCTGAGTTATACCTGTCGCAGTGGTTCCGGGAGACTCGCGGCGAGGATGTCACCATCTGGAGCTTTGAAAAGACCGGGGTGCGTCCCCTGATCGAGAACTACGAAGTGCTGGTCGAACACCTGGGTATTGATGGCATTATCCTGGTTGATGGTGGTGTGGATGGCCTGATGCGCGGCGATGAGCCTTATGTCGGTACGATGATTGAGGACACGATCTCGCTGTTGGCGGTGGGGAATTTGAAAGATATCCCGGTTCGGATAGTTGCTTCATTGGGGATGGGAGCTGAATGGGAAGTTAGCTATTGGCAGGTCTTCGAGAACATCGCCGCCCTGATGAAAATGGGAGCATTTTATGGCTCGTGTTCGCTCATCCAGGCGATGGAAGTCTATCAGCTTTACGAAGCGGCGGTTCTCTTTGTGCATCAAAAGCCTGAGCAAGAGCCAAGCGTGATCAACTCCTCGGTGATCTCAGCCGTGCACGGGCATTATGGCAATCATCACTCAATTGAACGGACAAAAGGCAGCGAACAACGTATCTCGCCGTTGATGGCAACCTACTGGTTCTTTGATCTACGGGCGGTTGTGCGACAGCACTTGTTCTATTCAAAAATGCGCTACACCGATACGGTTCAGGAAGCGTGGGTGGCTTTTGAACGAGCGCGCCGGACAATGGCGAAACGCCAAAACACATCGCCTCCATTTTAAGCTTAAGAGGTAGGGATGGAATATGCACCTCAATTTACCGATTCTGGATCAGGTTTCCGGCTGTGAGAATCTGCTCATTGCCGGGATGGGCGGGGGCTTCGATGTGTTCTGCGGGCTGCCGATTTACTTCGAGTTGGTGGAGCAGGGGCAACAGGTTCATCTAGCAAATTACAGCTTCTCGGATATTACGCGGGTGAAGGGTGGCATCCCACTGACTGACACGCTGGTGGGTGTCAATGCGGAGGTTGGTGGGCGTCACGTTTACTTCCCCGAACTTTATCTATCGCAGTGGTTCCGGGAAAAACGCGGTGAGGAGATCACTATCTGGTCGATGTATAAGACCGGCGTTGTCCCACTGATAGAGAATTACCGG
>JBNKDD010000415.1:0-4230 GCA_050288085.1 Anaerolineae bacterium
ACTAAAGTAGGGGCAAGATTGGTAGGTGAAGAAGTGACCGAAGCCGCACTGGAGAATCTATCCATTGGCGCGGAGTAACCTTGCGGGGAGGCCGCCCTTGAACATCTGAGCGGGTGCTGAAAACTCTATAATAGCATGTTTGATGTAGGCAGCGATGTCCCCATCGCCGCGTCCTCTTGCTCCACTCTCCCAGTGAGCGTCAAGCGAACGTTTGGGAGGGGAGCCGGGCATGAGGTTCTCCCTTGACTCCCACCCTCAATCCCGGCATACTGATTGTGAATCGACCGGGCACATTTTGGGAGCACCACATGAAACGTTTATTGGTCCTGACTGGCCTATTGATTTTTACCGCCTGCACCGCGATCCAATCGCCAACGCCTACCCCCTCGCCGAGCCCGACATCAACCGTAACTGCGACGGTTGTCCCATCTCCAACCACCACCGCGTCCCCCACTCCGACCGAGACAGCCACCCTGACCCCGACCTGGAGGCCGCCGATGCCAACCCCCAGCCTGCCGGATTGGGCCCTGCAAAACCTGCTGATGGGTAATCAGCCACCGGGCTGCGACCTACCCTGTTGGCAAGGACTTCGGGTAAACGAATCCACCGCTGAGGAGGTGCAGGCTGTTATGGACGATGTGTTCGGATTTGCAGGTATGCACGATTTTGCCCTGCACTATCCTGAGTTCGATACCAATCACTTATGGGATGTGGAGTTTGCCTATGCCAGATACCACACCTGGATTTTCTCAAAGGGTCCAACTGACTCTCTTGAATTTGCCGCTTGGTTTGATAAAGAGACGAAGATTCTGAAGGTACTGGATTTCTTATGGTTGTTTGATTCAGACAGATCGTCTCTTGTATCATGGGAGGAGCTTTTCTCTGCGCTCGGCCCACCTTCTCAAATCTCGATCAGTTTAGAAGGAACAGAAAGGCTTGACTACGTCAATCTGGGGGTTGTGGCCATATATGATGTCGGAATAGTATATGGATATGGTTGGGGTACTGAGTTGATGATACATGACAACAGTTATGTGTTTGAGATGTGTTTTGATGATACTCCCGACAATTCAGGCTCCTTGCTTCTGATGGAGCCATTCCCCGAAGATAAATCTGAACTAACTCCAATGCAATCATATCTTGTGGGACACATCTTCGACACTGAAATAAGGGTATCTTTCGAGGAACTATTCGAGGTTTCTGTCGAGGAGGCTGTGGAGCGATATTTTTCCGGGGAGCAGTCATGCTTCCTCTCCAAACCGTTGCGTCCAGCAGATTAGCGTGTAGGGGCGAATGGCCATTCGCCCTCTTACTTCCCTATCCCAGTGAACTTGGCGAGTTGAATCAGCGAATCTGATCGAAGAGAGGCTAGGGATATGGGCTTCGATCACAGAGCATCCAACCACGCCAACAGCGGCTCGCGCAGCTCGGTAATCCCCTTATACACCGCCACTTCCGGCTCCAACGTGCGGAGAATATTGGCGAAGCGTTCGCGCCGCTCTGGGCTGTTGATGGCCTCAGCCAACGGTTGGACACTTACCCGGATCGTAAACAGCCCCCGATCCAGGTCGGCCATCGGCGCGGTGGTCTGACGCTCCATCCGCAGATAGGTCGTCTTGACCAGTTCGGCGGGATCGTCGAGTAGTCCTTCCGTCACCTGATCGGATACTTTCTCCGGGTGCTGATCGAGCGCCGGGGTAAGAGTCAGACTCCACCCGAAGCGCACAAACGGCCCCTTATGGACAATCGCCTGCATCACGTTCGGCGCAGCCTTGATCAGCGCCTCGTTGCGGGCCACCGGTTCATGGATGCGGGCAAACCCGTACTGAAATTTCTCCCGGATATCCCAATGGCTGGGGAAGCACACATGCAGCAGCTCGGCCCCGTCACCACGCATCACCACGATATCTTCCTGACAGGTCAGCGCCAGCGCATCGGCCAGCCGTGTGACGCCTTCCTGCCCCTCTAACCAATCAGCGATCCGTGCCCCCAACGGAGTCGGATTCAGCCGGTCGATACGACCATCCATCCCAACCCGGATACCGAAGGGCAGCAGCGTAAACCCGTCACCGTCCGCCTGCACGATCTCCGGCTGATCGCGTCCCACCTGTTCGAACACCCGCCGCAGGGCAGCCGTCAGGCCGGGTCGATCATTCTGATCGATCAGGCGGCGCAGATCGGGATCGGTTTCCAACAGGTTGAGTTTCTGCTCGACGTAATCGAAAAAGCGGTCATCCGCCACGAAGTGCAGATCTTCCCGCCGACCATCGATCACCGTACCCAGCCGGTACAGGTCAGCCCGGACGCGAAACACATCCTTGATCGGGAAGGGTGGATTTTCAGGGGGCAGAGTCATAGCAACCTGCTCGTATTCAGTCATCCAATACCAACAGCTTTTCCCTCAGTTCGATGACCTCATCCTTCAACGCCTGGATTTCGCCTTTGATCACCCGCACCACCTGATCGTCGTGGTTGAAGCGTCCCAGCCCATGCATCTTCTCGGTGATCTCTGCCCGGAGTTCGACCAGGCGCTTTTCGAGGATGCTGCGTTCGCCGCTCACCTGGTATTCAAAATGGGCAGAAAAAATAGGTTGTAATCCATTGGTGAATACCTGGCGCAAGGCGGTTTCGAAAGCCGTTTCCAGTTCGCGCCGCTGGTAAATCTCGAAGAAGTCATCGCCAAACAGGGTGACAACCCGGTCACCGCTTTGATCGTCCAGTCCGAATATAACCTTAAAATCGGGGTGAAGGTCCTCACCTGCTACAGCAATCAGGGCAGACTTCAGGTTTTCCTCCAACGCAGCGCGTTGTTCCGGCAGCATACCACCGCCCTTGATAGTTATCTCAATCTGATGTGTCATGATACTCCTAGGCTTTAACGACCACCAGAGTCCCATCGGTGTGGAACTCCGGGCGGAAGTAAAGCGCATCCAGGTCAGCATAGGGCGTCGTCCAACGCCACAACCAGCGGGCAGCGTCAGCGGGCAGATTCACACAGCCATGACTGCGCTGCTGCCCATAATCGTTATGCCAGTAGCAGCCATGCAGCGCGACCCAATCAATGGTGAAGTAGCAGACAAAAGGCACGCCTGCCAGGTTATAGTGGTCGCTGTCTTCCTCGCTGGCCGCTCGACCACCGACCATCCGCTCGCTGATACGCTTGTCAAATACATGGTGAATCCCCTCCGGCGTTCCGTGCCCCGGCAGCCCGGATGAGACGTAATGGGCAAACACCGCCTGATCGCCCTCATAGGCGATCAAGGTCTGCTGACTTAAGTTAACTTCGATCCACTTATCCTCTGGGGCAACATCCGGTGATAACGGCTGAAGGTCTTCATCAGGGATCAACCGGAGATGCGTTGCCCGCATGTAGTAAGTCTGGTAAAGCTCTTTGATCCGGTACCACGATTTACCATCCCGGCCTGTCACCAGTTCAACTACACGAAAAGTGCTGCTGTAGTACATCCGTGAGACAAACTGCTCCGGGTCGGAGTCGTCCGGGTCCCAATAGGCATCCGAGTAGGGAACAGTCAATTCCGCCCACCGACCATCACCCAGCTCAGGCTGGGGCGAGTTCGGCAGGTGATACCACATCGGCTGCACGAAGGACGAGTACAGGTAACCATACTTGGTTTCCAGCCACAGGTCATTATGCAGCCAGACCGTCTGCCCTTTGACCAATCGCTTGATCCGTACCAGGTCATCCTGGTGCATCTCCTTGACGATCTCCGCATCGGTCGAAGGTTCAGCGCGGGCGTTCATATAGGCCCCGGTGATCCGGCCTAACGGTTCACCGTTCCACCGCGGCGGGAAAGCGATCACCTCATCCTGCGCACGGACAATCCGGGGATATGTCGCCGCCAATCCAATCAGTCCAATAGATTTGAGAATGGTACGCCGTGATACAGACATAGCCTACTCCGTAAACTTACCACGCCGGGGAAGTATACCGTTTAGGCCGCACGGCGGCGAATGACCACCGATACACCAGTTGACACCGCAATAACAAATCCCTATGATTGAAACCAGTACCAACCCCATGAGCCGGTCACCACCACGCCCACACTATGCACTAACCAGCTCTCTCAAAAAAAATAAGGTGATTGCTATGGCCTGGAAAAACCGGTTACCCCGCTCTTTGATGCATACCCTTCTGGTAGTCGCTTTGACACTGTGCCTGGTTCCAATCGAAGCCCAGGCCCAGCAAAAGACGGCCTCCTGGAAACGGTG
>JBNKDD010000416.1:0-4227 GCA_050288085.1 Anaerolineae bacterium
TCATTTGGTCGATCCGAGACCTTCTCCTCACCCCCGTTTTCTCGTCAGGGGGCGGTGATAATCTCACATGACTACCAAAAAATCCTGACTAGCAAAAATAAAAAAGACCTACTCATTGAGTGGGTCTTTTTCTTTGGTCGGGGCGGACGGACTTGAACCGTCGACCTCTACAACCCCATTGTAGCGCGCTACCAAACTGCGCCACGCCCCGAACTGCCGCGAAGTTTACCATACCTCACATGCGGCTGCAAAAATCTCTTTTCTATGGCCTGGTGCTGCCAGACTATGATTGATCAGGTGGGTTGGGTATCGGCGGCGGCGTTCAATACGGTACGGGTCATTGCCAGTATCAGCCCTACGAATATCCAGAAAATGGTCACGGCATGGTGAAAGTCAAGGTTGAAGAAGTAGTGGTCAAAGATGCCGTTCACTAAGGCTCCGATCAATCCGGCCAGCAACCCCAGCCAGATGGCCTGTGCGCCGGGCAGTAGATCGAGGTAGGGGCGGGCCTGCCATGCATAAATAAACAGCGCTGCTATCAATGTGAAGAAGGCTATCAACCCCAGGAAGCCCATGTTCCCGCCGATGGTCAGATAGACGTTGGCAACTCCCAGGTAAATATCGATGTCCGGTGTGCCGGCAAATCCTACTCCCAGTAATGGATAGCGACCGATCAGGATCAGCGCGTCTTTGTATTCGCCGAACCGCATTTGGGTCGCCAGGTCTGCGTTCTGGAACTGGAATCCAGACACAAACCGCTCAATGTAGGCCTGAGTCCAGGGAAGCAGCAAAAGCAGCAGCCCCATTACGCCCAGCACGATTAACAGCTTTCGATATCGCAGAGCAGCTACAAATACCACGGCTGCGGCAAAGGCCATCATCGACCCACGTGAGAAGGTCAAAACCAGGCAGATAACCAGGGCCAGCATGATCGGAATGGCATGCCAGCGCTTCCCGGTGATCGGCTGCTCGGTGATCAATTGGGGCGCAGCCAACGCCGCGATCATGACCAGGAATCCACCTAATGAATTCGGGTTAACAGCGGTGCCGATGGCCCGCTCAGATAACGCGGGATTCGCTTCGATGTATTGGATTACACCGCCGTCAGGGTATCCGATGATGCTCAGTCGCACCAGGATATTTTCGGCGAGTTGATCGGGCAGCACCCACAAGCCAATCCCAATGATCGCCGTTAGTGTTCCGGCCAGAATCAATACCAGGGTAAACCGGCGTACTCGCTCGTAGTCGCGCAGCACGTCAACCAGTATGATTGCGAAACTCATACTGAGGACCAGTTCGGCGAAGCTGCGCAGCACCCGCGATGTGAGGCCAGCATAACGCAGCCCGGCTACAAAACTGAAGATACTCAAGACAATAAACAGGATTAGCAGACCGTGAACCGGGGTGGTCATCAGGCGGCGACGCTCACCGGTCACCCACTGCATGATGTACAGGAACAGGGCCACGGCCATCGCCATATCGAGGAAGGTCGGTGTCAGGACAATCTTAACCGGCAGGGTAGCGAAAGGCAGCAGGGCGATGACTCCGACCATACTCCACAGGGCATTCTCCAACCCGGCGATCATCCAGACGCCGACTGCCAGTGCAGCCAGCAAAACGCCGGTATAAATCGGCCCGATCAGTGCCAGTGACATACCTAGAATAGTTGCAACCAGGGCAAGTGTGATACCCAGCGCGACGGCGACCAACCGCCGGTCACTGTTGGCTATGAAGTTCTGTATAGGGGTCTGGTTAATCATGCATGTTTCCTGATGCGATCCACTAAGCCAGTTCCGGCAGCTATCAGAATGACTGCCGATAGAATGCTGATGATTGCGCCGAGGGTAACACTTAATGGGCGATATGTCATCTCGATTCGATATTCGCCTGCCCGGAGCGGCAGTCCACGCAGTCCGGCATTGACACGCCACAGGTCAACTTTCTCACCATTGACGGTGGCCTTCCAGCCAGGGTAATCCCATTCGCTGATAACCAGGATTCCATCGGACGGGGTATCGACCGTCAGCGTGATGTGTTCGGGCGCGTAACGCTTGACGATAACTGACCAGTCCGCGGGTGTATCGGTGGCTAGATCAAACGGTGGTTCGGATTCGACGACCACGACCGACCGGGGATCAAACGTCGGGTCGGCCATCCAGCCCAACGCCTGGTTCTCATCCTCCGTGACCATGACGTGATAAACCATCCAGGCACGTGACATTGGATCGTCGATTTCGTGTAGGAATAGCGGTGGAGTCTGCTCCGGTAACTCGGCTTTTATCGTGCTGGGGACTTCAAGCTGCTGCCAATCGGTAAAGACATACTTGACGGCCAGCAGTTGGTGTAATCGATATTGGGGTAGGGTGAGGTAACGGTTGAGTGCTGCCAGCCGGAGCGGGCTGGTTCCTCGGATGTCCTGCAATCCGACCAGCGTCCCGTAATTCTCGCTCAGGCCCAGCCGCCCATCGACTCTGAACAGGTCTTGATCTTCCAGTGCAACCGGCACCAGGTCGCTTAACATTTTCCGGCTGCCGACCGGGACAGGTTCCCAGTTGGTGCCCATCGTCACGCTGAACAGATCGAAGACGATCAATCCGGTCAGGGCCAGGGGCCACCATGTTTTTTGTGTTGATTCTTGCAACACACCGATCACGACCCAGGTCAGCGTCAACAGCAGCGCCAGGAAAAACGAGGCTTTGAGCAATGCAAACATTCTCTCGTCGGGAGGGACAAACCGGTCGATGATGAATACTTCAACGGCCAGCAGCCAGCCAATCCCGGCGGCAATGCCCAGGCCGCGTTGGAGCTTGTCTGGTGTCTTTTCGCCGGATAGCAAAGCCGCCGTGCCCAGACCGGCCAGAATCGCCACACTTTGTGTGATCAGGTAGGCGGCGCGTTCCTGTCCCCGGAACATCGAAAATCCCGGCCCGAACAGGTAAGCCAGCCGGTAGATGATCGTTGCCCCGCCAAAGGAGAATCCCAGCGCAACCAGTGCCCACACCCCCCAGAACCGCGCCGAATCTTGTTTGAGCCAGACCGCGATAATTGCTAGAGCAAGAACAACAATTCCCATGTAAAGCGGCGACCAGACAGTTAGCACGTTGGGGAGCAGCAGGGTGATCAGGTCGGAGAAGGGAAAGCCGCCCGCCAGCGCATCAAAGCCGTAATCCGCCCGGATGGTCAACCGGGTGTATTCCAAACCCGGCAGTAGTTGTACGGCTGCCAACCCGAATCCAAGCCCCAGGGTGGCAATCACAATAAACGCGGTTGATCGCCAGTTGATCTGCTTCTTGACAGCCCGGTGAATACTATAAGCGATCAGGGTGTAGCTGGTAAACAGGCTGGTCTGAGGGTGGCCTGCCGATAACCCAATCCCCAGCGCCAGCGCGGTCAGTGCCAGCCAGCGATAATTCCAACCGGATTGTGTTGACTCGGACGCTTTGTAAATCCCCAGCAGCGCCACCGGCAGCCAGATACCGGCCTCCAATACGGCTAATTGGAGCGGAGGGTAGCCGGTCAGGTAGCCGCCATAGGCCCAGGCAATCCCACTGATCACACCTGCCAGTCGTGATTGGGTGATAGTGCGCACGAACAAATACATGAACAGCGCACCCAGCCAGTAATGCGCGATGGTTTCGGCTTGCAGTGCGGCATAACTCCACCCGCCGAAAAATAGATGGCTGATGACAATTGTCACCAATCGCGGTGGGTAAAAGACTGCCGCCTGTGTATCGGCGAGAAAGGGCAGCCCGCCGTAGTTATAGGGATTCCATAGGGGAATCTCGCCTGCCAGCAATCGACGGGCCTGATAGGCACCAAAGGATACAAACTGCCCGGAGTAATCGCCTTCTGGCAGCGATACCTGATCGATCGGGTTGGGCGTCAGGACACGCCAGAAGAAAAAAGCCCACAGCAGGGTCAGCGTTAAGATGGCTGCAATATCCGCCCGGACGGGTTTGTCGAGCAGCCATTTACGGAATTGCTCTAATTGCTTCATGGCTCCTCCACCGTGATCGTTCCAATCGGGACGGCGTAATTGGGATAGGGTGTACCATCCTCGCTGCTGATCGGTATCCGGGCGTAGTTTGGATCGTTTGCATCGTACATCCCGATCACAACCTGATATTCCCCCTCAGCCAGATCACCGGGTAGGGTCAGCAGGTGAATATCTTCAACCTGGCAGGGAACTTTCCAGAGCGAGGTAGGATAATCCCCGTTGAGTGGCGG
>JBNKDD010000417.1:0-4225 GCA_050288085.1 Anaerolineae bacterium
ATAAGCCCTGGAACTGCTGCTCCGGCCAGCACTAACCAAACTTCTTCACTCATGGCTCCCCCCTAATAATGTAGTGTGTCCCTATTGTGCTTCAAGTGGCGGTGACGGGCAACGCCGACACTACCCACTTGCCTCCCTGCGCCGATATGCTATCGTTGACTAAAAAACCGGGAGGCAACGATGGCCGATACAACCAGCAACCGAACCAGTGCATTTATCGACTGGCTGATCATGGCAGCACTCTTCACACTTTTCTTAGCGGCTGCTTTCACTTCACGCTGGCAGCATAGTCTGAGTAGTGAGATTGACTGGAGCCTGTGGTGGGATGGGTTTCTGCAAAACTCTGGCACAGAGATGTTGGGGGCGTTTTTGACGTTCGGGTTGATTGAAATCCTGCGAGGGAGACGAAAAGAATCTGAAGCAGAGGAAGCGGAAGAAGCTCGGAAGCAGGAAATTAAGGAGCATGTCGATCAGGCGCTGGTGAGATATCAAAAGCAATTGGATGAGCAGGAGAAACGGGCCCTGATCAATCAACTGTCAAGCACAGTGCCAGGCTTCCCAGCCGAGGCTGTGCGGCTGCTTCGCCATAAGGGTTGGTTGAAAGACAAGGACATTGCTGAAGGATTACGTGCTGGTGGGGATTTCCATCTCACTGATCTGAGAGAAGTAGTTTGGGGTGAAGAACCATTGATAGCAGCCAAATTAAGCCAAGCAAACCTACGGAGTGTCAATCTGGAAGGGGCAAAACTGTTCACTCCCAATCTGGAAGGGGCAAAACTGAGAAATACCAATCTGGAAGGGGCGACCCTGCAGGGAGCCAACCTTAAAGGTGCAGACTTATTGGAAGCCAACCTCAAAGGGGCACATCTGTTCACTGCCCGGCTGGAAGGGGCAGACCTGGCCAAAGCCAATCTGGAAGGGGCAAACTTGTCGAGCACCCATTTGGAAGGGGCAAGCCTGCCCTGGGCGAATCTGGAAGGGGCAAAACTGTGGAGGGCCAATCTGGAAGGGGCATTCCTGTACTACACCAATCTGGAAGACGTAAGACAAGTTACTATTGAGCAACTCTCTCAGGCGGGATGGCTAGAGGGTGCAACTCTCCCTGATGGCACAACCCTCCCTGATGGTCGCGACACCTGGCAGGAAGCCTTCGAGGAGTGGTGCAAGACCGTCCCCGTAGACGAAAATGGCTTCATCATCGTAGGTGACTAACCTATTGCTTCCAGCGTCGGTAGCAGCAATTATGACATAGAGTCTATACGCAGTTCTATTTAGCTTCACAAGCCCCTGCTTCTATGCTATGATGATCCTATGATGGGCAATGTTAATTTTTATCAAACATAAGGAGCGAATAATGGATTTCATAGAGAGAATTCAGTCGCTTTCAGTGAAGGTAGAACAACAAAAGGGCTCTATCGAAACTGAGGAAGCGACTAAAACGGCCTTTATCATGCCTTTCATCGCTGCTCTAGGTTATGACGTGTTTAATCCCACTGAGGTAGTACCAGAGTTCACAGCTGACATAGGGGTGAAGAAAGGAGAAAAGGTCGATTATGCCATTATGCAGGACGGTGCGCCTATCATCTTAATCGAAGCAAAGAGCGCTAATTGCGAATTGGGATCTGTTCACGCCTCTCAACTTCAGCGCTATTTCACTGTCACTGACGCTCGGTTTAGCATCCTGACTAATGGCATTGTCTACCGATTTTTTACCGACCTGGACAAAGCTAACATCATGGATGAAAGACCATTTTTAGAATTCAACATACTTGATGTTAGAGATCGCCAGGTCAACGAGCTGAAAAAGTTTACGAAATCGGCCTTTGATGTTGACCACATTATGACCACAGCCAGTCAGCTTAAGTACACCAATGCGATCAAGCAAATCATGGAACAACAAACCATTGAGCCCGAAGAGGAGTTTGTCCGCTTTTTTGCTGGGAAGGTATATAGTGGCCGACTATCTACAAGTGTTAAGGAGCAATTCGCGGATATCACCAAGCTGGCATTGAGGCAGTTCATTAACGACAAAATAAAAGAGCGATTAGAATCCGCCACTGCACTGGTCGAAGAGCCACCCGAACCAGAAATCGAAGCAGAGGATGAGGAAGGAACTGCTATCATCACTACCGAAAGCGAAGTCACCGGGCACCTGATAGTCAGAGCCATATTGAGTGAGATTATTGATCCTGAGCGGGTGTGTATGCGGGATACCCAAAGTTACTGCGGGATTTTGCTGGATGACAACAACCGGAAGCCGATATGCCGCTTGCACTTCAATCGGGCGCAAAAGTACCTGGGCCTCATCGACCAGGAGAAAAATGAGGAGCGTGTACCGATTGATAAGGTACTTGATATCTATAAATACTCAGCTCATCTAAAAGAAACAGTTGGATACTATAACGATTAATTGAGAGATATCTTGCTAAAAACACAAGGGCGCACTATTGCGCCCTTTTTGCTTTCTACTTTATGCCCCTGATCCGGCGATTTACTCGCCGCTGTCATCACCCTGGGCCTGAAGGCGATGCTCGACGCGGATGATCTCCAGAATGCGGCGCTGCGACTCTTCCGGCAGCTTCTTCATAAGGTATTCGATTTCACGGACGAGTTGGTTTTTAAGCTCGTCATCTTCCTTCGGTAGGTATCCGACAAGGCGAAAGAGATAAACCGGATCAGCTGGCAATATCTCAGCCAAACGGCGAATGGTATCAGGATCAACAGGATCACCAGCCAATATTCGCCCGATGGTCTTATGCGAGATGCCAGCAATATCAGCTAAGGCGCGCTGGCTGAGATTACGCTCTTCCAAGACATACTCAATGTATTCTGCGAGGGTGTTAAAGGTTTGTGTAGCCATAATCTGACACAATTTGGTTAGAATTTCGTATTTCATCCACTATTATACTTGCAAACTTTAAAATAATCGTCTAAAATTATGGACAGATGTGACCCATAATGAGGACAGATATGACCTATTTAAAACATGGAACTGAGCCAGAACCAGAAAATAGAACTGAACACATTGGTGTTATGGTCAAGCCCCAAACCAGGGATAAGCTTGAGAATGTCAAGTCTGCGCGACGTGGCCGCGAAGCTTCAGTCAGTGCAGTCAGTAATGACATCATTGAATATTTTTTTGCCAATTATGGGGAAGATGTGTCCCAAATTGAGACAGTTCTTCGCCGACACAAGAGTGAGCCAGCCGCCTGACCCTCTCATTTCGGAGAGCGGACAGGGGACAAAGTTACTCTACCGTACAGGATACAGCAAAATGCGAGGCATTTTCGTGACGCGCAAAAGCTCATGGATCGGGCTGCTGATTCTAACCGTGATCGTGCTAATTGCGGCGGGAAGGCTCCGAAAGCTGCGGAAAGAAAACGCGCTGCTGCGGGAGGTCAACGGGATTTACCTGCATGCCATCCGTGAGCGGCAGGAGCGGAGCGCGATCCAGGCTTACGCGGATCGACTGGAGGGTGGCGATGCCAGCGCCTAAACGATGGCCGGTCAATGCTAACTGGGCACGGCAGCGTGCCATTGACGACGCTGAAGACATCATCGACGAGGCAGCAGAGGCCCTGGGCAGTATCGCCGAAGGGCAGCCGGGAGAAGCGATTGATCACATGAAGGTCATCCTTCGCAAGGCAAATGGGATCGCCAGCACCCTGGTCGCAGCCAAGTATGGCGAGAGGCACGGCGAAGAGGCCGATTTTGAGCAGGAACAAAAAACATGACGAATTTACGAGCAGGACTCCAACGCGATCTGGCCGTCTTCATGGACGATTTCTACAACTTCGCCGGGAAGAACAAACAGCGGCAGACCGCCTATCTCCGGCTGACCAACGGCCTGATCATCGGCAATCTGGTCAACCTGCGGAGCGCGGTTCGTGGGGCGAGCCGCCTGGCCGGGAACGCCGGGCGCAAAGAACTATTCGACCAGGGTGTGACGATTGCCCACCAGTTGAACCAGTTGATCGAAGGGGCGGATCAAGATGCGGCGTAACTACCAATTCGAGCATATCTACCCCACCCCGGAAGAGGCACAGTTCGCCTCGGTGGAGGATGCCTTCATCGCCGCGTTGAAGCCAATGGTCAAGCTGTGGACGCGCGACGAGCAATCACAGAACGTTCTCCGGCTCGATGAGGAGCCGGTTCAGGATAAGGACAAAGTCGCATGAAAGGGAGGATCAAGTTTGCCGTTTTATTGAGCTGGGCGCTGTCGCTG
>JBNKDD010000418.1:0-4218 GCA_050288085.1 Anaerolineae bacterium
AGCGAAGATGTCTTTTCGAGTACCTGATAACATTTATCAAAACAGCCTCCATCAATCGAGTATATCCCTCAGCATGGGCAGCAGATGGGCATAGGTCGCAGGCTTGCCGTATTTCTCACGGAGGGCCACCAATCCGGGGCCGTAAGTCGCTTCGAGTATCTCGCGGTGCGAGTCGAGCATATCGAGGATGTACAGGTCATGTTTGATCTGCTCGTTGATCGGGATCACCAACCCCGGATGCGATGTCCAGGCGGCGCGGCTGTCCTCGCCGAGAGAGACAATCCCCGCGATAATCTCGCTCGTATCCGAACAAAGGACGACCCATCGACCGCCCACACCGCGCGTGACATCATCGACGAGATCATGATCGTAGATATGAGCAAAAGGCAAATTGATCGGGCCATAGCCGACGATGTAAATATCCACACCACGTTCGGCAGCCTGCAGCAAAGCATCCCCAACCAGATGAGAATCCTCGCTCCAGAGCTGCATCAAGATACTTTCTTCCGACCGGTTGATGATCTCGATCACCTGGCTGAGGATCACTTCTCTACCCCGGATATCCCAGATCAGGTCACGGGTCGCCGTATGCGCCTGGAAACGGTCGAGGGCGGTTTCTGCTTCGTCAAGTAGGGTTTGCTGCCGCTGCCGGATCTGCGCGATCAACTGCTGAGGGGGCAGCGGGGCATATTGGGTAGGCTCGGAATTGCTGGCGATGATCGCCCCACGCTCGGCCATGTTCTCCAATACCTCGTAGATTTTTGAACGGGGCACGCCGGATGCGCGGGCCACCGCATAACCGGATAGGGGGGCTTGCTCCAATAGGGCAAGATAGGCTTTCGATTCATATTCGGTGAACCCAAGCTGCTGGATGGTAGTGATTAAGTCTGATTTCATGTATGGCTGGCTCCGCTTACCTATAGTGAAACAATGAGTTTCAACAATCTCGTAGGGGCACGGCATGCCGTGTCCTGGACACAGTGTCTCGTTCCTGTATTCCGCCATATTGACGAAGGTTTCAACGCCTATTATAATACAGTCGCTACCTGGGTAGCTACTACAAGAGGAGAGATTAGTTATGGAAAATCCAAAATGTGTTCTGGTAATCGATCCTGAATTACCTCGCTGGTTGATTGCCAATACTGCGTCAGTGCTGTCGATCACACTGGGCGAGCGGATCGGCGAGTTTGTTGGGCCGGATGTCCCGGACGAATCGGGCGTCGATCATATCGGGATCACACAGCTCCCGATCCCTATTTTGCAGGCTGATCCAGAACAAATCAAACAATTGAGGAACAATGCCATCGACCGCGAGGATGTTTTCGTGGTTGATTTCAACCGGACGGCACAAAGCTCAAAATACTATGAAGAATATATAGACCGTCTGGCTGCCCAACAACCGGGAGAGATCAGTTACCTGGGGGTGGGTCTGTACGGGCACCGGAAGCGGATCGATAAGTTGATCAAAGGACTCCCGATGTTGGGAGCCTGATTGCCCATTTCCCCCACAAATTGGGGTAGGTCAAAACTTCCTGCAACCTTATACTATGATCAGTCTGAATGATCAGAGGAGTACCACAATGGGTTGGATCCCGGCTGTAACCGGCGGAGCATCAGTTGCGGCTGCCGCTGCGGCACAACAGCAAGAAGAAGAGGAAGACATGACGCGCTATACCCCTGAAGAACTGGCGGAAGGGTGGGAATTTAAGATCGTGCGCAGCGCCTCCAGCGCATTTCGTAACCCGGCCACCTTTCAACGGGTGATCGAAGAGGAAGCGCTGTCTGGATGGGAGCTGGTCGAGAAGTTCGACGACTCGCGTATCCGCTTCAAGCGGCCCCATTCCGCTCGTGAGCGGGATCAGTTCCTCGACTCGGATATCGACCCTTATCGTACCAATCTGGGATCATCACAGGCATTTTTGATTGGTCTTATTGTAGCGGGCTTAGTGATATTGTTAGTGCTTGGGATTGTGGTATTTTTTGTTGATGGTGTAGTTGGTACGGGCAATTGGGGGAAGGGGCACAGCAATGCTGTGCCCTTGGTTTTTATTCCAGAGCCGACGCTGCTCCGGTCGGCACGGTCGCAGCCGTGTAATATGGATTCTGCCCTAATTCATGTTTGGTGATATCGATCACCTCTTCAATCTCCGGCACCGCCTCTCGGATCATTTTGTCGATACCCTGCTTGAGGGTGGCATTGCTCAGGCTGCATCCCTGGCAGCCACCCCCCATCTTGATGTAAGCCTTCCGATCCTTCACATCAACCAGGGTAATAAACCCACCGTGAAAAGCCACCGACGGGTTGATCTTGCGCTCCATCACCTCGGCCACCGATTTCCCTGACGGGTCGCGCCAGACCGGGTTAGGGTTATCGATCTTGAATCCGCCCTCCGGTTTGAGGTCAATTACCACCCCTTCCAGGTCGGAGAGATCGTGTTCGGCGATGAAGATCGTCAGGCCGTTCGATTCGATAGCAACCTCTTCTTTGCCTTTCAATGAGGGATGTGCCGAGCCAAAGTTGTACTCGAATGCATCGGCCTTCCGTGCCGTGATCGCCAATCGGACGGCGTATCCCTCGTGGCCGTTGGCGGCCATTGTTTGTCTGATCGCTGCAATGGCAGCATCCGTAATGTTCAACATGATTATTTCACCTGTACAAAAAAGACGGCTCCGCTCTCAAAGCGAGGCCGTCTGTCTTCCAAATAGTATGTACTATGCCGGGACGAAGTCCTGAAGCTTCTGGCGATAATAAGGTTCACGCAGTTTACGCAGAACACTCGCCTCGATCTGGCGGATACGCTCACGTGAGAGGCCGAGCGCATCGCCGACCTGTTCCAGGGTCTTGGGGCTGCCATCGTCCAGGCCAAAGCGCAGCCGCAAAATGTCGGCCTCGCGCGGGACCAATTCACCCAGGATGTCTTCGATTACGTCGGTCAACATAATAACATCCATGGCTTCATCAGGGCTGGGTGAGTCCTCATCCTCGATCAGATCGCCGAGTTCGCTGTCATCACCAATGGTCATTTCCAGGGCGATAGTTTGCGGTACACCATCGATCAGATCCCGAATTTCATCCGACTCCATATCCAGCCGTTCGCCGATCTCATCTTCGGTGGGTGTGCGGCCTAATTCCTGGCGTAATATTTCCTGTGTGGCTCCGATGCGGCGCAGCTTCTCAGAGCGGTTGAGCGGCAGCCGGATCAGGCGGGATTTCTTTGCCAATGCCCGCGTGATGGTTTGCCGGATCCACCAGGTGGCATAGGTACTGAAGTGGTAGCCCAGTGTATGGTCAAACTTGTCAATTGCGATCATCAGCCCGACATTCCCTTCCTGGATCAGGTCGGCCATCGGGAAACCCTGATTGCGATAGCGTTTGGCAATGCTGACCACCAGACGAGTGTTCGCCCGTGCAAAGTGCTCACGGGCCAACTGACCTTCAAAAACAAGCTTTTCTAGATCTTCGATTTCGGTATCGGTCAGGTCAGGATTCGAACCCAACATATCCTGAGCTTCCTGGCCGGTCTCAATGCGTCGGGCAAGTTCGATTTCCTGTTCATGAGTCAGGAGGGGTTCGCTTGCCATCTGCCGAAAATACAAGCTTACAACATCGTCTGCCGGTATATGATCAATATTCTCAGGGATATTGATATTATCCCCCTCAAAAAATACTGCATTCTCTTCCACTTCCACTGCTACTTCCGCGTCCGTCATTTTTTCATTCACCACCAGTCTACGATTGGAAACCACTAATGGAAAACCGACGTTCTACTGTGTCGGGAGAAAAACGTCGGCAAGTTATTTGATCAGAACCTCTTTATCGTGAAATAAACGGGACAATTGTCCCAGTTTATGTAATTAATATCATATTTATAGTCTATATGTTACCAGATAGTCCGTGAAATTACAAACAAATACAGACAAATTGGATGTATTTCGTCCAGATTAAGCTGCTGCTTGTATCAGTTTGCCTTGTCATGAGCGTTTCAAGTATAACGTTTTGCGCCTAAACAGAACCAAAAATATCCCTGATAGCCTGAGCGACTGCCTTACCAAGCTTCCGATGCTCACCTGGGGCAAAGTGGATGCCGTCCACTGGGCTGGATTGGATAATGGTCGATGTGTCCAGAAAATGGCAGCCGTGCTCTTCTGCCACTCGGTGATATTGAACGGCAAATTCGGCTGAGCGTTCCGTTGCGTCGCCGAGCATCACCATCCATT
>JBNKDD010000419.1:0-4217 GCA_050288085.1 Anaerolineae bacterium
GTGAGGGCCAGAAATCGGATTTACAAGAGCTTAACTTGACAGGAATAGGGCGCAAGGCTTTGCGCCCCCCTTAAGCACAAATACCGTTTTCTCAACTTCGTTAATGCCTAATAGGGCTGCCCTGATGAATCAGTCTCCCCTGAACAGAGTAAAAAGAAAATCCGCCTGACTCATGAGCAATCCCGGCAGCTCCTCCGCAGTGATCTTCCGTCCTGGTTTCGTGTAGCTATTCCCTCTCGAAATGGCAAACGCTAGCGTATCCCCACCGGCATGCAGGGTCGATACCAGCGCTTCGTCTATCAAAGCTGTCTTGACTCGATCCGTCAATACCTGCTCGATCTGCTCATTGGTATACACTCGGTAGGCGTTTCCGAGATTAGCTTGCGGCGTCATGGATAGTTTCTGCTCATCCAACCGGTTCACCAATCCTGTGACCAACTGTGGGATTGGAGATTGCAGCGTAAAGCGGGGCAGATCAAGCCGGGGTGAGATCACCGCCATAAACTGGCCGTGCTGGATATCCGTATCCCCCCGCACATGCTCCATCAATTGAAAGCTGACCAGGGTATAACCGCTCCGCTCCAGGCTCCGGCTGTTTCGTGTATATGTCCCGCTGATTAACGCGTTAAGCCGTTCATCAAGGAACTGGCTGTCTTCCAGCGGAACCAGTCCCAACTGCTCAAGCTCTTGGTTAAATTCAGATTGCCGCAGAATGGAGGGAATAAGAAATATCAGGATCATTGCCAATATAAACAGGCCAAACCATATGAATGGTGAGGGAGTCATCGATGAGGTTCTCCTTGTTGGGTATTACGAGGATTAGTTTATTCGCAGTGGTTACACATTCCCCCCCGCGATATCCTCGCGGATGTGATCAATAGCCTCTTCAAGCATTTCAAACACCACCACATTCCAACTACCATATTGTTCTTGCCGGGTGGATTTTGCCGCAAATTGGATGATTTCACTTTGGGTGACGACTGCGACCTTGATGCGTGGATCGTTAAACCCTTCCGGGCCATCTTTCGTAAGGGCTGCCACCATCGTGATCAATGTGCTGAAATCGATCTTCAATGCTGTTGCATTGTGAATCACCCAGATGATCGGCTCATCATCCATTGTGCTTTGATGCTCGCTGATCGCTTCCTGAAGCGCCTCGGTGATCTCACTGGTGGCCCTCAGCTTCTCTGGGTAATGATAAATAACGATCGGCTCGCCGGGGAGTCTTTCAACCTTTATTGCCATGAGTTGTTCCTTTTTATAACAGTAGTATCTGTAAAGTATATCCGAAATCTGCCACGGCGATCTATGTCTATATCTCAGTCTATGTCTCAATCTCTCGCCCTGGTCGGGGATAAGTCCCCTCAAGATCATACACCCGATCCGGTGGCCCGATCACGATCAGCGTACAGCCTGCTTCCAATGGCATATCAATATCCGGTGTCAGCACAATCTCTCCATTGGGCTGATTGATCGCGAGAATTGTCACCCGGTGTGACCCACGCAGCCCGGAGTTTCCGACAGTTCTTCCTACTAATGGGGATTCCTTGTGGATATACAACTCGCCGATATCCACATCCAGCCCGCGCTCGAAGTGAAAAATGCTGTCGAGAAAATCATTAACAGCCGGGCGGATCAACGCCAACGCAATCCGGTGCCCGCCGATCTGATACGGGCTGACCACCCGGTTAGCCCCCGCCCTTAGTAGTTTCCGCTCCGATTCACCCTGGCTAACCCGTGCCACAATAAACAGCGAGGGATTCAATTCGCGAGCCGTCAGCACCGTCATGATATTGTCTGGATCGTCATCCAACGCCGTGACCAGGCCCCGCGCTCGTTTGATCCCAGCTTGGAGCAGTACATCATCGCGGGTGGCATTGCCTATCACATAGGGGATATCGTCTTCGAGCAATTCCTCTTCAAGCTCTTCGCGGGCATCGATCAGCACAAACGCCTCACCCCGCTTGATCAGGTCCCGTGTGACCTGTCGACCCATCCGTCCGTAGCCACACACAATATAATGATCTCTGATCTCTTCTGCCAGGAGTCTTTCCATTCTCATCTTCCGTATGGAGTCCCATAGACGCGGCCCCATCACTAATCCTGCCGCGCTGCTGATCGCATTGGTCGCTGCCGTCACGCCCAATAACAGCAGGCTGATTGTAAACAACCGCCCCATATTTGATAGTGGTTGTACTTCGCCGAAGCCCACCGTCGTGATCGTGATCATCGTCATATACAGGCTGTCGCTCAGGTTCATCCCCTCGATCACCATATAGCCAATGGTCGCAAACCCGATCAGCGCAGCCAGAGTCAGCAGGGAGAGTTGAAAACGCAGCATTGGATTCTCGACCAATACTACCCTCAGACGATAAAACGCACGGTTGACCCGTTGGAGCACAGATCGAAGAATAGCCAAAATTCACCTCGCATCGTATTTCTACAATAAGTTCGATCAACTGACAAACTCGCTGCCGGTATCTGATATCCTTTCTGTGCTAATTTGCTTATAATAAAAATGTGCTGGGTGATGAGATTCGCTCTGTAGGCATTGAGCGATAAAGGGGGCAGCGGATGACGGATGAGAAGCCAACCGGTTTAATGCAGCTAATTGATCGTATTCCCCTTTGGCTGCCGGTAACCATACTATTATTGCTGATCGGCATCTTCGGCACGCTGCTCGCTTTCGCCATTGCTACTAGGCCAACCATAGAAGCAAGCACCGTTGTCACCCCAACTACCGACATTCCCCCCGCTGATATCCTTCCCACCGGCACAGCCCAGCCGACCCCAGCCCCTACATTCACGCCTTTCCCCAAAGCTGATGGGGAAGAAATCCTGATCATCGTGACCGACTTCCCCGACGAAACGATAGGCCCGCGTATCTTTGACACGCTCTCGACGCGCCTGGAAAACGAAAAACAAGAAGCTGATTACGGGTTCATCCATATTTTCAAAGATGTACGCCTGGAATATCTGCACGAGATCCCGGACTCAGGTCTGAGAGCTTCCGACATCGGCGAACGGTATCAGGCTACCCTGGTAATTTGGGGAAGCAGTCGTTCCGGGCAGATTATCCCGCTTTATCAGTACACTCAACATGAGGAGGCGTTCGTAAGTTACCCCATCATTCAAACATACAATTCATCTATTGAGACCGATCTGCCCGCTGAGTATGAATACCTGATGCTGATGACACTGGGGCAAATTTCGTATTATGAATTGGACTACGACTCTGCCCTGAGGCTTTTTATCAGAGCTACTGATATGGACTTCGAACCAGAACAGGCTGAGCGGCTGGATGTAAGTGTCGCATATTTTTTCCAGGGATATATCTTTTCTCAATGGGATAACGTTGACCAATCGCTGAAAGCCTATGATCAGGCAGTTCAATTCAGACCCAATTTTTCGACGGCTTACTTCAATCGGGCAGGGGTCTACCTTTTTATTGAAGATTATGAGCAAGCTATCAGGGACTACACAACGGCCATTGACCTTTGCTCCACTGATCCAGACTTTTTCCTCTATCGCGGGATCGCCTATTACAAATCAGGCAAACCCGAACTGGCCGGTGCAGATCACACCACCTATATGGAACTGCTTCCTGATGATCCGGCGGCTTACCTCAAACTGGGATCGGCTTTTCTGGATTGGGAACTTTACGGCGAAGCCATTGACGACTTCGAGACCTATATCGAACTGGTACCCGATGACCCGGACGGTCCCTATAAACTGGGGGCTGTCTACCATAATATGGGTGTCATGGGGCTGGCGATGGATTATTATACGGCGGCTATTGAACTTGACCCCGATTATGCAGATGCCTATTATTATCGCGCCAACGTCCTTAGGGATATAGGGAGATATGACGAAGCACTGGAAGACTATAACAGGGCTGTTGCGCTTGATCCCAATCTGGCCGCGGCTTTCAACCATCGGGGCTGGACTTACCATCTATTAGGTGAATATGATCTGGCAATAAAAGATGCCAGCCATGCGATTGAGCTTGACCCTGAATATCCTTATTCCTATGACACGCGAGGCCGCACCTATCTTGAATTAAAAGACTATGATCTGGCGCTGGCCGATTTCACCACCTCCATTGAGCTTGACCCCGATAACGCTGAGTTTTATAACGTTCGCGCCTGGGCCTATTATCTGTCAGAAGAGTATGAGCTGGCTATAGCAGACGCCGACCAGGCCATTAAACTTAATCC
>JBNKDD010000420.1:0-4199 GCA_050288085.1 Anaerolineae bacterium
TGTATCATTGGAACAGCAGTCACTCCTGGACACAATCAGTAAGAAATTGTTAGCCCTGGGCTTTTCTAATTTCTATCTCTCGCTGTGTCAAGATATGAATAAACCCGAACCTTGGGCTCGGCTCGTACTTGCCTATGAAGATAACAAACCTGTTGACCTGCCGCCTGATGGATTAAGTTTCCCGTCGTGTCAATTAGTGCCTGAAGCCATGTCATCTATTCACCAGATTGGCTCCCTGATTGTAGAGCCGCTCTCTTTTGGTGATAAACGATTGGGGATATTGGTTCTTGATGTTGATCCTACCCAGGCAATCATCTGTGAGACTCTGCGGATGCAGATCAGCAGTGCCTTGCAAGGCGGGCGGTTGTTCGAGGAGATTCAGGAACATACGCTGCAACTGGAACACCTGGTTACCGAGAAAACAGCCGAGTTAGAACAGACAGTAGAAACGCTTAAGGAAAACCAGGCAGTTTTGAGTGCCACAATGGAATCCATGCAGGATGGGCTGCTTGTAGTTAATGAGGGTGGGCAGATATCACATTACAATTCTACATTTTGCCAGATGTGGGCACTCCCTGAAGAGCTCGTGAAAACCAGAGATGACCAGACTCTAATTAAACATGTTCTACCCCAACTTGCCGATCCAGAGCAGTTCACCGCCAGAGTTGATGCACTATATCAGGGTTCAGATATTGCCAGCGATGTCCTTCGTTTAAAAGATGGTAGGCTTTTCGAGCGGATATCCTATCCCCTGGTTTGGGAAGAACAGGAAACAGGGCGCGTTTGGATGTTCCGGGATATTACCGAGCGCAAGCAAGCGGAAGAAGCATTACGTTTGAACAGCTTCGCTCTGGAACGAATGGCGGATGCGGTTTACTGGTTTGACAGAGACGCTCGAATTGTAGATGTGAACGAAGCGGCCTGTAGCATGCTGGGTTACTCGCGCGTCGAACTGCTCGGAATGCAGATAGGAGATATCGATCCGGGATTTGATTTTTCCGATCCAATCGCCGTCTGGGAAACTGTAAAAAGAGGAGCCTTACCACTACTTGAAACACGGCACAAGGCTAAAGATGGAACTCTCATCCCGGTAGAGGTCATAGGAAACTATATTGAATTTGAGGGTAAGGAACTGAGCTGTACATTTGCGCGAGACATCACCGAGCGCAAGCAAGCCGAGGAGGCCCTGCGCCTGAACAGCTTTGCCCTTGAACGAACGTCTGATGCGGTGTACTGGTTAGACGTGGAACAGCACATTGTAGATGTGAACGAAGCGGCCTGCCGGATGCTCGGCTACTCGCGCGAGGAACTACTCGGAATGTCTTTATCGGACATTGATCCGATGTTAGACTGGGCCGCCTCACCTGCCAATTGGGAAGCTCTGAAGACTGCCGGGCTTCCATCACTTGAAACGGTGCATCGGGCCAAAGATGGGCGGCTCATCCCGGTAGAGGTGACGACGAACTATATCGAATTTGAAGGCAAGGAATTAAGCTGTTCGTTTGTTCGAGACATCACCGAGCGTAAGCAGGCAGAAAAGGCACTGCGAGAAAACGAACGTCTCTTGAGGGTATCACAATCTGTAGCCCGAATAGGATCATACTATTTTGATGTCAGGTCAGGGTCATGGGTTGGCTCACTGACTTTGGATAAGTTGTATGGCATTGACAAAGATTACCCTAGAAGCATAGAAAGTTGGATTGATCTGATACACCTCGATCAAAAAGAGGAGATGCGCCACTATCTGACAGAGCATGTCCTGGAAAATCATAATCGATTCAATAAAGAGTTTCGTATTGTGCGACATAATGATCGGGAAGAACGCTGGATTCATGGTTTGGGCGAACCGGAATTTGACAGCCAGGGCGACCTTGTTGCAGTTATTGGCACGATCCAGGACATCACCGAGCGGAAACGAGCAGAGATTGGGCGGCAGGAAAGTGAGCACAAATTCCGTGCGGTGGTGCAGAATGCTCAGGCCATTATATTCATGCTGGACAACGATGGTATTTTCACCCTCTCTGAAGGCCGAGACCTGGAAAAGATCGGTCTGGTTCCAGGTCAGGTAGTGGGAACGTCTGCTTTGGAAATGTATCGCGATGATCCGGATGTGCTTGAAGGCATCAAAAAAGCATTGGCTGGTGAAATGATACATACCATGAACGAAGTTCAGGGCGTTATTTTTGATGTGATCTATTCACCATTTTATAACTTGCAAAACCAACCAGACGGTGTTGTTGGTATAGCGATTGATATCACAAAACGTAGACAGTCTGAACTAGAGTTGCAGAAACAAAAACGATTTATTGACGCCATTCTGGAGAATTCGCCGATTGGATTTGCCATAAATAGCGTTGATGACGGACGGGTTATGTTTGTAAGCGACAGGTTTTGTGAAATCTACGGACATCCACTCGAAGCGGTAAACACCCTGGAGGGCTTTTTCGAAAATGTGTATCCAGAGCCTGACTTCCGCGAACAAATACGTGAACGCATTACGGCGGATATTGCCAGTAGAGACCCTTCGCGTATGCGGTGGGAGAATATACCTATCGTAACCGACAGTGGCGAACAGCGAGTCGTCACGGCTACGAACATCCCGCTTTGGGAACAAAATCTTATGATCTCGACGGTACAGGATGTCACCGAGCATGTGCGCACCGAAGGAAAGCTGCGTTTGAATGGCTTTGCCCTGGAACGAATGACGGATGCAGCTTACTGGATTAACCGAGACACCAGGATTGTAGATGTAAATGAAGCTGCCTGTCACATGTTAGGGTACTCGCGCGAGGAACTACTCAGTATGAAGTTGGGAGACCTCAATCCAGTATTTGATTATTCTGATTTAGACGCCATCTGGGAAGTCGTGAAAAAGGGGCCACCGCCTCTTGAAACACAGCATATGGCTAAAGATGGAACGTTCATCCCGGTAGAGGTCTTGGCAAACTATATCGAATTCGAGGGGAAGGAACTGAGCTGTACATTTGCGCGAAACATCACCGAGCGGAAACGGACCGAGGAGGCGCTGCGCCAGAGTGAGGCACGCTACCGGGCATTGATTGAAAGTCAGGTTGATCTGATCAGCCGCTACCGGCCAGATACCATACTGACGTTTGTAAATGATGCTTACTGTCGATTTTATGGCAAAACCCGTGAAGAATTGATCGGGCAAAGTTTTACGATCATGGTCGCGCCTGAGTTCCGCGAGGCGACCATACGAGAAGCTGAAGAGCTTGCAAAAAATCCCAGGTTGCTAACAGGTGAATACCTGAATTATGCGGCGGACGGCAGGGAGCGCTGGATCCAATGGGTCATCCAACCCATTACTGGTGAAGATGGTCAGGTCGTTGAGTTACAGGCTGTTGGACATGACATCACTGAGATCAAACAGGCGGAAGAAAAAATCCGCCAACTCAACGAAGAGCTTGAACAACGTGTGGCGGAGCGTACCAGGGAACTAGAAGAAGCGAACGAAGAGATTCGGCATTTTGCCTACATTGTTTCGCATGACTTGCGTGCCCCACTCGTTAACCTCAAGGGGTTTGCTTCTGAGTTACGCTTGAATCTGAAAGATGTGATGGATGGTTTTGAGGAGCTTCTTCCTTCCCTCGATGCAGCCAAACAAGAGCAGATGCGCTATGCGCTGCGAGAAGATATCCCTGAAGCCCTGCGATTTATCGAGTCCTCGGTCAGCAATATGGATACCTTCACCAAAGCCGTTCTGAAACTGTCCCGCCTGGGGCGGCTGCAACTTGAACTGGCTGAAATAGATGTGAAGGAACTGGTAGAGAAGACATTGGATTCACTCGCTTACCAGATTGAAAAACAAGGTGTCAAGGTAACTGTGGGTGACTTGCCGGTTATTACTGCTGATTTAGTCTCGATGGAGCAGGTTTTTGGCAATATCCTGACCAATGCTGTTGCGTACTTCGACCCGGATCGCCCCGGCAAGATCGAGGTCAGTTCTGAACAAAGATCAGAGGATACACTCTTCCGCATTCAGGATAGTGGCCGGGGAATCGCAGAAGAAGATATGGATAAAGTGTTCGCGCCGTTCCGGCGGGCAGGTTTGCAGGATGTGCCGGGCGAAGGTATGGGCCTGGCTTATGTTCAAACCCTGGTGCGACGTCATGGTGGGCGTATCTGGTGTGAATCGGAGCGAGGGGTGGGTACAACCTTTTACTTCACTATCGCCAGAG
>JBNKDD010000421.1:0-4186 GCA_050288085.1 Anaerolineae bacterium
GCCTCACTGGAAATGGTGGCTGTTGGCCGCGATAGTGCTGCCTACTATCGGTGGTAATTGGCTGCTAAGACGCAGCTCCCGCCGTTTAAACGGTAATTATTCTTGATCTTGACTCCCCTTACCCTGAGAGTATTTCTGGAAAGATTGATGGTAATACCAATCACATCTTCATCTCACTCAAGAAAAGCCGGTTTTTAAGTCCCCTCTCCATGAGGGCTATACATTACCCACATCTAAGGGGGGGTGAAAAAGGGACCAGGTGGCAGTGATATCTTGAAGGCGCTGCCAGCCACGCCATAAAGTCTTAACACCGGGTTCTCCATCGGATGTTCGGCCAATGAAGCCCCCAAGTTGAGCAATAGCCCGAACCGCTTGTCTGAGGGGTGGCGGAGAGGTGTCAGGAAAACGAGATTTGTTGGTAAAAGACGTTAGAGCTTGCCATTCAGCATCAGATAAAGCCACCGTACAAGGGGCATCAGGAGTGGATCGAGCCTGGTAGGTCAACCAGAGCAACCGCCAGGCGACGCCAGAACACAATCCCAGAAGCCGGTGCAAAGCGTCGATGGTGCGCAGTTGGCTCTGCTCAAAGTCGCAACCACCACTTTTGAGGACAAAATGAAAGCGTTCAACGATCCACCGGTAGGAATAGAGACGGATCATCCGATAAGCGTCCTCAGGCGTATTGACCGGTAAATTCGTCAACAGAATCCAGTGAACGGGCTCTTCTACATCGGGCGGGGCATTGACCTCGCGGGCTTCAATAACTTGAAGGTCAAGGGGCTGCAAAGCCATGACGCGGGCTGACAACTGGCGGCGGGGGGGCAAGAAGGTGACAGTGGCATACCGCAGTTCCAAGACCGCTTCCCGCTCGGCTTGATTAACCTGCCGGTGTACCGTCAGGCGGTAGGTGCTCACCGCCGAAAGGTCTCGTAGATGTTCACGGAGCAGCGGGGCATCCTCTAGACGCCGGTTCCTGGAGGCCCGAACGATAAACGCCAGGTCTCGGTTATGAGCATCCTGAAAGAGTTCATAGATATCCGCTTCCCGGTCACAGACCGTGATGATCTGTCGGGGACATTCGGGCAAACTATGCAGCCCTTGCAGCCACTTGAAGCTTTCTTTCTCCGTGATCGGAATGCCCTTATGCGCTTCCTTATCACGCTTCGTATTCTTCGCACGAGACCAAACCTGCTGATCCAGCACCCCGAAGGGGACGCCATCCTCACTTAGGGCTAGCGTGGTGTGGGCAAAAAAGCCAGGGGTCTTATTGTCTTCCAGTACCCCTAATCCTGTTAGTGCTTTTCGCTTGGCGAAATTGAACGAGGTGGTATCCTGCACCGCCAGCAACACGTCGCCTCCCGCCTGCTCTATCCGCTCCCACGTTTTTTGCTGCTCGATTTTGAACAATCCCTCATGCGTCACTCTTTCGTTGTTCACAAACCGGTACCCTGCTTTTAAGCTTCCCCAACCCGTAATGGTTTTCGATAAATTCGCCCCACTCATCGTGCTTAATTGTTCCGTCAATTGCGCCTGTCTCTTGTCCAGACGCTTGTCTCCCAGTATTGCTGTTCCTATTTTGCTTTCCTTTTTTGCCTCACATTCTACCTCTCTCTCCACTTATGGGTAATGTATAGCCATGAGGGAGAGGGGATTTAGGGGTGAGGGCCAAAAGATTCTGTCTATGCCCGGTCATATGGGCGTAGGGCCGGGAGGGGGGTGATTCACCGCGTAATCGTCTACCAACCGTGTAGAAAGATACAGAATCCCCCGCTACACTTGGATTGTGGTGTTCTCAAATAACGAAAGTCAGCGATAGTGCGAAGAATCGTAAACACCGCCCTGAGAATCATCCCGATCTTAGCCCGGCTCTTTTTGCTGGTGCTGGTCACCCCGCTGATACTGCGGATTGCCTTAGCACTGGCTTACCGGGGCAAAACCTACACCGCCGTGTCGGTTCCTGAGCGGCGGGTAGCGATCATCTTTGGGGCGCATATCTATTCCAATGACCACCTCAGCGATATGCTGATCGACCGGGTGGAGACCGGCATCGATCTGTACCACGCAGGCAAGGTCGATCTGCTGCTGATGACCGGGGCGCGAGCCTCGGTGGAGTATGACGAGCCGGAGGCAATGCGCCGCTATGCGATAGAGCGTGGCGTTCCCGACTCGGCCATCCTGCTCGATGGGTTGGGTTTGCGAACCTATGATAGCTGCTACCGGGCTTATCAGGTCTATGGCATCCAGGACGCGATCCTCGTCACCCAGAACTTTCATCTCGACCGCGCCCTGATGACCTGCCAAACCCTGGGCATCGATGCGGTCGGGGTGGCCGCTGACTATCAGCGAGCGGTTGGTTATGATGCTCACTATATGCTGATCAGTATCATCCGTGAGTTCCTGGCGATCCCTGCTGCCATCATCGACCTGATCCGGGATCAGCCGCCGGATGCGCGGCTCAGGACCACCCACCTGCCTGCCGAATGGATAGATTTGATTGGTTGGAGATGGTTTCAAATGACATTGCTTTTGCGATTTATTGGTAGAATGTTGAAGTTAATGTTCCGTCTGGCCCTGATCGCCGTCTTACTGGCGATGCTTACCCCGTCCTTTTTGCGGGTTTCACTGGCATTGATCTACCGGGGCAGGACCTATACTGCCGAGAAAGTCCCGGAGCGTCAGGTCGGGATCGTGCTGGGGGCGCAGGTTTTGCCCAATGGCCGTCTGAGTGCCATGTTAGCCGACCGGGTGCAGACTGCCGTTGACCTGTACCACGCAGGTAAAATCGATACACTGCTGATGACCGGCGACAACGCCGCCCCGGACTACAACGAGCCGGAGGCCATGCGCCACTATGCGATAGTTCGTGGAGTTCCCGAAGAGGCCATCCTGATCGACCGCGGTGGCCTGCGAACCTACGATAGCTGCTACCGGGCGAAGCACGAATTCGACGTGGATGAGGCCATCGTCATCACCCAGAACTTCCACCTCGACCGCGCCCTGATGACCTGTTCCGCGCTGGGGATCAAGGTCGTTGGTGTCCCGGCTGATTTCCAACGGCCCTGGGGCTACTCACGCCGTTCTCTGGCCTACAGCCGCTTCCGCGAATTGGTAGCCGTACCGGTCGCCCTCCTCGACGTGATCCGCCGTCAACCGCCGCCTGCCGTTGGAGGATAGGTGCACAACCGGCAAGCTATAGAATCGGAGTAAATAATGAGCCCTCCTGGACACATGGCAATCGGATTTGCAGCGAAGTCTGTTGCACCAAAAGCACCCCTCTGGCTGCTGCTGCTGGCCAGCGAACTACTTGACTTCCTGGCGTTCGGACTGACAGCCATCGGCATCGAAACCATGCTCTACAAACAGGTAGATATTCGGACGGGTATTACCTACTTCAATATCGATTATCAACCCTGGTCGCATGGGCTTCTGATGAGCATCGTTTGGTCGCTGCTGGCCGCTGGAATCGTATACCTGGTCTACCGAGATCGCCGGTCAGGGGTTGTTGTGGGACTGGTGGTCTTTAGCCATTGGATAATGGACTTTTTCGTGCATGGCCCCGATCTACCACTCTTATTTGATGGCTCGCCGAAGGTTGGCCTTGGCTTGTGGACATCCGGTCCAGGTCTCATTATTTCCGGTATCCTGGAGATCGGACTGCTGGCGGGGGGAAGTGCTATCTACATCGCCTCAAGGAAAAAGAAAGCTGGAGACTTGACCGCTGCATAACAGGAGTTTCGTATCATGAAACTCTTGTTAATCTTGGTGGCATAAAAAAGTTGGCTCATGCGCGAAAAGGAGCGGGAAAGAGCAGATAGCCACGAAGTTTATTCGCGGCGGCTTTGTTGCTCACTCTTTCTACATTCGCGGCGGCTTTCAATCAGGTCAGCGCCCTCACATGGGTTAGGGCTTCTTCAAGCGTGCCAAACACACTGATATTCAAATTTCCAAACACATCCGAATCCATCCCTTTGGCCGCCAATGCCGTCAGGCTACTTTTTGTCACGTAGATGACACTGCGAACATTGGGATGGTGAAAGATAGGATTATTCCCACGGGCGGTCAGATTTGCCCCGGCAATCACCGAAGACAGGTCAAAAGTGAACATCGAGAAATCCATGATGACATGGACAGATTCATCCTGCGTATCTATGAACTCAGCCCCTTCTTGAATAGATGCATCGCTTTC
>JBNKDD010000422.1:0-4182 GCA_050288085.1 Anaerolineae bacterium
CCTAGAAAATTTATCGGGACTTGGGATATGAGTGATGCAGGGATCGAAATTATCCCCGCGGAAGCTGTTAAAGGTCATCCTTTGTATCAGCCAAGTTTTCATAGCTGGAGCGAGGTCATCGTCGTAACTAAGGGGAGTGATGGCCGCGCAATTATCCTGGATGAACTGCCGCCGGAGATCAGCACAGAGACTCGCGCCGCCGAGTACAATCCCTATGCACGGATAAAAAAGTCCTTCGTGCTGGAGCGTTTTCAAGAACTTAGAATTCCTATCCAGGCTCCTTGAATCGTTGATCGGGCAGGGGCCGGGCACAAACAACCCCGGCCCGGAAGGATTTTTAGCCCACCACTACTGCCAGATTTTCAATAATGGTTGCCGGGTTAATAGGCTTAGGATAATAAGCATCAAAGCCTGCCTCAATAGTCTTCTGAGCTACTTCTGCCGAGTGGTAGGCCGTAATCGCAACGACCGGGATATGGGCTGTCAGGGGATTAGCGCGTAGTTCAAACAGGGTATCCCAACCATCTTTTACCGGCATTGCCAGGTCCATGATTACCAGGGTGGGTTCCATGTGTTGGACCATCTCCAGGCATTGATTACCATCTCGTGCTACCGAGGTTGTGATCCCGTGATGCTCAAGCACCTGAGATACAACCTGAACGTCATCTTCAACATCTTCAACAATCAAAACATGCCAATCTTTTTTGTGCACATTGGCCTCCGCGATATTTTTACCTTTTAACAGATGCCAGGCAGTCCTTAATTGAATCCAGGAAACTCTCGAAATAAAAGGGTTTAGCAATATAACCATCAAACCCGGCTGCCAGCGCCCGTTCTTCGTCGCCGGTCATGGCATGAGCGGTCAATGCGATGACGATGATATCTGACCAGCGTGGATTGCCTCGAATATGTTCAAGCATCTTCCACCCGTCCATCTTGGGCATGGACAGGTCGAGCAGAATAAATGTTGGTGTCACTTTTTCCAGTACCACCAATCCCTCAGTACCGTCCAGGGCGGTATGTACTTCTGCTTTGTGATGCTCGAAGAGTTGTTTCGGAATATCCAGGTTGTCCAACTCGTCGTCTACGATCAGAACCACCCAATCGGAAATCTCTTGATCAGTCATGGACTGTCACTCCTTGTTTTCTCACTAACCCCATCCTCTGCCCTGGTGATTAAGGGCAGGGTCACGGTGAAGATACTGCCTTCCCCCAATTCACTTGTGACATTGATCTTCCCATCCATCATGAGAGTCAGATTTCGGGCGATAGCAAGCCCTAAGCCGGTGCCCCCAAATTGGCGAGCTTTGCTGCCATCGACCTGGCGAAATTCGTCAAAGATATATTCTATGGCATGTGCCGGGATGCCTATACCGGTGTCGGCTACACTGATTGCCCAGTGCTCCTGATTACATTGTTCAACCCGGATGGTGACCCCTCCTTTTTCCGTAAACTTGATCGCATTCGATATCAAGTTGAGTAGAATTTGTTTCAGGCGCTCGGCGTCGCCCACGATCTCCTTAGGGAGTGCCTGATCCACCACAACCCGGTAATCAAGCTGTTTCTTTTCGGCCAGCCCGGACATTTGAGTCGTTACCCTGTCAGCCCAGGGCCGCAGTTCGAAGGGCCGCCGGACGATCTCCATGCGACCGGCTTCGATCTTGGCTACGTCCAGTACATCGTTGATCAGCGCCAGCAGATTTTCGGAGTTGTACAGGATGCGTTCCATATTCACACGCTGGCGCGAATTAAGCTCCCCGCTGATACCGTGTAGAATGATCTGGGTGTATCCGATGATGGCATTAAGCGGGGTGCGAAGCTCATGGGACATATTTGCCAGGAACTCATCTTTGAGCCGTGAGGCTTCTTCGGCCTGTTTACGGGCTACGGCCAATTCGCGGTTGGCTTTGACCAGGGCTTTATTCTGTGCTTCGATGCGCTGTTGTGATTTCTGGCGCTGGGCGTTGGACCGGTCGATGGCAAACACCGAACCCAATATCAGGAATAATATGATAGAAACATTAATCCCGATTTGCTGGGGAGATACCAGGTTATCCGCCAGGAGCATATTGGCTTCTACCAATACGGCTTCCTCCCGGCTGATGGCCCGATTTACCACCTGATCGAGCGTTTCTTGTGCATCCTCAAGCTCGTCAAGTGAGTCCAGTATCTCGCTTCCGACAACGCCCTGAGCCTTTAGCTCCCTGATCCGATCGGTCAGTTCAAATACATGGGTGCCTGCCTGCTCAATCGGCTCGACCAGCGCCGGGTCTTCGGCCAGTGCGGCGTAAGTTTCCAGGCTCCCATAGAACGTTTCCCGCTCGTCTTTTCCCTCGCTCCGTTCACCACCTGGTTGGTGATTGTCAAGCGTGTCCCGGTGGATAATCTCGTCGTCCCGGATGGCGGCGTTGACGCCCTTAAGGGCAGCCGTCGCTGCACTGTTCTGGATAGACCTCAATGCTGCCAGGGCAGGGGCTTTTCGTTCGGTCGCCAGTTTAAAATTGCCGGTATTGCGAACAGCGCGTTGGTAGCCTGTGGTAGCAAAGATAGCCACTAAGATTGTTAAAATCAAAGCGACGAGAATAGAGCGAACTCTTCGCATATAGTTTATTAACCTTAATGTATCATATCAGGCTCCGACAGAGCTTTCACAATGGCGACAATGTCCGCCACCCGAAAATCTCCTTTTCGAATTACTTTTGATACGCCGGGAAGTACCGCGATCATTTCGATTTGCAAGGTGTCCACTGCCGTCATAACGACTACCGGTATATGTCGCAGCTTTGTATCAGACTGTAGAATGTTGATGACACTGAATCCATCCATTTGAGGCATCATTAAATCAAGAATAATAAGGTCTGGTTGTTCTTGCCGGATTAGATTCAGAGCCTGCCTGCCGTCAGGTGCTTCGATAGTGCCCAATCCCATCATGCTGATGATATCCCGAAGGACGGCGCGTGCATCCGGGTCATCATCTACAATCAACACACTTTTGCTCTTTACACCTACTAACTCATCTTTGCTACCCTCTGATCCCATCTTTAGACTCCTCAACATATTCCCTTTCGAATGGGCTAAAATCCATTATATGCTTATATCGGTTTAATCGGAAACAGCTTCACTTGTCACACAGCTTTATTTTATCAAATAATCACCTGATATTTATGAAATTTTATGAAGAAACCCGGAAAGCCATCCCCCCGCAATTGAGTGTATTTAAAGTTGGTGGCCGATTCGGCTGGTAATCATTACCCCCCATCCTCGCTATGCTCGGATTTGCCCCCCTTGCAAGGGGGGCGGATGATGGCGAGCGGAGGTCGCACATCACAGGGGGTGACTTTGTCCCCGATGAAAGCCATCCCCCCGCAATTGGCCTATCGCAGATCAGAATGCTATTTGGTATCCTATAGATAAATGCAATCAATCATGGCTTACATGATCTGGCCGATCAAGCAGGTCACGGAATGATGCTGATCAAAGTGGCCTGTTTTTTGTGAGGCCGGGGATAACATTAAGAGAGAAACTATGTTTAAGAATCTTATCGACCGACTGGCCGGTAATCCGTATGAGCGCGAGCTAGAACAATATAAGTCGGTGATAGACCAGGTCAACACGGCGGCAGAGACTCTTGATCTCCCGGCACTGCCGGATGAGAGCCTGGGTACGCTAACCGACCTGTTTAAAGCACGGATTCATATGGAGCGGCAGCAGGCCCTCCAGTATTATCTGGATACTGCCGAGCAGGAGATCATCGATCCGATCCCATCTGAAGCAATCCAGGCCACCCTTGAAGCGATCCCATTAACCGCTGAACAGCAATCCCTTCAAGATATCCCGCCTGTTGATAAGCAGATGGAGCTTCGGAGCTTCCTGCATAGTGTCGAGGAGGCTATCGACACCATCCTGCGTCACTTGCCGACCGACGAACAGAAAAGCCTCAATGACAGCCTGTTGGAGGCTGAACAGGAAGCACTCAATCTCATCCTGCCGGAAGCCTTCGCGGCGGTGCGGGAGGCCAGTGTCCGCACGATTGGTCTGCGCCATTACGATGTGCAGATCATCGGCGGGTTGGTGCTCCACCAGGGCAAGATCGCCGAGATGCGTACCGGTGAGGGTAAAACCCTGGTCGTCACCCTGCCGCTCTACCTGAACGCACTGACCGGTCGCGGGGCGCATCTGGTC
>JBNKDD010000423.1:0-4182 GCA_050288085.1 Anaerolineae bacterium
GTACAGCAGCGCGTCTGCGGGCTGGCGTGCCCAGAGACGTAAATCACCACAAAGCATATAGGAATCCGGGTCTGATGGTGTGACCATTAGTAATGATTCGCAGGCTGCATAGGCTTCCGGCCAGAAGTCCGGCTCGAGTTCAAAAGCCTGTAAGCGCCGCATCTCTATCAACTGCCTCCATAAACCAACATCGGTAGGAGTGTGATCGAGTGCTGACTCCAACCGGTCGGCGATATTGGCTAACATGGCTGGATCAATTGTGTTTTCTGACTCCATCCGGCTGAGCGTTAATTCGGCTTGAAGGCTGGTAAAAGCATAGGGACGCGGATCAAGTCTTTCGGCGCGTTCAAGGGTGGTTTCCGCATCCTCCCAGGATTGGATCGTCACCAAAGCCATGCCCTCTCGCCCTACCACATCCGCCGCAATTGGGCGGACACTGACCACGCCAATACTTGCAATGGTTACGACAATCAGTGCCAATCGAACGGCTGTGGACTTGAGCTGTGGTTCAGCCTGGTTGTCGGCGGCTGCTTCCACCGAAGGGGCGATCAGCATCCCCAGAAAGAGCCAGAAGAAGCAGCTAGAGGTGATGGTCGCTACATCAACTGAGTGATGAATGACTGCCGCGCTCAGGCCAGCCAACAGGGGGAGGGCTAATGAATCGCCTGATTTCAGCTTGAGCCAGCCTTTGCGAATAGTCAGGCTCAACAATCCAACGTATACCAACGCCGCCGGGATACCTGCAAATAAGGCCAACTCTAGAAGCTCATTATGGCCGCGCCCGGCAATCGCTTTAAGGTTGCCATAAAAAGCCATCCTCGGCGGTAGATAGCGCGGTAGTGCCAACTCGAGCGTCTCCGGGCCATAGCCGAGAATTGGACGAGCCAGGATCGCCTTGAGAATGCTGCTCCATGCCAGCAGACGAATCTGTACCGTCGGGCTGGATGTTCGGAATAATGAACTGAGCGCCTGCCACCACGACGGGGAATCAGGGCTGGCGGTGGGCAATAAGCTGAGTCCGACCAGCACCCCCAAACCGGCGAGTGCCCCGATTAGCAAGAGGCGGGTCAGGGTTCGCCGACGGGTTTTCCATGTCCAAAACACCAGAACTCCCCAGCCGGTACCTAACGCCGCCAACCAGCTGCTTCGCGAAAAAGTCAGCAGCAGACACGCCAATTGGAGTGCACCCAGTCCAGCCCACAACCGGCGTTGGCAGCCCTTCTCATTCAGCCATCGGTACAGGGTAAAGGGTATGACCATCACCAGATAACCGCCTAACGCATTGGCGTGAGGCAGCGTGCTCTGAATGCGTTCCCAGGGTGGAACAACGGTTAAAGGGTCGATCCCCAGGCGTTGGACGATCCCGTACATACAGACTGGCAGGCTCGCAAATAACAGCCCATCGACCAGAGCTTCACGATCTGAGGGATCGCGTAAACCTGAGAACGATAATCCAAAGATCAGGTAAAACCCCGACAGAGTCAGCCAGCCCTGCCCCCACCTGGCTTCCCCCCAGAATGACCGGCCCGGCTCGATTGAAAATACGGTCGCCAGCGTGACCAAAACCCACAGCGCCACCGTTAATCCTGCGATCAAAGAGAGCTTGAATTGCAAGCGATGACGGGGAAGACTCAGTAAGTAAGTCAGCAGCAAAATTAAGGTTAGCGCCCGGAAGAGTGCCGCCTTATCCGGCTCGAAGTTAAACCGGCTGAACGGGTTAAAGAATATGGGGAGGCTCAACACCAGAACACGCCAGACGCCCTGGTGAAGACCACTCCAGGTTTGTGGACGGAGAAGCATCAATCCCTGTCGCGGTTGCGCCTGAAGAACACTAACATCAGTCCCAGAATCACTATGATGACGATCACCGCCAGGGTCACCACACCGATGATAGGAACTGCCGGTATCCCCCCACCATAATAGCCCGGCACTGCCTCAACCGGTAACCTCCCCCACTGATTGTTGAAGGGGAACAGGCCAACCAGTTCACCATTGCCCAGCGACATGACAATCACCCCCTGATCGAGGAACTCTTGCGAGATATCAGAGTAGGTGACGGTCAATGTTGTCGCCCAGCCGAGACGTTCCTGTATACCGGGCTGCTCGCGCCAGATTTTCCCAAATCCCTGGTCAGGTTGATACAGATTCGGCGGAGGTGATAGGGTAGGATCGCTGTCGGGATCGTCAGGCTGCCATGTATCATCAAATTGCTCAAAGCTTCCATCATCATAAAAAACAGTAATGGCGTGCTGCGTGCGGTCAAGCAGCATAGAGCCATGCTCAAAGGGCATCCAGACGTATTCCACCGGGTAACTATCAGAGGTTGGGCAGCCGAAAACCTCACGCCAGTTAGGTTGTACAACCGTGATCAAGGAGTCGGTTGGCGTGGTACATGCCCCTGCACTCCCGCCCTGCCTGAGAAGCCCGATCAGGTTTCCGCAGCCTGTGATCAGCGCCAGCATGATACCGAGGCCGATCAAGCGCACTATGGGTGGAACTGATTTAATTTTATTCCAACTTATCACAATCATTCCCCTCTACTACTACTCCCAGCTTACATCATTTAAGTGTAAAGTATGCGGGCAAATTGTCAAGCTGAACAGGATTTGACGACCGGCTTGGGAGGCAGTTGCACCAGTGTCCCATCCAGATTAAACTGAATCCGACATGCGGGCCTGGCTTACATCCAAAATGCGCTTGCTTCCAGATCAGAGAGAGAAATGCAGGATTTCATTCCCCCCTTAAACTTTGACGATGTACGCCGTCGTTCAATCCAGGGGCTTATCGCGCTGATCTTGCGCGGGGGAATAGGCAAGCTGATCTCGATGGGAAGTCTCATCGTCCTCTCCCGGCTGCTCACCCCGGCTGATTTTGGCGCATTCGCCATTGTGCTTCTACCGGTTGGCGTGTTGTCACTGGTCGCCGATGCCGGGATTGGTTCGGCGCTTGTCCAACGCGGCGGAGACCTCTCTACAGCCGAGGAGCAGGTCGGATTTACCCTCCGGGTGCTGCTGGCGGTAGTTTTGGGGATTATTGTAGCTGCTGGGGCGGGTGTGATTGGCCTGATCTACAATCTGGACGATAGGGTGATCTGGACGTTGCGGGTGATGGCGATTGAACCTATGGTCAGTGCATTGGGCACAGTCCCATCTGTCCGCCTGAACCGTGCCTTGCGCTTCGATTTACTGGCCTGGGCCGAGATCAGTTCGCTGGTTGCCGGGCAGGGAGCGGCCATTGCTGCCGCATTTAATGGTTTGGGGGTGTGGAGTCTGGCGGCAGGCGGGCTGGCGACGACCCTGACCGGGACGCTATGTGTCAACCTTTTCGCGCCCTGGCGACCGGTATTTCGGTTATCGCCCGGTGTGATCCGTTCTTTGCTGAGCTTTGGATTGCCTTACCAGAGCCAGGGGCTGTTACACCTCATGATCGATAAAATCATCCCGGCCCTGGGTGGGCTGTGGCTGGCGGGGGCGCAGGTCGGTTATTTGAGTTGGTCACGAGACATGGCTCGCTGGCCCCGCATCCTCGCCGATTATGTAGCACGGGTAGGATTTCCTGTATTCTCACGTCTGCAAGATGATCCTGATGGATTAAACCGCCTGTTAAACGGGGCGCTGGTATTGGCCTCCACGACCAGCTTCCCTGTGGCGGCGGTAGGGATGGCACTTGCGCCGGTGCTCGTCGAGCCGATCTTTGGCGCGGAGTGGCATCCTGCTGTCGGCCCATTGGTTGTCTTTCTGGCTCAGACTCCACTCGATGCGCTGGCAACGGTGCTGCTGCCGGTCATCTACGCCACCAACGATGCCCGGCGAGGGCTGCGCCTCTCAGCCATCTGGACGGCAGCCATCTGGATTCTGAGTCTACTGCTGCTCTTTTTGTGGGGCGATCTACTGGCAATCCCATTTTCGTTCGTTTTTTCGGCACTGCTCGCCGTCGTTTTGATCGCGCTGAACCTGCCATCAGGAGTCCGGATCAAATGGTGGCCCGCGTTGTGGAGGCCGCTTATGCTGGCAGCCATATTAGGTGGAGCCGCGAAATTGGGCGTGGTGTTATTGCAATGAGAATCCTGTGGTTAGCCCCCGAGCCCCCAATCCCACCCCTATCCGGCGGACGAGAACGCGCCTACCAGATGATCAACTATCTGGCGACAGGGCACAAGGTTCATCTCGCGACATTTGCCAC
>JBNKDD010000424.1:0-4179 GCA_050288085.1 Anaerolineae bacterium
AAGTTATAGATTTCGCCGTTGTAGGTGATCCAGATCGTGCCGTCTTCATTGCACATCGGCTGTGCACCGGCAGGCGACAGGTCGATGATCGATAAGCGGCGATGTCCCAGGCCGACAGACTGATCCAGGTAGAGTCCTTCGTCATCTGGCCCCCGGTGGGCGATGGCATCGGTCATGCGCCTGACAACTTCACCCTGCACCGGTGAACCATCAATGTTCAAAACACCTGCAATACCACACATTATTCGTAGCGCTCCAGGCGAAGCTGTGATATTTGATCAACGATCAGCCCCAGGCTGAACATCAGAGTAGCCGTCACAATCGCCAGCATCGTCCCTACACTGACTCCCCTGCCGCTCAGCGCGTAGGGGATCCCCCATATGACACCAACAGCCCCGATGAAAAGACTGACCGGGATGAAAATTCGCAGCGGGTCAAACAGGGTCGCGATTCGCAGGATCAGGAGGATGGTCTGAAAACCGGTGGCAATTGATACGGTGCTTTTCCCCTGGCGTTTTTCAACCGTGATAGGGACATAAATAACATTGTAACCCTGGCTCAATAATGCCATGGTGATCGTTGTAGAGAAGGAAAAACCCGACGGGCAAATATGGAGATATTTAAGCAGAACATCTCGCCGGGCGAGACGAAGGCCAGAGTTAAGGTCAGGGATACGGTAGCGGACGAGGTAGTTCGTCATCAGGGCCAACAGCCACTTCCCCGGCATGCGCCACAGCGGGCTGTGGATCAAACCGGTTCGCTGGCCGACAATCATATCGGGCTGGACATCTTCATTGGAAGTTTGCTCCCATAAACGCCGGACATCGGCTGCCCGGTGCTGTCCATCTGAATCCATCGTTAAGATGAATTCTGTCTGTGCCGCCCGGATGCCTGACTTGAGCGACTGCCCATAACCCATATTCCGTGCATGGCGGATAACATGCACACCGGCTTCTTTTGCAAGTTGGGCGGTATTGTCTTCAGAGCCATCATCCACGACGATAATTTCTTCAACAAAGTCCTGACACTCAGCCTTAACCTGTTCCAGAACCCGGCTGATGGCATAGCCCTCATTATAGGCAGGAATAATGATAGTGAGTGATTTCATAATTGAGCAGGTTTTTCTACTGATGGGTAAACTAACTAGAACGTATTTATTGAGCTATTCCAGGGAGCATAAGGCAGGTCAATCTAGTTCCCCCAGGTACTCAAAACGTAGAAGATACCCCATCGGCACATCCTGCGCCAACTTCCGACCGATCACCCGATTTTCCGAACCAATGGGGAAGTCCGATTCGGGGCGCAGCCAGGTGATATCGCCAGCGGTGATCGTTTCCCCGGCTTTCATATCCCGCCTGACGGCGATACCGCGCCGCAAACGCGGCAGTCCGGTTTCCTCACAGGGGGCACGGAACTTCCCCCCCTGCCCCAATCCGGCTTCAATATCGCGGATATCACGCACCAGTTGGGCCATCTCTTCGGGTTCGCTGGATAGGGCGTGGTCGTGGAAATCGCGCCCGGTTTTGCGGTCGGTGAAATGCTTTTCGATCCAGCGTGCGCCAAGCGCCACTGCCGCCAGACACATGGCATTGCTCAGGGTGTGATCGGAGTAGCCAACCAGCACACCGTAGCGGTCGCGGAGAAAATCCATTGCCCGCAAATTGATCTGATCGGCGGGAGCCGGGTAGCAGGCCACGCACTGATTGAGCAGCAGCCACTCGCTCAGGGGGCGATCTGGCCCATGCTTCTTGAGTACCGCCACCGCCGCATCGATCTCCTCGACAGCGGCCCCACCGGTGCTCAGGACAACCGGTTTACCTTTTTGAGCTGCAAGAGCCAATATGGGATGGTAGGTCAGGTCACCCGAGGAGATTTTGAAAAGCGGGACAAATGGCTCCAATGCATCGACGCTGGATATGCCCAATGGGGTGGAAAAGAAGATCACGCCCAGGGATTGCGCCAGGTCAGACAGTTGGCGGAAGTCGTCGGTGCTCAGGGCAAAGCGCCCTACCCGCGCGAATCGCTCCTTGTCGGCAGCCGTGACATACTCTTCGGGCAGATAGGTCTGGAACTTGACCGCATCAACTCCGGCCTCTGCCGCTTTCTTGACCAGCATTTTGGCCGTCTCCAGGCTGCCCTCATGGTTCACACCGATCTCGGCGACGACGAAGACTTTTTCATTTAGATTATGATCAGCTATATACATACTACCCTCATCAAATGTGATTGCCGGTGGATTGTACCACTACCCACGAGATTACCCCCACTCCGCGCGGATAAACATGTATACTAGTGATATGATTCTGACATCACAACCGGGGTGAACCTGTCAATGAAGATTACCGGGGAACTGCTAACTTTTCCGTTCAAAGGCGAGAAGTGGTTTGGTAAAATTGCTATCGGGATGCTGATGGGGATGGCGGGCATGCTGCTTTTCCCCCTGATGTGGCCGCTGTATGGAATGGGTGTACGCGTCATGCGGCAGACCATGCAGGGTCAAAATCCCAGCATGCCAGACTGGGATGATTGGGGCGAGTTGTTCAAAGAAGGGGTGCGCTACTGGGGTGTGCTGGCTATTTATAGCCTGCCAAACTGGATAGTGCTCGGCCCGGTCTATGCCCTGTACGCCCTGGGAGTGATCAACTTTATCCGGGGGATCGATGACCCGGCGCTGTTCTTCAGAGCGATAGCATTCTGGTCGGCGGGGACGGGCCTATCGATGGTGGTTATGCTCCCGCTGCTGTTTTTGAGCTTCCTGGCCTTGATCGCCAGCACCCGGATGATTGCACAAGATTCCTTCAAAAGTGCATTCGAACTCAAAGAAGTCTGGGCTTTGATGCGAAAAGGGTTCAAGCATTATGCCATCGCCATGTTGATCTACTATGCGATCATCATAGGGCTGTCAATGACAGCTTCGATCTTGACATCAACGGTTGTGCTGTCCTGTCTGTATCCGTTCTTGCTGGGGGTCGCGGCTTTGTTGGGCCGCCTCGCGGTTGGAACCCTGTTCGGGATGGCCTATCACGAAACGATGGGTGGGGACGCACCGGAGAAAGTCACAGCGGAATAACTTCCACTGCTACAAAATGATATGGGTCAGCTTCGCTGCCATGATAAAACGAACTCAATTTTGGGATCGAACGAATTCGACGTATCATCCTTATGGACAGGTCAAATAGAATCCGCCTAATGTAGGGGGCGAGATATATCTCGCCCCTACGACAAGATTATGTGAGTTCATTTTGGTTTCTCCATTAGTCGGGTGTTTTACGCTCGGCAGACTGGGTTTTTATCGACCAGAGTCACTCAATAAGGAAAACTGATATGCTCCGTGCATTGTTGATCAAACTCTCACAGGAAGACCGGGCCAAACAACTGCTCACCGAGTGGAAGGTGACTTACCGGGTGGTACGCCGGTTTGTAGCCGGGGAGCAGATCGAAGACGCGATTGAGGCCGCTCGCGAACTCAACGAGAAGAGAATCATGGCGACCATCAACCTGCTGGGAGAGAGCGTTACCCGGTCTGACCAGGCCAACCATTATGTCGATGCCTACAGCGAACTACTCGACGCGATAGAAAATGCCGGTGTAGAGGCTTCTGTGTCGGTTAAGTTGACGGCGCTGGGATTGGATATCGATCCCCTGTTGTGCCGGGAGTATATGCACACCATCCTGACACGGGCCGGGGTGCGAGGACTGACAATCACGATGGATATGGAGGACAGTTCCTACACCGAACGGACACTCGATCTGCTCCACGAACTGCGCAGCGAAGACGGCTTTGACAATGTCCGGGTTGTGATCCAGTCGATGCTGTATCGCAGCGAGGAGGATGTCCTGGCATTGGCGGAAGAGGGAGCCGGGCTGAGATTGTGCAAAGGGGCCTACAACGAACCGCCTGAGATCGCCTTCCCGCAGAAAGGCGACGTGGATGCCGCTTACATCCGGCAGGCCAGAATTCTGCTGAACGCTGCCCTGGGCGGGGGCGGCTATCCCGGTTTCGCCACACACGATGAGCAGATCATTGAGACGATCAAAGCCTACGCCGCCGAACGAAATATCCCACGTACCCGTTTTGAATTTCAGATGCTTTACGGTGTTACTGAAAATTTAAGAGACAAAATTAATTCTGACGGTAATAAAATTAGGATTTATATCCCTTACGGTAAACATTGGTAT
>JBNKDD010000425.1:0-4163 GCA_050288085.1 Anaerolineae bacterium
CTGCGTTTCGGGGTCAAAGCCGGAGCCAACCACCAACCGCCGGGTAAACTCGGCCAGCCGTTGGTCAAATTCATCATAGATAGGCCGCTCAACGTATACCCGCTCCACGCTGGTACACACCTGCCCACCGTTCAGGAATCCGGCCCAGATCACCGCCGGGATAGTCTGATCAAGATCGGCATCAGCACAGATAATCGCCGGGTCTTTTCCGCCCAGTTCAAGATGAAGTTTCTTCACGCGGGGCACGGCCAGTTCCATCAACCGCTGGCCGACTTCGGTGCTGCCGGTGAAGGCGATCAGGGGCACATCAGGGTGACGCACCAGCGGATCGCCAATCGCCCCACCCCGCCCGGTAACCACATTGACCACGCCCGGCGGCAGATGGTCAAAGGCAGCTTGCATCATTTCAAGCGTGGTCAGGGGAGTCTGTGAGGCGGGCTTGATGACCAGGGTATTACCTGCCGCCAATGCGGGAGCCATCTTCCAGGCCAGCAGCAGAATCGGGTAATTCCAGGGAACAATACAGCCCACCACCCCGAACGGCACTTTCAGCACCATGTTAAGCTGCCCGTCCGGCTCCGAACTGGGGATCACCCGGCCCCGTTCGCTCCGGGCTAATTCGGCATAATGGCTGAACACCCGCGCCGCCCACTCGATATACCATTGATTGCGCCACTGTAACCGGCCTGTTTCATGGGTCAACGCGACACTCAGATCAGCAGCCGCCGCTTTAAGACGGTTCGCCACCTCGTGCAGCAGATCGACTCGTGTATCGGCAGGTAGATCACGCCAGGCCGGGAAAGCTGCTTTTGCTGCCTCAACCGCCCGGTTAACATCTGACACCGTTCCGGATGGAACCCGCCCGATCTCCTGTTCGGTAGCCGGATCGATGATGCTCATCAATTCGCCGCTGTCCGTCTCGGCCCATTCATTGTTGATCCAGAGTTTATACTCGCGCATCTCGTACCCCTTTACAAAAGGTGGTTGCAGACCCAAAAGGTCTACACGAAATTAGAACAGCCGCCCAGCTGCCATCCCCAACGCCAGGAATGCCAACCCTACCACGATCTGTCCCAGCAGGTTCCCCGCGGCCAGCATCCACTGTGACGCCCGGAGCAATCCCCCTGTCTCGAAAATAAAAGTTGAAAAGGTGGTAAATGCTCCCATAAAACCCGTCAGGATGATCAGGCGGGATTCCGTGCTGATAACCAACCGATCCTCCGCTAACGTCCAGATCATCCCGAACAAAAAACTTCCTAAAATGTTGACGGCCATCGTTCCCCAGGGAAAGCCGCCTTGAGTTGATCGCTGCACCAATTCGGCCAGACTGTACCTTGCCAGGGCCCCCAATGCCCCGGCAACCCCAATTAATACGACTCGCTGCAATGTTTCTTCTCCTACGTACTGCGATGAGGCTACAAAAGTCCTGTCCCTGGGGACAGTTTATCCGTATTTAACACAATCGTCTAATCAACTTCCGAGCTAATATGAATTGCCACAAAATCAGATTAGATTTATGTGATACTTTTTTACGGGGTCTTGGAGCGCTGTTACTCCCTGGTGTGATAGTATACTTGGTAGGCAAATTAGTCATTTCACTATCAGAATTCTTAGGGTTAAGCTATACCAAAGTTATATACTAGTGTTTCAGGAATCTGATGTAAAAACCCGAAACACCAGTAGTATATAACTCACTCACTTGAATCCAGGAGGATACGCTGATGTACATTCGCATCGCCATTCACGAACCATACCCTGATAAGAAAGATGATCTGGCCCGCATGATGCGGCAGTTCGGCGAGGCTTTTAAGGATGCATCGGGCTTGATCGGTGTTTTTGGCCTGCGCGATACACTATCGGATCGAATGGTTGGGCTGGCCTTGTGGAAGGATGAAAAGTCGTATCAGGCCGCCCGCCAGTTGATGGATGCCGGGTTGGAAGGTATGGATTTCTCCGATATCGAAGGTAAGCCGCCCGACATAATGTCCCTGGTGTTTCACGGGGAAGCGTTGTGCTGGGCCTCGTGGCAAGACGAGGATTGAGATGTTGGCATGGCTGCCATTGTCAAACCCTCATAAATTCCGTATTTGACAATCTGTATACCGAACGGTATAGTAGAGTTTATGTCTGGTAACAACCGTTCGATCATCATAGAGCAAGCGCTCAACCTGTTCGCCGCCCGCGGCTACGATGCGGTCAGCGTGCAGGAGATCGTCGATGCGGCAGGCGTCACCAAACCGACGCTGTATCATTATTTCGGCAGCAAACATGGTCTCCTGGATGCAGTATTGTCAGAGCATTTTGAGGCGCTGTACTGTCGAGTCAAAGAGGCAGCCGACTATCAGGGTGATTTGCCGTTGAACCTGTACCGGGTGGTGTCCGCTTATTTCCAGTTCGCCGAGGAAAGCCCGGTCTTTTACCGTCTGCTGCTATCGACAAACTTTGCCCCACCGGAAAGTGAATCGTTTCAGATGACAGACGAGTTGTTCCAGCGGCAGCACAATCTGCTGGAAATGCTATTTGCTCAGGCATTGGCACACATGAAAGGACGATACAAACGCTATGCCGCGACCTTTCTAGGGATGATCAATACCTACATCGCATTTGCGTTGAATGGGCATTCGGAATTAAGTGACGAGCTGATCTACAAGGCCGTTCACCAGTTCATGCACGGGATTTATTCATAATCAGTATATGTTTTGGCTCATGTTCTCAGTATAAGTAGCCTCTTCACAAAGTCGATTGGCCGCGAAGTTTATTCGCGGCGGCTTGCCCACATTCGCGGCAACTTACCCACATGAGCCTGTTTTTTTAGTTGTTAGACTATACCGATTGGTATACAGGAGAGTATTGGTATGACACATTGGGCTTCAGATTCGATTTTTTATCACATTTACCCGCTGGGTTTTTGCGGCGCACCACCCAAAAACGACTTTCATTCGCCCGCCGAGCACCGGCTGAATCACGTCTACGGCTGGCTCGATCATATTCAAAGTCTCGGCGTGAATGCCATCTACCTGGGGCCGCTGTTTGAATCGAGCACACACGGCTACGATACGGTCGATTACTACCACGTAGATCGCCGTCTGGGCAACAACCAGACGCTCACCGACCTGAGCACGGATCTGCACCGCCGGGGTAGCCGCCTGATCCTCGATGGCGTATTCAACCATGTTGGGCGGGATTTCTGGGCATTCTACGATCTGCGCCAGAACCTTGAGCAATCCCCCTACCGTGATTGGTTCCACAACCTCCGTTTCGGGGAGCAAAGCCCCTATGGCGATCCATTTGCCTATGAAGGTTGGAGCGGGCACTACAGCCTGGTCAAGCTCAACTTGCAGCACCCTGATGTCAGGGCGCATCTATTCAACGCCGTCGAAATGTGGATCCGTGAATTCGACATCGACGGGCTGAGACTCGATGCCGCCGACGTAATGGACATTGATTTTCTCAAGGATTTGGCCGCACACTGCCGCCGTATTCGGCCCGATTTCTGGCTAGTCGGCGAGATTGTGCATGGTAACTATCGCAACTGGGCCAACCCTGACACGCTCGATTCGGTTACCAATTATGAGTGCTACAAGGGCTTGTATTCCAGCCACAACGACCGGAACTACTTTGAGATCGCCTATGCTTTTAACCGGCAGTTTGGCGAGAATGGCCTATACCAGAACCTGCCCTTGTACGCCTTCGCCGATAATCATGATGTAGACCGGGTCGCCAGCAGCCTGACCAAACCGGAGCATCTTTACCCGTTATACAGCTTGCTGTTCACCATGCCGGGAGTCCCGTCGATTTACTACGGCAGTGAATGGGGCATCAAGGGCAAACGCACCAATCACAGCGACCAGCCCATGCGCCCCCATCTGGTACTGGAAGAGATGGGCCACAACGGATCAAAGCCTGACCTGGTAAAGGCCATCCAACGTCTGTCGCATATCCGGCAGCATTCTCACGCGCTCCGCTATGGCTCCTATCAACAGCTTCACGTCGCCGATGAGCAGTTAGCCTTCATGCGGGAAACCCCAGACGAAAAGATAATCGTCGCCGTCAACGCTTCAGATCAACCCGTCTCATTGGACCTACCCTTTGAAGCAAACGGAAGCAGTCAGTTAGTCGATCTGCTGAATGAGGGTGACCGGTTCCCCATCAACGGAGGTAAG
>JBNKDD010000426.1:0-4157 GCA_050288085.1 Anaerolineae bacterium
GATTGGTACTTATTTCGCGGAGCGTGTCATCATCGGCGGTTGTTAGGGCGATTGGCTCAATCGTATCATCAGCCTGCTGATCATTGACAAAGGGCGGTTCAATAACTCTATCAATGGCGAAGCGCTGGATTAGCGGATTGGAGAATTCTTTGTTTGCCAGCTTATCCAGGTTCGCCGGGGTGACATCCCCATCGACCAGAAAACGCTGGCCGGTAGCGGCCTGTTCAATTCCGGTCAGCCCCATCAAATGAGCTGCCCAGACCAGGTTGTCGGCGGCGGGATCGGTGACACCGGGGCGGTAGATCACCTCAATAGAATGATCGATATCAGGGAATTCGATAGCTTCGTCGGTGCTGAGAACGATGACTTGTTTGGTGACCGGATCGGCCAGGAGATCGGCGGCAAGACGCTCAACTTCAGTACGTGTGACCTGCCCCCGGACAAAAAAAAGTCGGTCGACAAAACAGCTTGTGACCGAAGGTGCGCTCGCTTGAGCAGTGGATTTAATCCGGTTGGTATCAGAGGTGTGACCGTTGATGTCTCGCGGTCGCACCTCCACTCTATATATTGGTATCTTGTTCAAGATAGTCTCCCCTATGGCACAATGCTTCATGCCAGCCTGTCAGCGTGACAGTGCCTGAAAAGTAGTATGCCAACCTATTGAATTTGGATGCCAAGTTATGAGAGTGTGATGTGTTGCCGCCTGTTACCCGGCGAAACTTACCAGTTAATTAAAACTATTGCAAATTAAACTAGTTACGGAAGTCACCGATATTGGATCACAATTCGACTGTGGGAAGGTCCAGCCCACCGGGGGAGTTGGGTAAACCGGTCAATAACTTAAGTTCTAATCTTACACCTTTAGGCTGCTATTAGCGTCTCTTAAGGTGGGCTTAAAGTCAAGGCTATGTGCGGACGATACGATCAGGACTGTGAGTTGAAAGGAAACAAGGAGATGTCTGAACTCAAGTTAAAAAATGTATTCTTTCATGAATCGCGTGTAGTTAAAGACCCGCCGCTGGCCAAACGGCTGTTTGGCTCAACATATGCATCCTTACTGTGGCTCCCACTACGGATATGGTTGGGCTACAAATGGATCGATGCTTCGATGCACAAGCTTGGTAACCCGGCCTGGATGCAGACCGGCGAGGCGCTGAAGGGATTCTGGTCGGGCGCGGTTGCCATACCGGCTACAGGCCGCCCGCCAATAGCTCTGGACTGGTATCGTAACTTTATCCAGTTTTTGCTTGATACACACTCGTATACCTGGTTTGCGAAGCTGGTCGCTTACAGTGAACTGTTGATTGGTATCGCCCTGATTTTGGGCGCGTTTACGGGTATTGCCGCCTTCTTCGGCGGGTTTATGAACTGGAACTTCATCATGGCGGGGTCCGCCAGTGTCAATGGGATCATGTTTGCTATTGCTGTGGGCCTGATCCTGGCCTGGAAGGTTGCCGGATACATTGGGCTGGATTACTTCCTACTGCCCTTGATCGGCACGCCCTGGGGACGCCATCATCCAGATCAAGCCCTGAAAGTTGATCAACCCATGAAGGCTGACCAACCTCTGAAAGTCGGATCGGACTCATAGGTCCGGTGGATGGATTACCCATCCTTCTGACTGTGTTCACAGGCATGGGGTGAGGGACAGAAGTTTCTATCCACACCTACATACCAACACCGGCCCAACAACAGGTAATGTTGCTGGGCCGATGTTATTATGGGCAGCGCGCCTCGCTGTGGAAATATTAGTCTTACACGGGTTTACTGCGATGGGGCCGTTATCGGCAGCAGCATCACGAATTCGCTGCCTTCCTCCGAGGAACGTTCAAGTGTGATTTGTCCACCATGTGCAATAACAATCTCTCGCGCAATAGCCAGCCCAAGCCCCATTCCCTGTGGAAAACGGCGGCCTCTCTGTGCCCGGTGAAATGGCTCGAAAATACGAGATTGCTCTTCCGGGGAAATCCCTGGGCCGGTATCACAAACACATAGTCGAACTGCGTCGGTATAGGTCTGTACAGCCAGGGAAACAGATTTACCCCTGGGCGTATACTTGATGGCGTTGCTCAGCAAGTTCCCAAGTGCCTGGGCCAGCCGATCTGCATCAGCCGTAATCGTAGGGAGCTGATCCGGTATATCAACCTGCCACGAAATCCCTTTCGCACGGGCGGCCTCCCGCCAGGTAACCAGCATCTCCGGCAGCCATTTCCGTAGATCGAGCTGCCGCCGGTTCAGTTCTAACTCCCCTAAGGTCTGGTCGGAGAGTTGAGCCAAATCGGCCAGCAGATTGCGCAGTCGCCCGATCTCGCCTTTCATGCCGCCTAGCAAATCGTCGCACAATTCTTCATCCTCGGCTGCGCCGCCTTGCAGCGCTTCGACCGCCGCTAGCAGCGCCCCCAGTGGTCGACCTAATTCATGGACAAGATTTGCCAACAGACGCCGCCGCGCCTCTTCCAACGATTGGATATTCTTCACCAATGTGTTAAAAGCGTGGGTCAATAACTGCAACTCACGCGGCCCGTGCTCTGGAACCTGGCGAAAATAATTTCCTTTAGCCATGTTCTCGATCTGGTCACTCAATGCAGAAATGGGCCGCTGAATATTGATAGCCAGTAACCATCCCAGTGCCAAACCGAACAGAAGCCCGGCTCCTAACACGGCTGAAATAACATAATACAACTGCCGGAACTGAGCGAGGCTGGACTCCATATGGCGTGTGAGCCGCATCCCCCCAATGATTTGCTGATCGGTTGTGACCACCCCGGCCAGCACATCGGCGATCTCGTCCTGGTTTGCGGAGCGCTGCTGCTTGATGATACCAACCTTGCCGGAGATGATCGGGGAGAAATCTGGCTGGGTTGTCAGCGGGGCACTGGTAGCTATCAACTGCCCATCTGTGTCATACAGCGCAATGCGGATGGAGAGCGGCTCCGCCATGCGCCTGACAAATGCATCCGCCTGTTCGGCATCTTCGAAGATTGCCGGATTAGAGGCTGCAACTACGGCCAGCATCTCGGCTTGATCGACCAGATCATCGGTCAGGTTATTGAGCAGCACCTGTGTTTGCAGATGATACAGTGCGAGCCCGATCACAGGTATCACGGCTACCAGGGGGAGTATGTGACTGAGGATTAAATGGGTACGCAGTGTGTTCACTTCTACGCCTCCAATTTGTAACCGACACCCCGCACAGTAATAATACGCTGTGGGTCATGCGGGTCATCTTCCAGCTTCTCGCGCAGCCAGCGGATATGCACGTAGACCACCTGCGATTCGCCTGTGTATTCTGCGCCCCATACACGTGTCAGCAGGTCATCAACCGAGATCACCCGCCCGGCTTCGAGTGCCAGAGCATGCAGCAGGTCAAACTCTCGCGGGGGTAGGTCAATCTCTACCCCGTTCAATGTGACAATATGAGCCGCCGGGTCTATGGTAAGATCGCCAACCACCAGCTTTTCGGCTTTGTGTTCCTCTCTGGGAATCTGGGCACGACGCAAAGCCACCTTGACCCGTGCCAGCAGCACGTCATTATCAAAAGGCTTGGTAATGTAATCCTCAGCCCCTAACTCCAGGCCGAGCACTTCGTCCAATTCGCGCCGCCGCGCTGTAAGGAATATAACCGGTACGCCTAATTCGGCCTGGATGATCCGCAAGGCGCTCAGTCCATCCATTCCTGGAAGCCCGATATCAAGCAGGATCAGGTCTGGACGTTCCCGCCGTGCCATCGCCAATGCATCTTCAGCCGACTCGGCTGTACTTGCGCGATAACCGGCTTGTTCCAGGTTGAATGCCAGGCTGCGGCGCAGTAGTACATCATCATCGACAAGCAGGATATGATTACCCATAATAGCTGTTGCCTCCGTAGGATGTTTACTATTCTGGTACGTTGGGGGGAGATTGGCAAATGGCGGGTAAACCACAACCATTAAATTGGGTTTACCCGCCTGTTTAAATCAGGATACTTCTGCCAGCGGGATTTGTATGTGATCTGTGTCCATCGAACGGGGGCCAAGTAGATTCTCAATGGCAGCCTGATCGATAGTCTCCTCGTGCAGAAGTGTATTGGCTAACCGGTCGAGCAGTTCATGGTTGGTAGTCAGCAAGTTTGTGGCATAGTTATATCGCTCAGCTAACAAATCTTGCACGTTTTGATC
>JBNKDD010000427.1:0-4156 GCA_050288085.1 Anaerolineae bacterium
TATATTTCGAATCGCCCGTCGACCGCTCGACCGGCCGCCGCCTGGCGACCGCCAAGCTGATCCCCGATCGTGGGGCCTGGATGGAATTCGAAACCCGCAAGAGCGATTACCTGACGCTGAAATTCAACCGCAAGCGCACCATCCCGGTGACGATCTTACTCCGGGCGCTGGCTGCTGTTTCGGATAACCTGGACGAGGTTTCGCCGATCAAAGATGGCTCTGCCGAAGAATTGATGGCGCTGTTTTCCGGGGTGGATAGCAACCCCGATCATCCCTATATTGAGGGAACACTCAAGCAGGAACCTGAGTGGGATAAAGATGCCAAGCAGACTGTTGCCGAGCAAGCTCTGATCGAATTCTACCGCCGGATGCGACCGGGCGATCCGCCAACGTTGGATAACGCCCGCGAGTACCTGGTCAGCCAGTTATTCGATCAGCGCCGTTATGACCTGGAACGGGTGGGCCGTTATAAGCTCAACCAACGGTTGGGGCTGGATACCGAGATCAGCCGTAATCACCGCACTGTAACCAAGCTGGATATGGTCCGGCTGGTAGAGCGCATGATCCAGATCAACAATGGGCTGGCCGACCCGGATGATATCGATCACCTGGGCAACCGGCGGGTCAAAACCGTTGGTGAGTTGATTCAGAATAAACTTCGTGTAGGCATGCGCCGTACCGAGCGAGTTGTTCGTGAGCGTATGTCCATCCGCGAGAGTGAGGGGTTGACCCCGATCACCCTGGTTAACATTCGCCCGATTGTGACTGCCGTCCGTGAGTTCTTCGGATCATCGCAGCTTTCACAGTTCATGGATCAGACTAACCCGCTGGCAGAACTGACTCATAAGCGGACACTGTCGGCGCTTGGTCCCGGTGGTCTGCGGCGTGAGCGTGCCGGGTTCGATGTACGTGACGTGCACCACAGCCACTATGGGCGTATCTGCCCCATCGAGACACCGGAAGGCCCCAACATTGGCCTGATCGGGCGTCTGGCGACTTACGCCAGAGTCAACGAATATGGGTTCATCGAGACGCCTTATCGCCGGGTTCTGAATACGGTCGATCCTGATAGTGAGTTAGCTCTGAACCGTATCCTGTCCGAAGACGTGATCGTTAATGAGAAGACGATTGCTGAACAGGGGCTGATGATCGATGAAGCTATGCAGAAGAAGCTTGCCAAGGCTGGTGCCGAATCGGTTCGGGTTAACCCGTTCATTACTTCAGAAACCTACTATCTCTCGGCGGATGAAGAAGACCGTTTCTGCATTGCCCAGGCTAATGCCGAACTGGATGACTTTGGGAATCTCGTTAAGCCGCGTGTTTCGGCACGTGAGAACCAGAAGTTCAAGTTTGTCGGAACCAGCCGGATTGATTATATCGACGTGGCCCCGCGCCAGATCGTCGGTATCAGTGCGGCTTTGATCCCCTTCCTTGAGCATGACGACGCGAACCGTGCCCTGATGGGCTCGAACATGCAGCGGCAGGCTGTGCCTTTGCTCAACCCGGATGTGCCGATTGTCAGCACCGGGATGGAGCGACAGGCTGCCCGTGACTCCGGGCAGGTGATCATCGCTGAGGAAGAAGGCGAGATCACGAGTGTGACCGGTGAGCGGATCATCCTGCGCCGTCCAGATGGCAGCGAGCGGATTTTCCGGCTGCGGAAATATGAGCGATCCAACCAGAGCACCTGCATCGACCAGACGCCGGTGGTGAGAAAAGGACAGTTAATCCGTCCCGGTGATGTGTTGGCCGACAGCTCATCGACCTATGAAGGATACCTGGCTTTGGGACACGATGTGCTGTGCGCCTTCCTGTCATGGGAAGGTGGCAACTACGAGGACGCTGTGTTGATTTCCGAGCGCCTTGTCCGATTGGACGCTTTTACCAGCATCCATATCGAGAAGCACGAGGTCGAGGCCCGTGATACCAAGCTGGGTGCGGAGGAAATCACCTTCGATATTCCGAATGTCGGTGAGGATGCACTCAAGAATCTGGATGAGCGCGGCATCGTGCGGATCGGTGCCGATGTCGGACCGAACGATATCCTGGTCGGCAAGATCACCCCGAAGGGCGAGAAAGAACTCAGCCCGGAGGAAAAGCTGCTCCGTGCGATCTTCGGTGAAAAAGCTCGCGAGGTGAAGGATAGCTCGCTGCGCCTGCCACACGGTGAAAAGGGTAAGGTGGTTGATATTCGCGTCTTTACCCGTGAAGAACACCGTGACCTGCCCGCCGGTGTTGAGCAGATGGTGCGGGTCAGTGTGGCCCAACGTCGTAAACTGACCGAAGGCGATAAGATGGCCGGACGGCATGGTAATAAGGGCGTGATCTCTAAGGTTGTGCCGATTGAGGATATGCCGTTCCTGGACGATGGTACTCCGATTGATATCATCCTGAACCCGCTGGGTGTGCCCGGTCGTATGAATATCGGGCAAATCCTGGAGACACATCTGGGCTGGGCAGCCAGCCGGTTAGGTTTCCGGGCGGTTACACCAGTGTTTGATGGTGCCCAAGAGGATGAAATCGAGGGCGAACTGGCTCGTGCCTGGCTGATCGATGAAGCCTGGCGGCGGGTTACCAAGTCTGCCTGGGAATGGTTAAATGAATATGGCTATGACCCGGATGTGCTGGAGGATGATCAAGAGGCTCGTTATATGTATATCGAAGCCTGGTTGGGTCAGAACGAACAGTACGACCGGAATCTGCTGATCACCGATGAAATCTATGCCCGCCGGGCCGTGCTGCGAGAATGGCTCAGGGAACAGGGTTATGATCCAGATGGGATGCTGGCCTTTGAGGATCACAAGCACCCGCTCAATAAACGCAGGGGAGTGGACGAACAGGCGATTAGTGCCTGCCTGCGGCTCTGGATCATGAAGCATTCGGGCGAGGATGTGCCGATCGATATGCCGCTGGATGAATTGATCGTTAAGGGGACGCAGGTGCAGTTTGCGGTTAACCGGCCCATGCCGATTTTAGGGAAGCAGCTTCTCTACGATGGGCGCACCGGTGAACCCTATGACCGCCCGGTGACGGTTGGTATCATTCACATGCTGAAACTGTCACACCTGGTTGAAGACAAAGTCCATGCCCGGTCAACCGGCCCCTACTCACTGGTCACGCAGCAGCCATTGGGCGGTAAGGCCCAATTTGGCGGCCAGCGGTTTGGTGAGATGGAAGTGTGGGCGCTGGAGGCTTATGGTGCGGCCTATATCCTGCAAGAAATGCTCACCGTCAAGAGCGACGATGTGCAGGGACGTGTTCGTACCTACGAGGCGATTGTCAAGGGCGTTCCGATTGAGGAACCCGGCATCCCGGCCAGTTTCCGCGTGTTGGTCAAGGAACTTCAAAGCCTGGGCCTGGCCGTCGAAGCGATCACCGATTCAGGCGAGGTCATCCGCTTTGGGAAAGAGGAAGAACAATCCCGGCAACCTAAGCTCAATATGGGCCTGATGGGATTGGCGGATACCCGCCGGTTATAAGGGTATTTGTCTATAAAATGGGGCGACCTCTCAAGTAAAAGGGGTCGCCTTTTTGTTTGCCTGCCTGCTGGCGCGGCATTATACTTTTTGTGCATTTATGGGATACAGTAATCCAGGAGGAACGCAATATGCAACGACGCACCTACCGGGGGCAGATCACAGCCAAAGGGTTGGCGCAAGCTCTCGTCAACCGGTTCAATGCCGGGCATTTAGAAGCACGGGCGGCAGGCCAACCTGATCACCTGTATGTGCAGATCGTGGCCCGTGAACGGGATTGGCGCGGGCAAGCGCGGGCGGCGCTGACGGTCAGTATTATACAGGCTGAAGATGTCGTTGAAGTGTCGATTGGTGAGCATCAATGGTTAGGCTCGGCAGCAGATCTGCTTGAATCGGGGTTCAAAGCCTGGATGCACCCGATTTCGTTGTTTGGCGAACTGGCCGAAATCGCCGACGATGTCAAAACTTTGCAGCTTCCACAGGAAGTGTGGGAAGCGGTAGAGCATTATGTAGAAAGCGTCGGGGCCAGGTTGGGGCTGGCAGAAGAGGATCGGGTTGTGGCCTGTCCATTCTGCGGCGTAGGGAACCCTATCGGTGAGGGACAGTGTTCGGCTTGCGGTGGGAGCCTGGTAGAGGCACAACCGAAAGCCTGCCCGAATTGTGGGAAGCTTTCCCAGCCT
>JBNKDD010000428.1:0-4119 GCA_050288085.1 Anaerolineae bacterium
CCTCCCGTGGAAGGTCGTGCGCCGCGATGGATGCCTCCAGCGTCGCGAGATCGTCCTCGCGCTGACCGCCGCCGACGATCTCGCCGTAGCCCTCCGGCGCGAGCAAGTCCACACTCCGACACGCCTCCGGGCGGCCCTCAACCGGCGTCATGTAGAAGGCTTTCGCTGCTGTCGGGTAGTTGTAGACAAACACCGGCCTATCGAACAGCTTGGTCAGTTCCGTCTCGTGCGGTGACCCGAAGTCACTGCCCCACTCGATCTCAAGCAGTTCCTTCAATTCGGGGTCGTCGGTTTCCTCGCGGATTGCGGCCAGCCGCTCTATCGCCTCATCGTATGAGATGCGCGGGAAGGGCGGCTTGACATTTTCAAGCATGGTCGTGTCCCGTTCCAGCAGTTCCAATTCCGCCCGCCGTTCTTTGAGCGTTGTCTGGACAATGTACGAGATGAACTGTTCTTCCATGTCCATCAGGTCATCCAGATCGTAGAAGGCCATCTCCGGCTCGACCATCCAGAACTCGGTCAGGTGGCGGCGGGTCTTCGACTTCTCCGCCCGGAAGGTCGGCCCGAAACAGTAGACCTTCCCGAACGCCATGATGTTGGCTTCGTTGTAAAGCTGACCGGTCTGTGCCAGGTACGACGGCTCATCGAAATAATCGACCTCAAACAGCGAGGTGGTATTCTCCCCGGCGGTCGGCGTGATGATCGGCGTATCGAGGTTGGTGTAACCATGATCATCCAGCCAATCACGAATCGCCTTGATGATCGTCGCCCGGATGCGCAGAATCGCCCACTGCTGCGACGACCGCAGCCACAGGTGGCGGTTATCCATCAGAAATTCTACACCATGTTCCTTCGGGGTGATCGGATAGGGTTCGGCTACCTGGATGATCTCCAGCGTCGAGACACCGACCTCGAAGCCGCCAGGGATACCCGGTGCACGCTCATCGGTCCGAACACTGCCGGTAATGCTGATCGACGATTCCTGCGTCAGGGTCTTTCCGGCTTCGAAGTCCTCGTCACTGACTTCGCCCCGGAACATCACACACTGGACGAGCCCGGTTCCGTCACGTAATTGGATAAACTGGAGCTTGCCCTTGCCGGTCTTGTTATACACCCAGCCACGCAGGGTGACCTCCTGACCGTCGTATTGGGCAATATCCTGAATGTTGATTAATTCAGCCACGCTGATTACTCCTCAAGTTGGGGGATTGTGTACGCTGCCTGCCATTGTAACGACAGCCTAGTGGGGCGGCAAGAACAAAAAGAGGAGATGCAATATCCCCTCTGCTAATCCACATACATAAACCAATATCTTAAGACTGCATCACCTCAGTGATCATCGACCGCATGTCCTTGACCGAGAAATTCCCTTTCTGCAAGATACCCGCCACCCCCGGCAGCCTCAGCATCTGATGTTCATTCTCGGCAACTGCGGAAAGCAGGATAACGGGAATCCCTCGTGTACGGGGGTCTTCGTGAAGTTTAGAGAGGGTGGCGAAGCCGTTCAGAACCGGCATCATCAAATCAAGCAGGATCAATTCTGGTAGTTCTTCGGTTTTCAGGATCTCAAGGGCCTGTTCGCCATTAATCGCCTGTTTACTTTCCAGTTCCATGACGGCCAGGAATTCTACGATCATCATCCGGACGGTTGGATCGTCATCTACCACCAGCACATAAGGCATCGACTATTCTCCTCATACCAGACAAAACAGACCCTATTAATCATAGAACCATTACGCTCACTCCATTACAAAGTATAGATATATTGCAGACAAAATCAAGTGAGCTGTAACTCGCGGGTGTGTTTCAATCTTCCGGCCACAACCTGGCCCGCGAATCATCTATCAGATGACCATCCTGCTCCAACGGCAGCCGGACCAGATCAGGCCAGGTGTACATCCCCAGCCAGATCATCAGGTCGGAGTCCGCATCAGGTGGCAGCATCAGTGAATGGGTCGTCATGATCACCTCGCCTGCATCCCAGACCGATGTGGGATAAGCACCTTCCTGTGGCAGCCCATCGTAGGCGGTCATAATCTGCCCGGCTTCATCCGAAACATGCACAAAGATATGATACGACTCGGTGATCTCCGCCCGCGATTCCCAGATCAATTGAAGCTCAAACGAATCACCGGGATGCAGATCGGCAAAGGTAATGTGCTCCTGATCCTTGATCACCCGGTATCCCAACAGGGCGATCTGTTCATCAATGAGCACATCGGTGGGAATCAGATCGTCGGGAACGCTGACCGCGGGCGCAGCCGAGCGCAATGTCCATAGTTGGTAACTTTCGCCCAGGTCCTGACCACTGGCCCCGGTGACCGGCAGGTTTTCCTCGTAAGGGTGATAAGCACCAACCATAATCCCGTAAGGCCCCGCCGGTAAATCCTCCGGCACTTTGATAATCCGGCTGTCCGGCACGACCTGATTAGCTTTCCATATTCGCGGGCTGTACCCCCAATGGTTGATATCCAGGTCGGTTCCGCCGGTTAGACCGTTGCCAAAACGATCCAGGAGGTTTGTGAATACGACGACATCGGTCGGGAACCGATGATCGCTTCGCCAGTAAAGGGTGAGTGTTATTTCCTCACCGGGTGGCAGTGTGCGGGGCGCATCCCAGCCAACGAGTTGGAGATGATCGCCATAGGTTGCCAGCAGATTGAGCTCAGGGACACGCAGATCGGCAAATGGATTGTAGCCATCATTGAGCGCAATCTGGCGGACAATCACCCCAATCCGATCAGTCTCCCACACCTGACCTGATTCAGATAAACGCCCCGATAAGGCAGCGGCGGTTTCCGCATCCAAAGCCGGTAGCAAGACTATCCGATCTTCATCACCCGTATATTCCTCCGGTAAAAGCAGCACATAAGCGGTTACCGGGGTTGCGCCAAACTGGGCAGCCGGGAGGATCGCCTGGCCGTTGGGTAGATCAAGCCGTTCACCGCTGGCCGCTATCTCCGAAAACGATACAATATCCCGGTATCGCCCTGAAAGGACAAATCGGGTTGCAGGGAAATTAAACTGTTCAAGCGGGACATAGGTTGGCTCGGTGGCCTGGTTGAGAGTGTTTCCCAACTCCACGTGATGGAGCAGGAAGTACCAGTGAAAACCCTGCGAGTTTGCTATATCCCACTGGGCTGGATCGTCATAATACTCAAAATAAGCTCGGAACGACTCGATACCACTGGCAGTGACCAGGATCACCATCAGTATGGTACCGGCAAACCGGCCCAGCCTGCCGCCAAACTGCCCAACCAGATCGATAATCCAGCCTCCCCCCGCCCCTACCAACAGCGCTACCACGACAAACTCACCGGAAATCCGCAAGCCGTGAATGGGCGAATCAGAAAAGGCCACCGGCAGCAGCATCGTAACCAGCAGAGTCAGGAGCAGCGCCCCATACCACTCTTTAAAGGACCATATGGCAATCAGGATACCGATCACCCCCAGGATCACAAGCGGAACGGTATTCAACAGCGGTTCATCGGCAACTTGAATCTTGGGGTTGATGTATGAGGTTGTCCCGTAAAAGCCAACTATCGCGTTCAGATAGCGCTGAAGGCCCTGGCTAACAGGGTGATTTCCCTGTTCACCGGTCACACCGGCTTCGGTAATCCGTGCATAGAGCGGGGCAGAAAGTGATATTTCCTGGATCACCGGGATCAGACATACCACCAACATAGCGATCAACATCAAGGCCAGATTAGGCAGACGCTCTCGCACCTTTTTAGCATCAAAAGCGGTCTGGAGTATCAACATTCCAACCAGGATCGGGGGCATCAGCAAACCGGGGAAATAAGTCAGGACTGAGACACCCCACACCAATCCGGCCAGCAGATAATCACGCCGCCGGTTGATGCGCCATGCCCGCGCCAACAGCCAGATTCCGGCAGCCATCACCGCCGGAAAAGTTACGGCGCGGTAGACTGCCCGGCTGTTAACTATGTGGGTGGTCATCACCGCCAATACCAGTGCCGCGATCCAGGCACTTTGATAGCGATAAGGCTTAGAGCGGAACAACTCAAGCGCGGCCCGATAGGTCAGGGCGACGGTCAGAATCCCCCAGAAAGCTGAAGCCAGACGGACGGTAAAGATAGATGATCCCATAAAGAAGAT
>JBNKDD010000429.1:0-4118 GCA_050288085.1 Anaerolineae bacterium
CTCCACCCGCTGACATTGTCTACTTCGGCAAATCCGCTGACGAAGTAAACGTCCTCGGCCTGGTTTTCAGATAAGCTGTAGAACTGGTTCAATCCCCAGCTAGCATTTCCGGTTAATGCTCCGGGTGCATCCAACAGATCGTCCAGGTTGGCAAGAACATCGTCTCCGCTGTCCAGAGTAGCTGGGATTCCATCCTCACCGAGTGCGGCAACAGCCACCTCGATCTGTTCCTGTGCTGGTGCAAGGTTATAAACGCCGGGAGGATGAGTGATCGCCGATTCGCTGTATAAGACCACCGTCAGGTTGGCCTCATTGTAGATGGGCAGCGCGGCTTGAGTGGTCTCGTCTCGCCAGTGCCCGATCACAATCACCACGTCAGGATCGATGGCTAATTTCCTGGCTTGCTCAACGGCCTGATCGGGATCACCCCCGTCATCATAAGCCACCAACTCAACCGCTAGCCTGGGGTCTGAGTTAAGTGCCGCCCACTCGCGGATCGCCAACCGCGCCGCCGGGATCACATCATAGCCAATTTCCCGATAGCGACCTTCAAATGGGGCAACCAACCCAATTTTGACAGTGTGTGGTGTTGTCTGCACACAGCCACTGATCGCCAGGAAAGCAGCAAAAACCAGCCCCAACCAGCCCCATTTCAGCTTATTGGCAGCCATTCGCGACATGCTCCTCAAAAGTGATGGCGAAGTTGTGCCGCCCGCTCCCATCACAGGCTGCCCGGAAATAATAATACGGGGTTTCTTCCGGGTAAATCACCGCGTTAATGGCATTGATCCCCGGATTGGCGATAGGGCCGGGTGGCAGGCCTGGATATAGATAAGTGTTGTACGGTGATTCAACCGCGTAATAGTCGTCTTGCGTGAGATAGAGATTCCACCAATCGCCGGTATCCGCCTGATAGCCCATTGCATATTGTACGGTGGGGTCGGCTTCCAGTTTCATGTCAACGACCAGCCGGTTGAGATATACACTGGCGATGGTGGGGAGTTCATCGGCAACGATCCCTTCCCGCTCGACAATAGAAGCCATGATCAACACATCCCGCATGCCTAATCCTCTGGCGGCTGCGGCGGCTCTCATCTCCGGGGTGAATTGGGCATCAAGTTCTTTTAACATTTTCAAGACAAAGTCTGCTGCTGTTGCATCCAATGGCAGGCGGTAAGTATCCGGGAATAAGAATCCTTCCAGGGTCTCGCCATACGGAATCTCACCGGAGAAGCTGATCTCCGGTGGTAGCGTCACATTTGCACCCGTGTAGGTCAGGAATTCTGAGCCGGTAAACGGGAGATTGCTCTGCTGATCGATCCAGTCGGCGATCTGTTCCCGCCGCCATCCTTCTGGAATGCTGATCGTAATATCCTGTGGTTCAGCATCGAGCAGGGCGTTGGCAATTTCGGGCATGGTCATGGTCTGGTTAAGGGGATGTACCCCGGCTTCCAGTTGGGTATCAAGCCCATAGTAGTGAAGGTAGGTCCGGAACAAGGCCGCATCGCTGATCAATCCGGCTGTTGCCAGATTATCGGCAACCTCGCCCGCGCTCTGCCCAGAGGTGATCTCAAAGTTGACCGGGGTACTGTCTTCCCCGGCGGGTTGGGTCAGGGCATCCTGGTTGAACGAAAGTTCAAGACTCAACTTGGCGGCCTCAGCCGGACTGAGTGCCGGGTTAACAGGGAGGCCAAAGCCAATATTCGTTTGATTGCCGGATCGCCCCATGCTTTTCAGTACTAATACGGCAGCAACTGCCAGTACGCCAATCGTGACGATTAATACCAATAACCGACTAACCACCTGTGTGGTGGTCATTCGCTTAGGGGATGTGTGCGAAGTCCTCGAGTGTCTGGCCCGTCCCATACTCGGCCCCTCCTGAATCTAGGTAATCCTGCAAAATAGCTGCCGCCGCAATATCATCCATGTGCCGGATACCTTTTTTCTTCCGTTGGCTAATTGTCGCGGCGTCAACCGATGTATAGCTTTCATCCCAGAAAACAATGGGCACACTGACGGCTTCCGCTAATTTCCGTGCCCACCGGATCACAATCTCGGCTTGCATGCCTATACCACCATCGGTTGCGGTTGGCAGTCCGACTACGATCTGGACGACCTCTTTCTCTTCGACAATCGCTTGGATGGTTGCAAAGTCCTCGGTATCTGCCTGATGTGTGAGTATGCTGTGAGGGCTGGTAAACAGGCAAAAAGGATCGGTCAGCGCAATGCCGATCCGTACTTCTCCATGATCAATACCCATCAGCCGTTTTGAAGTGTTCATGATTGTCCGGTTATATCCAGTTCCATTCTAAGCGGAAGAAAAGGCATCACCGGCCAGAATTTCGGCCATACTTCTATACTGGGCGGTGCAGCGAGAGGCAGTTCCCGATCTAATTCAAACACGGCTTCGCTGACGGCGATCCCGCGGACAACCTGATAGACTTCAGCCGGTTCGATAGAGGCATAGACATCGCTGGTTCCCTGCATGATGAAGGTGACCGTCTGTCGTTCGCTCACCTCAATGATTTCTCCGCGCCGGAACAGCAGCGAATCTGGTGTAATCTGGTAACCCTCTCCTACCCGCTGTGCGATCTGTCCGTAGATCACCTGGCGGGCAAACCGCTCGTCAATGGCTACTCCTTGCACGGTGACCCGCATATTCAGCCCAACCTCGTCAGATGGTTCACCGATATAACCCAGATAGGTTTCTGAGTGGACAAGTACCACCCGCAGCGATTCGACCGGTACAAACTCGGTTTCCAGCAAAGCAATAAATGAATCGGTTTGCATTTCGGCAAAGGCCCGCTGCTGGAGCTGTTGTAAGGCCAACGCATGTACCCGGTCGTAATCTTCCTGGGAGATAGCCCGAATATCCCTGATGTCGCCTCCCGCAGTCGGTTCAGGGTTGGTCACAGCCAGCCGGGTATCCAATGATCCTTCGATTTGGTTGATGCGGTTGCGCGGGATGTTCCCTTCGTATCCCGCTTCGATGGCTTCAATTGGTATTTCGATGGTTTCACCGACCTTGCCCGGCAGGGTTGCATCAGCCAATGTGATGAACCGCACCGGCTGCGCCGCGCTTGTGCGGACGATTGTCCCCTGCGGGATCGTCACCTGGTCGGGCAGTAGATTGGTAAACAATGCAACTCCGCGGGCTTTTTCCGATGGGACAGCCTCGGTTCCCGTTGTCTCGACTGTTGCCGATGTTTCCACCTCGACGCCGATCACCCGCCCTGGGATCAGCCCTTGTTCAGTATCCACCAGGGCTACTTCCGGGTCGGCGGTTACACTGACCGTTACGGTAACCTGTTCGGCTGCTGGTGATAGGTGGATCGTTGCTCCCGGCAGCACGAAGATAACGACTGTCAGTAGAAGCAGCACAGCAACAGCGAAGATAGTGATCTCAAGTGTCCGCCGGACCTTTTTAGGCAGCCCTTTATAATTCTCATTCAGGCGGCTTCCAGCGGCAATCAGATCGGGCGTGAGCTGGCGGGGCTGCTCCCGTCTTGATACTTTTGGCCGTGCCTGTGAAGTTTCCCAGTAGCGCCGCGAACTGGCTTTCAGATTGGGGAAACAGGCAAGTCCTAATTCCTGCGCGTGTTTGATCACCTCTGGATCGCGGGTGATCAGAGCTAACTGGGCTTGCTTACGGGTCGCCTCCCGCTGAATCAGCACCAGGTCAAGTTTGCGTTGAAGGATTCGCTGCCGGGGGTCATCAGGGAAAACCAACAGCACCCGGTTGGCGCGTGCCCAGTTCAGCCGGTCGCGCACCGATACCACGTCGTCCTGTGGCTCCAGGTGGATAATCTGTTCTTTCACCTATTTAACCCCCATTGATTTAAGGATAGGTTCTTAATCGGAAATAGCCTCGCGCACAAATGCTTCAACCTGCCCCAATGCATCCGGGATACCGGCAGGGTCTTTCCCGCCCGCCTCTGCGAAGTCAGGACGCCCGCCGCCACCGCCTTTGATGTAGCTGGAGATATGCTTGATTAAGTTCCCGGCATGCATGCCGCGCTTGACCAGATCGGGGGTGACTTTGGCAACCAGCCTCGCCTTCCCCTCGATATTGCTGGCAAGTGCGACCACGCCGCTGTCAAGCCGGTCTCGGCACCAAT
>JBNKDD010000430.1:0-4098 GCA_050288085.1 Anaerolineae bacterium
GTTGCGGTTGCCGTGGGCATGTTGCTGGCGGTGGCAGTCGGTGTCGCCGTCGGCGTGGCAGATGCCGTTGCTGTGGCCGTCGGTGTGTTAGTCGCTGTGCCGGTCGGCGTGGCCGTTGGCGTCTCGGTTGGTGTGGGTGTGGGCGTCGGTGTGGGCGTGGGGGTCGGGGTCGGTGTGGGGGTCGGCGTCGCTTCTACGAACTGGCGGATATCAACCGTGATAGTTGAGAAGGCCGCCCGCCCGGAGAGATATTGCATTCGCCCCAACACCTGCTCGATCTCCGCTTCGATCTCGGATAACTGGGCATTGACTTCTAGCGATTCTTCGACCGTCTTGGCCTCGTCCAGGAAAGTGCGGATGCGGTCGCGGGTGGCTTCGAGATTGCGCAGCCGGGACTCCAGGTCGACGTACTCGCCGGTCACATCCTCCCCGGTCGACGACTCGCGCAGCACTTCCATCGAGATCTGGCGCAGGCGTTTCATGGCATTTTCGAAGCGCTTCGAATCAACGGCGATGGTCAGGGTAGCGGCCTGTACCTCGCCCTGTAGATACACCTGGCTGCTGATCACATAGCCGCCGTTATCGGTGGCAATCTGGGTCACCCGGTCTATCGAGGACGGCGTATCCTCAACCAGCAGGGACATTTCCCCATTTTTGATGATCAGGCGATCCTGGGGTAAGACCGCCAGGTTTCCCGCCCCGGAGGAATCGGCGGCTTTTTCGGCGTCGACAGGCTCTCCGGCGGCAGGCTCTTCCGCAGCAGGCTCTTCCGCAGCCTCTTCTTCAGCCATCCGCTCTTCGGCAGGGGCTCCTTGTTCTTCTACGGCAAGTTCACTAACCGGTAACGCTGTACCGGGTGGCTCACCAGCACCAATTGCCGCCCCTCCGCCGCAGCCAACCAGGATCAATCCAACCAGCAGACCGATCACGGCCCATAAGATGAAACGTTTGTGAGACATTATCTCTTCCTACCTTCCTGTGTTAATGGGTTTTGCTCTCCAGGCCAATCATAAAACAGTTCTCAGCAGAATGTAAAATCAGGAGGGGAGCATGATCCCCCCTCCACCTGTTATTCCTTTTCCTTATTCGTGTTCGTTATCCTCAGATTCAGGTTGGGCGTCCGTCTGACCATTGTTGCGGGCCAAACGCCGTACTACGAAGAACACGATCAGACCGGCGGCGATATACGGGCCGGGGACGACTACTATCCAGATCAACGCACCGATCAGACCCCGGAACAAAACCGACTGAGACTCGGCGGCATTCTTGAACACGCGGCTCGCCGACCATGGTGGCGTGGGAGTCGGCGTCACATTGACCGCCTGGTGAATATCAACCGTGATGGTCGAGAAAGCTGACCGCCCGGAAAGGTACTCCATCCGGCCCTTGACCTGCTCTATCTCCGCTTCGATCTCGGACAGTTCCCGGTTAACATCCAGCGATTCTTCAACGTCTTTGGCTTCATCCAGAAAAGTGCGGATCCGGTCGCGGGTGGCTTCGAGGTTGCGCAGCCGGGACTCCAGATCAACGTACTCGCCGGTCACATCCTCGCCGGTCGATGACTCGCGCAGCACTTCCAGCGCGATCAGGCGCAGGCGGTTCATGGCGGTTTCAAATTTATCTGAACGGACGGCGATCGTCAGGGTGGCAGCCTGATACTCGCCCTCCATGTAAACCTGGCTGCTGACCACGTAGCCGCCGTTGTCGGTCGCGACCTGGGTCACCCGGTCAATCGAGGCCGACGTATTCTCGACCAACAGGGATATCTCCCCATTCTTAATGATCATCCGATCCTGGGGAAGCGTCGCAGCCTGGGAGTCACCGGCAGTGCTGGCAACGGCCACATCATCGGCGTAGGCCTCGTCCATAGCTAGCTCAGCTTCTATCACCTCTTCTTCGGCGGGGGCCGCTTCTTCGGCGGCGGGTTCTTCGATGGCTGGCGCAGCACAACCGACCAGGATCAACCCGGTCAGCAAGCCGATCACGATCCATAGGGCGAAACGTTTATGGGACTTCATCTCTTCTTACCTCCATATGGTATTGTTTTGTGCCGAGTAAATCACCGAGGACTCCTTGAGGGCTGGCTGGATGCTGTGATTCACTTGCAAGGATTCGGTCGAGTTATCATGTGACCGGATCCACCTCGTCTTCTCCTGAATACAAGACGACTGGCGGCGGGTGTTAGTTCCCACGCCCCGCAAAATTGCCTTCGCACGGCAACCAATGTTAGACTCTGCCAAAACAAGGAGAGTGTGGTGAAAACAATCGAATCGCCGCCACCACCTGAAACCACCCCCGGACTGCCACCCACCCCGGATTGGCGAGGGCTGCTCGCCACCGTGATCATGGGGGCGCTGTATGTCCCGCTGCTGCTGCGCGTGCCGCTGCTGGGCCACGATTGGATGGCCGGGTTAACCGTCGGGTTGTATCCGCCCTGGATTCTGCCGATCCTCAGTCCATTGAAACTGTTGTCGCCGCGATTGGGGGCGGTCATCATCCAGGGGTTTACCCTATCAAGCCTGACCGTGCTGACCTATCACTATGCGCGTCACACCTTCCCGGAAAAACGCTGGTCACCGCTGGGCGCGGTAGCCCTGGTGCTGCTCAGTCCATTACCCTGGATGATCTGTTGGGCGGGGCAGATCGAAATGATGGTGCTGGTCGGCCTGATGACCCTTCCCTTTGGGATTCCGCTGCTGTTCGCCAAACCTCACATCGGGCTGTTGGCCGTGATAGGCCGCCGCCGCGACATTCTGATCATGGTCGGGGTGATCCTGATATCGTTCCTGATCTGGGGATTGTGGCCGCTCGAAACGCTTGACCGCGCCGTGAACGACTCCGCCGGGGTAGATATCACCCTGGGCTGGTCGGACACCCACCCGGTGATCGGGCTGATCGGGTTGGTGCTGCTGCTGTTCACCACCCGTGATCCGCTCCGCCTGATGGCGACCGGGATGCTAATCTCACCCTATGTCGCGCCCTACCATTTCTATATGCTGCTTCCGGCCCTGGGCCGAACCGGTGGATACAAGCGGCTGATTTTATGGGCGATCAGCTTTATGCCCCTGGTAGCGATGGGGACTTATAGCCTGCCGGTCAAGCTGCTCACGCTGGGATTTGCGGTGCTGGTCTGGCTGCTGATGGCCCCCACCCTCAAACCCCGCGAAGTGATCGCCGATCCCGATATCATCCTCAACCGGCTGATCACCACCGCGCGGGAAATATGGACATGGCTTCGCAAGCATCTATCAAAGCGACAGGAAGCTGAATCAAGTGACTAAGTTCTACACGAAAACCGGCGACGACGGGACGACCGGCTTATTGGGCGAAGGCCGGGTAAAGAAATACCATCCGCGCCCGGAGAGCTACGGCGACGTAGACGAAGCACAAGCCGCGCTGGGTATGGCCCGCTCGCTGATGCAGGATGCCGCCGCTGCGCAGATCGTCCTCCAAGCGCAGCGCGACCTGTATAACCTCATGGCGGAACTGGCCGCCACCAAAGAAGCCGCCCCCCAGTTCAGAACCATCGATGCGGCGCGGATCGGCTGGCTGGAATCACAGACCGACCGCTACGGGGAGAAGATCGAACTCCCCAAAGCCTTCACGGTCAGCGGCGACAGTCCATCCGGGGCAGCGCTCGACCTGGCCCGGACGGTGGTGCGTCGCGCCGAGCGTAAAGTGGTCAGGCTCTACGACGATGGCCTGATCGAGAACATCCACCTCATTCACTATTTAAACCGGTTGTCATCGCTCTGCTACGTGCTGTCCAAATACGAGGACGCGCTCAGCGGGCAGGGCGATGTCACGCTAGCCAAACAGGACACTCAATGACCGGAACCATCATCAACACTATCGCGGTATTACTCGGATCAACATTAGGGATAGCCATCGGCCACCGCCTGAGCGATAAAGTCAGGCAGACGGTTGTTTACGGATTGGGACTGGTGACGCTGGTCCTTGGCGCACAGATGGCTTTTAAGACCGCCAACATCCTGATCGTGGTGGGCAGCATCATGATCGGCGGGCTGCTCGGCGAGTGGTGGGATATTGACGCCGGGCTGAACCGGGTCGGGGTCTGGTTAGAAGCCCGGTTCGGCG
>JBNKDD010000431.1:0-4078 GCA_050288085.1 Anaerolineae bacterium
CGATCACGCTGGTGGGTACCTCAACCAATATCGTCGTCAGCGGCTTGATGACCCAGTTTGGGATGCAGCCGATGGGAATGTTTGAATTAACGTTGGTCGGCGTGCCGATAGCGATGGTTGGCGTGCTCTACATGCTGACCATTGGCCGCCGGATGATCCCTGAACGTGCCCCGGTCAGTGAGGCTGATGAAGTGTTACGCAGCCGTCTATACCTCAGTGAACTGCTGATCCAGCCGGACTCGGATTGGGCGGGCAAAACGCTGCAAGAAGCCCGGTTGGGGCGTGACCTCGACTTAAAGGTGCTACAGGTGATCAGAGGGAGCAACGTCAGGCGGTCACCGGGGGCAGCGACGCGTCTTGAGGCCAATGACCTGCTGCTGGTCGAGGGGGAGCGGGAGAACATTCTCCGGGTTGAGGGAATGACGGGAGTTCAGATCAGGGCTGATGCAATCCCGCTTGAAGCCAATCCACAGGCAGTGGCCCTGACCGAAGTGATCCTGCTGCCGGGGTCGCCGATGATCCGGCGGACGCTGGTGGGGCTCCGTTTCCGGGAGCGCTATAACTTGCAGGTATTGGCCCTCAACCGGCATGGCGAGACACTCACCCGGAAGATGAGTGAGACGCGGCTGCGGATGGGTGATGTGCTGCTGTTGCAGGGTGATCCCAACCAGATCGCCACATTGGAAAAACAGAATGTCTTTCATGTGCTGGGCACGGTTCAGACCGAGCGCCCGACCCGGCGTCGGACGGGCCTTGCGATTGCGATCTTCGCCGGGGCGGTGATCATCTCGGCGGTGAATTTGCTATCGCTGCCGGTTGCCATGCTGTTAGGAGCCTTGCTGGTTTTAATGACTCGCTGCATCACCCCGGAAGAAGCCTACCGCGAGATTTCCTGGAACAGCATCATCCTGATTGCCTGTATGTTGGGGTTGGGGGCTGCGATGGAAGCGACCGGCACGGCGGATTATCTCGCGGTGAAGATTGTCACCTTATTGGGGCAATCCAATCCGATCTGGCTGTTGTCGGCGTTTTTCTTCCTGACGGTGTTGTTGACTCAGCCCATGTCGAATCAATCGGCGGCGGCGATTGTCCTACCGGTTGCGGTTCAGGCTGCCATCCAGCTTGGGCTGAATCCGCGCAGCTTTGCGATGATGATCGCGTTGGCGGCAAGCTGCTCTTTTCTGACTCCGTTAGAGCCTGCCTGCCTGATGGTTCACGGCCCTGGGCATTATCGCTTTGTGGATTTTATCAAGGTTGGGTCGCTGCTGACCGTGTTGATCTACCTGATCTCGATTTTTATGGTGCCGCTGTTGTGGCCGCTGTAGTAATGTTTCGCCCCTACAATGTAATTGTGAGTTGGGTATCAAAATAACATGACTTTCACCAGGCCGACTGCCGCCCCGCCCAGGATCAGCCAGGTCGAGTTGACGTTATAGCGGAGCACCAGCACCGCCGCGATGATCCCCAGCACGACTGTGATCACATCGACGTAAGCAGCGATACCCAGTTGGATGGTGACTGCGGCCATCAGGCCCAGGGCGGTTGCATTGACTCCATCGAGGAAGGCTCCGGCCCAGGGTGATTGGCGCAGACGGGGGATCAGTGGGCTGCTGATGCCTACAAAAAGGAAAGCAGGCAGGAAGATTCCGACGGTTGCCAGCAGCGCCCCCGGTAAGGCGAGTCGGTGCTGTGCACCGAGGATATACCCTACAAACGTGGCGGTGGTGAATACCGGCCCCGGTGTGAACTGTCCGACGGCCACTGCATCGACGACCTGCTGCGTGGTCAACCAGCCCAATCGGACAACGAAGTCGGCATTCAAGAAGGCCAGCAGGGTGTAGCCGCTGCCATACAGTACCGCCCCGATTTTGAGGAAAGTCAGGAAGATTCCGCCCAGCGTGACCGGCACTACTGCCGCCACGACTGCGGGCACACTCATCCCTAGCAAGGGTATCATGACTGCTGTCGAGTCTTTTTCATGGCCCAACAAGCGCCGCCCGTTGATGATCAGCATGACCAGCAGGCCGCCGCCGATCAGCAATAGAACGGTGTCAACGTTCAGGAAATACAACCCCAATACGACCAGCCCGGCAGCCACCGTCAAGGGACCTTTGAGGGCTTTCTTACCCAATCCCCAGAGCGCTTTGAGGACGATGGCGATCACGACCGGCTTGATTCCGTAGAGCAGACCCTCGGCAGCGGGGGTCGTACCGTAAGTCACGTAGGCCCAACCCAGCGCTACGACCATCAAAAAGGCGGGGGTGATAAAGCAGACGCCCGCCACAATCAAGCCCAGCCAACCTGCCCGGACATAGCCGGTGTGGATCATCATCTCGGTTGAGTTGGGGCCGGGGATCAGGTTGGTGGCTCCCATCAGGTCGAGGAAGTGCTGATCAGTCATCCACTTACGGCGCTCGACCACTTCGTTGTGCAGCATGGCGATGTGCGCTGCCGGACCGCCAAAGGCCGTCAGGCCCAGTTTGAAGGTGAGCCGGGCCACTTCCAGCAGACGCTGCCATCGGGATGTGCCATCAGATTCGGACATACGCTAACTCCAGTGTCTACCCAGTGATTTTAGCGCATAGACATTATTGGTTAGGGCCTACGCAGTTGTCATACCCCCCAATCCTCGCTGCGCTCGGATTTCCCCCCCTTGCAAGGGGGGCGGATGAGGGCGACCAGAGGTCGCCGCTCACGGGGGTGAGCTGCGTAACTCCTATTAGTGTTTAGCTCCGCCTCCCGAACTTGACCGGTACGACCATCGCGCCGACGGTTGCCAGCGCCAACCCGATGATCTCCCGTATGCCTAACGACTCGCCAAGAAATACCCAGGCCAGCACGGCGATCTGGATCAGCATGGTGTTGTTGATGATGCTCGACTCGGTGGCGGATAGGGTGCGGAGAGTGCGGTTCCACAGGGTGAAGGCATAAGCGCTGTTGATGACCGCCAGCCACAAGATGATCAGCCAGTTGAGCCAGCTCAGGCGCGGCAATCCCTGGACGATGATCCCCAGTGCCAGCAGTGCCAATGCTCCGATCCCCATGCTGATCACTGTCACGGGCAGGGGATCGAGTCCGCTGTGCTGGTTGACATGCCTCCCCAGCACCGATGACAGCGCATTCGCCAACACGCCCACCCCGGCGATGATCAGGCCGATCATCTGGGTAGGGGGGATATCGACCGGGTAGAAGTAGATCAGCACCCCGGCGGTGAAGATCGCCATCCCGATCCATTGGCTGAGGGTGGGCACTTCGCGCAGCAATACGATCCCCATCAATGCCACAATCGGGGTAGTGAAGTTCAGCAGCAGTGAGACGGTTGCCGAGGGGAGATAGAACAAGGCCCAGAACATCGCACCCTGGGTAAAGGTGTAGAAGATCAAGCCGAGGACGATCAATTGTATCCAGGTTTTAGCAGGCAGTCGAAGTTGTAGTTTCTTTGATGAATTTTGACGCCCATTAAAAATGATAAACAGCAGCAGGGTCAGAAAGGCCAGGGTATAGCGCAGACCGCCGAACGTCAGGGCGGGGATATCTACCAGGCCGATCTTGATCAGCACCCAGGAAGTTGACCACAGGAAGGTCACGAACAATGCCTGGATCACCGCGCGGGCATGTGAGGAAAGGTTCTTAAACATATAGCACCTCCAGAATCAAAAAGGTCAGGCACGCGAATAAACGCGTCAACCTAACCCCTCCAGGCTTTTATCCTCTCAGGTGCTACGTCAATCTGACTTTTGCAACGCTCGGTCCAGACCCGGCAAACCGGCGGAACCCTAGTCGCTCAGGGTGACGGGGACATCATAACATGCGAGTGGCTGAGTTGGCAAACAGGAAGGGCACTCGCTTCAAAATTGTTTTTTCTTGAGCCGCCACGAATAAACTTCGTGGCTCCAAGTTCATTTTAGCCGCGAAGTTTATGACGACCTTTGGTCGTTCCGGCAGGTTTGAAGCGAGTGCCCTTAGCAAACAGGCTATCATATCGGCTTTTTTGATAAGAACCTTCATCTTTGCTGAAAGGAAATCGAAGCCCGATCGATTATAATCAGGATAGGCACAATACGACTCAGACAAAGGG
>JBNKDD010000432.1:0-4061 GCA_050288085.1 Anaerolineae bacterium
CCACCACTTATCATCCCACCCGAAATTCCACCCCTCAACCAGCACGCCGGAAAAACCGTTCTCAGCGGCAAAATCAATATAGCGTTCAGCGTTCGCCGTTGTCGCGCCGTGATGCCGACCGCGTGCCCAGGTATAGCGGTCAATGTGGATCGCCCACCAGATACCGACATACTTCCCCGGCTGCACCCACGACACATCACCCAGCTTGTTCGGCTCGTTCAGGTTCAAGATCAGGTAATTGGTGATCAGGTCGCCCGCGTTTTTCCCAATCTGGACCGTCCGCCAGGGGGTTTGAAAAGGAGTCGCGCCATAGACCTTCACTCCATCAGCCCAGGGAACAAGGTCACATTCCAGCGTGTTTTTACCGGTGTGCTTCAAGGTCATGGCTGCGTAGTCAGTCAGGTTGGCCTCGTGGATGCTGAGATACAGGCCGCCCTGTGTCTCCATCGTCAGCGGCGTGTGAACGACATCCAGATCATTGATGGGCGATTGGGTATACAGATACTCATAGCGGCGTTCCTGATAAGCCGGGATCCACCACGCCTGATGGTTGCCCGCCAGGACAAATTCGGTTTGTTCATCCATGATGACGAACTCACCCAGGCGATCCTGTTCAGGTAGCACATAGCGAAAACCGAGTCCATCATCATAGACGCGAAAGATGATATCCAACCGGCGAAGGTCGCCGGTCGATTCCTCAAGTGATACCCGGAGTTCATTATAATAGTTGCGGATGTCCTTCACCTCGCCCCAGGGCTGAGTCCAGGTCTCGTCGAATTCGATGCGCTCGCTGCCGGTGATCACCAGGTTTTGATTGAGAGGCTCCCCATCTTTGAACGTCAATCCCAGCATTGAAGGCTTGATGATCGTTTTACCCTCATAGCTGACCGTGTAATATGGCACGCCCTCCTTGATCAGCAGCGAAACCTGTACCTCCCCACCCGGTGATTCGACACTCAATCGCTCGTCATAACCAACCGGGCCGCAATGGGTTAGCAGCAGCAAACAGATCATCAAAGCCAGAGATCTGAGATATTTCGCCGTCATGATCAATCCTCGTCAACCTGCTCAAACAGAATATCCTGGCAGTAAGGCGTTATACCGAGCGCACTGTGACCGGCCCCCGGTATGATACTCAGCTCAACCTGACCCGATTCGCCCTGAGCTTCGGCATAGCCGTTCATAGCATTGACCCAGCGCGATCCGAGTTCAACCCGCGATCCGGCGCTCTGGCCCGGCACATCGGGCTGAAGCTCCGTATCGTTCAGACCGACCACCACCGTCACCGGCAGTTGGGCCGCCGCCAACCAGCCAGCCGGGTCAGGCTCAACGTCGATCTGCACCGGCTGATCATCACCTGGCCATTGGATAGAGTCCTGCAACCGGCCCATCCCGTAAGGCCAGGGTACACCCGGGTCAGGCCAGGCATAACGCCCCGCCGCGCTGATCACCGCCCCCTTGATCCGCTCCGGGTGCATCACCATATACCTGACCGTGAACTGCCCACCCGCCGAATGCCCGTACAGGTAGAACCGGCTGTCCTCAGCCCCAAACTGCGATTGGTATTGATCAACGATCCGGCTCACCCACTCATCCGCGCCGATCTCCCGGCCTTGCAGCGACCGGTATCCGCCCAGCGGGCCATCCTTCCCACCGAAATTCTCCTGGTCGAAGGCAGGCGAAATGACGATCACTCCCCGCTCCTCGGCGACCGGCACCCATCGCTCAATATAAATCCTGGCGATATCCTTCGCCTTGTGTTGAACATCTGGCGTGCCATGTACAATCACGACCACATCCGGCGATTCATCCATAATCACAGGAAGGTAAATGTGATACGTTCCGTAGTCATCGCTGATTGTCGTGATTTCACCTTTTGTGATCTCAACTCGTGGATCGCAGCCAACCAACAGACACGCAGCGAGTAGTAAGCTCAATAGCTTAGAAACAGTGTCTGGGGTGAATCGCAGCGAACGCGATAGCGTGAGCGCGATGGGGGGTATTGCGCATAAATTCCTTTTTAGAGGCCGTCCTGACACATGCATTGGTGGTTAGATATCCGCGATCAGAATCCGCCCCCACCCCGGCCACACCACATCAATCGACAGCTTGCCATTGCTAACTGTGAAAGTCGGCGTGTTTGGATCGAGCACGTCCCGGAAGGTAGCACCATCGGGGATACCCTCCCGCCCGACATTGATGGCGATGGCGGTTTTTTCGGCAGTGCTGTTCAATATCACCACCGCCTTCTCGCGGTCATGCTGCCGTAAGAAGCTGAAGATTCGCCGTCCGCCGTCCAACGAGACATACTGCCCGGAGGTCAGCGAGGGATGCGCCCGTCGGATGGCCGCCAGCCGTGAGGTTTCCCGGTAAATATGCCGCTCGATGTCCGGCCAATCCGAACCGGGCAGCGGCATCGGTTTACGAAGGGCTTCATCGCCATCTTCCTTTTTGCCCCGCATCCCGACTTCCTCCCCGTAATAAATGCAGGGGATACCGGGCGCGGTCATCAAGAAGATCAGCGCCGGGTAGAAATCGCGCGGATCGTCAAGCTCACTGAGGATGCGGCTTACGTCGTGATTGCCGATGAAGTTGAACAGGGTCAGGGTGTTGAATACCCCGAACTCGGCATGCTTGGCCCGGTCCATCACCGACTTGAGTTCCCAGAAATTATTCTTGTTCAGCGCCCCACAGATCGCGTGGTACAGCGGGTAGTTCGTCCCCGAATCGAGTAGGTCAGGTGCAACCCAGGTACGGAAATCGCCGCCGCCCAACTCAGCGAGCAGGAAGCAGTCCGGCTTGATATCCTTGCACACCCGCCGGAAATCCCACCAGAAATCCGGGCCGATCTCGTAGGCCACGTCCAGCCGCCAGCCGTCCACATCGACATCGCCCAACCACATCCGGGCCACTTCAAAGATGTAACTGCGGGTGTCCGGGTTATCGAGGTTGAGCTTGGGAAGGCTCTGGTGTCCTTCCCAGCAGGCATAAGCAAAACCATCCCCATACTGACTGTCTGCTCCCCAGTTGAGATGATACCAGTTCAGGTAGGCGGAATCGCGGCCCTTCTCGCGGATATCCCGGAAGGCAAAGAAATCCCGCCCGGTGTGATTGAATACCCCGTCGAGGATTACCCGGATGTTGCGCTGGTGCAGTTCCCTGACAATCTCCGCGAACAGGTCATTGGTGCCCAGCCGCCGGTCAATGGTGAAATAGTCGATGGTGTTGTAGCCGTGGCTGTGACTCTCAAACACCGGCCCGAAGTAAACCGCCGTCACCCCAAGCTGATGCAGATGGTCATACCAGTTGCGCAGTTCGGCCAATCGCGGGATGGGGTCGCTCTGCCGGTCGTTTTGATGAGGGGCACCTAAAAAGCCTAATGGGTAAATGTGGTAAAAGATCGCCTGGCGTGCCCACTCAGGCGGCCAATTGGGGTCCTGGGGTATCCGCACATCCTCTCCCTTCGCTGCTTGGATCACTCACCCGGATTATACACCCCTAACCGGAATCCCTACACACCCCTGTTATCTTATTCTTTCCAGGCCATTTCATATTGACTCCTCTTCCCAAATCCGGCATACTGATCCCCATCAACCTGGGCATATAGGGAGCACCACATGAAACGTTTGCTTACGCTCACCACCTTGCTGATCCTGACCGCCTGTGCTGCACCTGTCACAGACACGCCAACCGCCTCGCCGGTTCCGACATCGACGGCAACGGCTTCCCCCAGCCCATCAACTACCCCTACACCAACTGCAACCCTCACCCGTACCCGTACCCCTATCCCTCCATCACTGACAGCGACTGAGGTACCATCCGGTTGGATTTATTACACCGCGTTCATTGATGAGGCTCACTTTTTATTCAGGGTTAGGCCTGATGGCAGCGATATACAGGAGGTGATCGCATTCCAGAGCGATGATCTTCTGAGTGGTTCGATTTCTCCGGATGGACGGTATTTTGCCTTTGATTCAATGCGTGACGAATATCACAACACAGACATTTATGTGATGGATTTAGAGACAGAATTTGTCAGAAGACTAACTACAAGTCAATTG
>JBNKDD010000433.1:0-4061 GCA_050288085.1 Anaerolineae bacterium
GTGGCAGGAATGGTGTTGGTCGGTGTGTGGATCGTCTGCGCTGCCTTACCCGTTACACGAACCGGGCTTTATGGTCTGACCAGTGGGGTCATCCTGGCGATGATTGTCTGGCTCGCCGCTTTGACCGGTGGTATGCCGGGCCTGGGTGGGGGATTTGTCGCAGCCGTTATCTTGCTCCTGGCGGGTATGAATCAACGCGCTTACCTGCCTTCACCACTTCGCCTGGACAATGCGCTTCAATTATTAGAAGCCCTGGTACTGTTGGGTATCATTAGCGGGACGGGTTATTTATATCTGCGCTATATTCAGATTGCCCGTGTGGAAGGCGCACAGGAGATCATCCGCGATCGTTTAAAGATGGCGGACATTGCCACTTACCTCAGCCAGTTGGTTGCTGAACGTATGCCCCTCTCCGAAATGCTGGATGATGTCGTGCAGCGAATCTGTGACGAATTTCCCGCAGTGTATCATGCCCAGGTGTTTCTGCTTGATCGAAGCGAACAGTCTGCCCGTCTCGTCGCCAGTACAGGAGAAGTGGGCAAGAAGCTCATTGCCCAGCAGCACAATCTGGCGGTGGGCAGTCTCAGCGTAATTGGGCAGGTCACGTTTAAAGGAACCCCAGTCATCACACAAGTCGGTGCGACCGGTGGTATTCACTATCGCAATGAACTCCTGCCCGATACCATTGTTGAACTGGCTTTACCCCTGAAAATCGGTGAGCGTTTGATTGGTGTATTGGACCTACAAAGTCGGGATGAGAACGTGTTTCCTCAGGAAATGGTGGACGCGTTCATGTCGCTGGCGACCCGTGTTGCCCTGGCGATTGACAATGTGCGCCAGTTCGAACGCGCCGAAGCCCGCATCCAGGAAAACCAGCAGTTAGTGGAACAAACCCAGATCGCCTTGCGCGAAGTGGAACGCCTCAACGAGCGTCTGACCGGGCGGGCCTGGTCGGAATATTTGCGTGGTCAGCCCAAAGAACTGGGCCTCACGGTCGATTTCGTGGAGGCGGCTTCCCGCAGGCACAGTGACTGGACCGACTCCATGCTGGAAGCGGCCAAATCCAAGAGTTTTGTGCAAGGGCAGCAAGGTGAAATGCGGGTCATCAGCATCCCCTTGACGATTCGTGGCCTGGTCATCGGCGCGATGGAATTTGAGATACCCGCCGGACAGGATATTTCACCCGATGATCTTGCTTTGGTACAGGATGTGAGTGAACGTTTTGGGCTGGCGGCGGAAAACATCCGATTGATTGGTGAAAGCCAACGTATTGCCCAGCGTGAAGCACTGGTTAATGAAATTAGCAGTCGTCTGCAAACCTCGAATAATGTCGAGGCGACCCTGACGGAAGCGGCTCGCAGCCTGCGGGATACCCTGAAGGCCCATAAAGTTGCCATTCGCCTGGGTACACCCGCAGAAACCAATGGTAAGCAAGGAGAGGACGGCGCATGAAAACTTCATCCCGCCAGTCGCAGACCACACATGATACCCTGGGCCACCTGCGAATACGTTACATACAGACCATCGCTGGGGGTGTTTTACTCCTGTCTCTGATCGGCCTGATTCTTATGGCGATTAGCCTTCTGCAAGGTAACGAAGATATTGGTCAGGTGATATTTGTCCCGCTCCTGATATTCTGTCTCGCGGCAGCAGTGCTGGCCCTGATCTGGCGTGGACAGTCCCGACTCGCCGGATGGATCCTGCTGGCCGCCCTGATGGCGATGGTGATTATCCTGACCGATGGATTCGCGTTTCTGGTCGCCGGGATTCTTGCTGTCATTTCTGTTGCCACTCTCGGATCCCCCCTGATCTATTGGGGCGCGAACCTGCTGTTGGTAGCGCGTGCGCTCAATGTGATTTACCTCATTGAAACCCAACGGGGTGCCGATCGCCTGGCTATGGAACCCGAATCATTCGACCTCCTGGTGATCGCTGCCACCGTCCTTGTTGTAAGTTTAGTCGCGCGCTTTTTCATGCGGGTGGCTGAAAATGCTTCCGAAAATGCCCGCCGTTCCAGTGATCTGTTACAGGCCAGTGCGGAAGTCGGCACAGTGACGGCCAATCTCCTGGATTTGGATGAACTGCTGCCCCGTGCCGTTGATCTGATTCGAGATCGTTTTGCTTTCTATCATGTCCAGGTTTTTTTGATTGACGACCGTCGAGAATATGCGAATCTGGTTGCCAGTACGGGAAATGCCGGACAACGTTTGTTGGAGCGCCAGCACCGGCTGCGGGTTGGTTCTCAGAGTGTGATCGGACGGGTAACACAGATTGGCGAACCGGTCATTGCCGTGATGGATGACCCTGTTCATGCGCAGAATGAACTGCTGCCCAATACACAGTCGGAATTGGCGCTGCCGATCTTGGATGCCAATGTAATTATCGGCGCGCTGGATGTACAAAGTACCCGCCCCAATGCCTTTACACCGATTGATATTCAAGCCCTCCAGGTGATGGCGAACCAATTGGGAACCTCCATCCGGAATGCCCGTTTATTTGAAGACCAGACACGCAGTGTCCAGGAAAATAAACGCTTGTTCCTGGAATCAGAGTCCAATCTGCGGGAAATTCAACGGCTCAATCAGGAACTGACCCGCAGCGCCTGGATAACCTACCTGAAACCGGATCGAGTCAAATCAGGAATCACCCTGACTGATGATGATTCCGGTACCGATGCCATCTGGACAGAGACCATGAGCCAGGCCAGTGAGCGTCGTCGCCCGGTCACCCGCTCGTATGCCGGTCGGCCAGTGGTCGCCGTCCCCATTATGATTAAGGGCGAGGTGTTAGGGGCGATTGAAGTCGAGGCGAACGAAATCGCCCGGGATACCGATGTGGTGGAAATGGTGCAGGCGGTAGCTGAGCGTCTGGCTGCCAGCCTGGATCGCGCCCGGCTGTTTGAAGATGTTCAGGCTAGTTCGTCTCAGCAGCGCTATATCAACCAGGTCGTGGCGCGTTACCAGAGTGCGGATACGGTCGATGATCTCTTGCGCATTACCCTATCCGAACTCAGCGAGACCCTGGGGGCAGAACAGGCCGCTATCCGGTTGGGCTTTGTCCAACAGCAGGGTACCAGTGGAGAGTAGGTATCATGAGAAGTATCAGCATCCGTCAAAGATTATTTAGCCTTCAGCATTATTACGCTAGCCCAGTTGATCGCCAGCGTGCCATCGGCCTGCTCTGGATGACCTGGGTGGGTTTTATTGGTTGGGCGGCTATGATTGGGGTGCTGGCTGTCACCGGTCGCTTTACTGATTCCGCCAGCCCGATCATGTTGCAGTTAACACTAATGGTGCTGGTGCCACCTTTTGTCTTACCGGCCACGTTTTTCTTCATTCAAAGAGGTTCGCTGCGGGTAGCAACCTGGCTTTTTATTAGCTTGCTCATCTTGCTGTCTATCCCGGATCAATTTGACGGAGGCGGAGCCAGTTTGTTCCCTCTGACACTGCCTCTGGTGGCTGCCGGGGTGCTGCTCAGCCGGTCGGGTATCTTGTTGGTTACAGCGCTTGTGCCGGTAGGATTTGTACTGGGTGCGATCCTTCAGCGCCAGGAACCCTTCCAGATTCCTCCTGAACACCTGGCTTATATTGCGCTTGTCCTGCTGTTGGATGTGGCCTTTTTGTATATCTTTTCGGCAAATGTGGTACAGATAGTAGGGCGGTTGGCTGTAAGCACCGATCAGATTGAGCGGATAACCCGGTTCAGCACCTCATTGGGTATTGCGGCGACAGAAGACACCATCCTGGCCAAGACATTGGAACTCGTTCGTGATCGGATGGGCTATGATTTTGCCCAGATATTCTTAGTTGACCAGCAGGGTAAGGCCGAGCGCCGTGTCCGCCGAGGCTTGGGCGTTGAACTGGTCAGTGTATCCCAAGCACAGGATGTGCGGATTGTCGCCGAAGCCGTCCATACCCAACAGGCGCAGGTCGTTACCCAATGGGACGCAGCGATACGCCGCAGTCACCTGCTGCCAGCAATGAAGACAGGAGCAGCTATTCCTTTGATCATTGAGGAGACCATCCTCGGTGTGTTGGATGTCCAGAGCGAGCGTCAGACCG
>JBNKDD010000434.1:0-4042 GCA_050288085.1 Anaerolineae bacterium
GCCCGGCCCGTTCCAGGGCGTCGGTGGCCAGGATGCCCGGCCCACCGGCATTGGTCAGAACCGCCACCCGGTTACCCTGCGGCAAGGGCTGCCAGGCGAGCGCCCGCGCCCAGTCAAACATCTCTTCGAGCGAATTGGCCCTCAGCACCCCGGCCCGCCGGAAAGCCGCGTTATAAGCGGCCTCATCTCCGGCCAATGCACCGGTATGGCTGGCTACTGCCTTCGCACCACCGGCCCCCCGCCCCACCTTGAGAGCGACTACCGGCACTTCGCGGGCCGCTTGTGAAGCCGCCTCGACGAATGCGTGTCCGTCTGCTACACCCTCGATGTAGGCGGTCAGCACTTTGGTGTAAGGGTCATGCGCGACGGCGGTCATCATCTCCGATTCGCTGACGCCAACCTGGTTGCCCATGCTGACGATCCGGCTGAAACCCACCCCCGCACCGCGTGCCCAGTCGATGATCGCTGCGGCCACCGCTCCTGACTGCGACACAAATCCGATCTCGCCCTGGCGCGGAATCCCGGTCACAAAGGTCGAGTTGATCGGCGTGTAGGTGTCAATCGTGCCGACGCAGTTAGGCCCCAGCAGCAGCAGCCCATATTGATCGGCTACCCGTTTGATCGCCTGCTCACGGGCCAGACCTTCCGGCCCAACTTCGCGGAAGCCGCCGCTGATCACAGTTACTGCTTTGACACCTCGCTTGCCGCATTTCTCTAATTCGGCCTCGACATACTGCGCCGGAACGACCAATATAGCCAGTTCCAACGGATCGGGCGCATCGCTGATCGAGGCATAGACCGGCAGTCCTAATATTTCATTGGCAAGACGGTTGATAGGATAGATCGGTCCGGCATATTTGTGTTCGAGCAGGTTGCGGAGGACGCCGTACCCCAGTTTCTGCGGATCGCGAGAGGCTCCAACCACCGCGACCCCATTTGGACGGAAGAAGACGTTTAACTCAGACATTCTCACACCACTTTATACTATTGGGAAAAACCCGCTTTTAGGGGGAAGCCTACAAACCCCTGTTTGCACTTGCCCCTACGCTGCCTGATTACGTTGTGTATGTTATTGAGGCGTACCCTGAGCACCGGTATGCAACGCCGGAAGGTAATTTAATTCGTGGGCTTTAGCCTCCAACTCCTCGCGAAAATTGGGATGGGCAATATCGATCATGGCCCTGACCCGCTGTCGGATTGATTTACCGTACAGGTGAGCCACGCCATATTCGGTGACGATGTAGTGGATATCGTTGCGAGTCGTGATCACTCCAGCCCCCGGCTTGAGCTGCCAGGTGATCCTGCTGATGGTGTCGTTTTTGGTCGTCGATGGCAGGGCGATGATCGGCTTTCCGCCTTTCGACCGGGCCGCCCCCCGCACAAAATCGACCTGTCCCCCGACACCGCTATAAAACTTCGGGCCGATACTGTCGGCGCAAACCTGACCGGTCAGGTCAACTTCTATCGCCGAGTTGATCGAGACCATCTTATCATTCTGGGCGATACGGAACGGATCGTTGACGTACTCGGTCGGGTGCATCTCGACAATCGGGTTATCGTGGACAAACTCGTAAAGCTGCCGGGTGCCGAGGATCATCCCGGAGATGATCTTGCCGGGGTGCAGAGTCTTGGCCTCGTTGGTGATGATCCCGCGGGAAACCAGTTCGATGATCCCATCCGAGAACAACTCGGTGTGGACACCCAGGTCTTTCTTATCATCCAGGTAGCGCAGCACCGCATCGGGGATACCACCAATCCCCATCTGGAGGGTGCTTCCATCCTCGATCATATCGGCGATGTAGCGGCCAATCTCCTGCTGGATGAACGATGGCTCCCCCATGACAAATTCGGGCAGATCGTAATCCACCTCGACGATGTGATGCAGCTTGCTGACGTGGATAAAACTATCACCCAATGTGCGGGGCATATTCGGATTGATCTCGGCGATGACAAGTTTAGCCACTTCAGCTGCCGTCTTCGTGATCCCCACCTCCACCCCGAACGAGCAGAACCCGTGCTCATCAGGTGGAGATACCTGGATCAGGGCCACGTCGATCGGCAGTTCAGTACGGAACAACATCGGGATTTCGCCCAGGAAAACCGGCGTAAAGTCGGCCCGGCCCTCGTTGACAGCAGATCGCACATCCCCGGAGATAAACATCGTATTGACGCGGATGTGGCCTTCCATCTCCGGGTCAACAAAACCCTCCGCTCCGAGAGTCAGGATTTGGACGACCTCAATGTTTTCTAGATTCTGGGCATATTCATTAAATGCCCGGAGCACCACTTGCGGAACCGAGCAGTTGCCGGTCAGGAACACCCGCTGGTTCGATTGGACGGCCTGAACGGCTTCCTCCGCGCTGCACCGGCGATCACGGTAAGGCAGTTCCCAGTATGGCATCTAATCGCCCTCCACCAATTGGCGCTGGTTAACAACCTGACCAGCCTGGATGCCCACCCCTCTCCGCAAGGTTGGATCTGCGTCGATGGCTGCATCAGTGCCCTGGGTTGCCAGCTCCTCGATAAACGGCCAGGCCGCATTCAGATAAGCGTGGGTAGAGGTACGCGCCACCACACCCGGAATATTGGGCACGCAGTAATGGATCACATCCTCTTTGATAAATACCGGGTCAGTGTGATGGGTCAGGCGGCTGGTTTCCACACATCCCCCCTGATCGATGGACACATCGATGATCACACTCCGGGGGCGCATCGACCGCACCATCTCGCGAGTCACCAGGACGGGCGCACGTTCCCCCGGAACCAGCACCGCCCCAACCAGCACCCTGACATCCTTCACCGCGCGGGCGACGTTAAAGTCGTAGGCAACCATAGTCGTCACCCGGCCTTCGAACAACTCCTCGACTCGCTCAAGCCGTTCCAGGTCGGAGTCAAGCATCGACACCCGCGCCCCTAATCCATAAAATGCGCGGGCGGCGTTCAGACCAACCACCCCCGCCCCCAGAATCATCACGCGGATGGGGGGAATTCCGGCCAGCCCCCCGATCAGATAGCCGTTGCCGCCGCCGTCATTTTGCAGCCAGCGGGCCGCGATCTGAGGCAGCATCCGCCCGGCGATCTCACTCAGCGGGCGCAGTACCGGCAGCACCCCATCGTCGCGTTGAATATTCTCATAGGCAACCGCCGTGATGTGTTTCTCACGCAGCGCCTGGATCACCTCACGGGGTTGGGCCGCCAGATGCCAGAAAGCACAGATCGTTTGCCCCTCGCGCAGGGCACCCAATTCATCGAGTGTGGGACTGCCAACTTTGGTGATCAGATCGGCCCGCTGGTAAAGCTCGTCATGGGCAAAGACGATCTGCCCCCCGGCGCGTTCGTAATCAATATCACGAAAACCCGCCCCTTCCCCGGCTCCCTGCTCAATATAAGCTCGATGGCCTGCCTGAGTCAGCAGGCGGACACCGTGCGGAGTCAACCCAACCCGATACTCGTTAGATTGCTGTTCGGCGGGAATGCCTATATCCACCGCTATTCCTCCTGGATAACGACCTCGCTGTATACATCTTTAACCCCTGTTACACCGGCAGCGGCAGCTTTGGCTTTAGCCAGTGCTTCCTCACTGACCGCCTTCCCGGACAGGGTCACAACCCCACGATAACTGCGGACAAAAATCTGGGCATCGTCTACAGCCGCCGCAACCGCCATCCGAATCTGCTCATCATCCTGCAGCAGGTCAACCACCTTGCGGATGCCTGGAACGGTCGCCAGCGTATAGAGCACCGCCTGCCGCATGACCGGCGACAGCACCACACCGCTGACCGTCACGACACGATCATGGAGCGTGATATCCAATTCGATCCCCGATTCGCGCACCGTGTACATGTCGTCCACGGCCTCTATAACGGCATTATACAGGTCAAATTCATCTTCAAGAGCTTCAATATTCTGAGATATTGATTGTTGTGTCATAAGGTTATTGTATCCTCCACCAGGTTCGTGGTATGTCAATGTAGTTGTTTTTCAATGAGAAATGCAATTTGCCTAAATCACCGACCAGGTATCCAGTAAAGAAGCATAATCG
>JBNKDD010000435.1:0-4024 GCA_050288085.1 Anaerolineae bacterium
GGAGAGGGGGAGGGAGAGCCGCTTTCAGCGGCTCGGAAGGGGGTGAGGTCTAGTAGTCAGGATGCAGTATGACATTGTTATTAGCCCTCCTGCTCGACATCCTGATCGGCGATCCACCCAATCGACTCCACCCGGTAGCCTGGATGGGAACCGCCATCAGTGAAGCTCAAAAACGTGCCCCGAAAAGTGACCCTCGGAGCCAGCTCGCTTACGGTGGAATGATGATGTTAGGCGGTGCGGGCAGCTTATTTCTAGTCGGAAAGGCACTGAGTTGGCTGATCGAGCGGCTGCCCCGACCGGTCAACTGGCTGGCCGAAGCGCTGATCCTCAAGTTGATGCTGTCTATGCGGGGATTGTCCGGCGCGGCTAACGACATCCAATCGGCACTTGACTCCGGCGATCTGCCCGAAGCGCAGCGATTAACCCATTGGCACCTGGTCAGCCGGGATACCTCGCAGCTTACCGAATCACAGGTGGCAGCAGCAACCATCGAATCGGTGGCGGAAAACACCTCGGATGGTGTGCTGGCCCCGTTGTGGTATTATGCCCTGCTGGGTTTGCCGGGAGCGCTGGCCTACCGATTCGTCAATACTGCCGACGCGATGCTGGGGTATCGCGATGAGGCACGCGAATGGTTGGGGAAAATACCCGCCCGACTGGATGATCTGCTCAACCTGATCCCGGCACGATTGACCGGGGTACTGTTTATCGCGGCGGCCTGGGTCACCGGGGATAATTCCAACAACGCCTTTGCCACCTGGCGGCGCGACCGGTCGATCACGGACAGCCCGAACGCCGGTCATCCGATGAGCGCAGCTGCCGGAGCGCTGGACGTGGAATTGGAGAAAGTTGACCACTACACGCTGGGAGCGGGCGGACATCCTCCAACAGCGGCGGATATTGGGCGGTCGGTGCGCCTGATGCGAGTGGCAGTCTGGTTAGGAGCGATGCTGCTGATGATCCCCATGCTGCGGCAAAAGAAATGAGTCCAGGAATTTGAGGGGTGTACACAGGCTAAGTTCACCCCTCAATTATTTCAGCGTGATTTCAGGTCATACACCTCAACAAGTATGATCCCCCGGTGGCTGTACTGAAAATCAGGCTCGTAGCCGTTCTCCTTCACCCAGGGAAGAACAGCCGTGTTGGGATCACCCGTCTCAAGTGAAGACTCACGACGGTGCACCACCAAAAAATCCGCTTCTTCGAAGTTCCCTTCTATCAGCGATACATCTTCATCCAGGTACGATAGGCTCAGTGGGGGAACTACATAAACCAGGTCATCCCGCAGTTGTCCCTGTGACACATAATAGATCAACACATCGCTGCTATACGGGTCCACCCAGACCTTATCACCTGCTTCGGCATGGGTATTGAGATAGTCCAGCACCTCGTTATAAGTTTCGCACCAATAGGTCGTTTCAAAACCCATGCGGGTGGCTCCTCGTAAACCACCCACCGATTCCGAGTAATACGAAAGCAAGTGAGGGTACAGTGAAACAGCCGCCGCCAGGTGCGGAACGACGATCACCAGCAGAAGCGTTATCGCCGCCGGAATTTGTAAAGCCATGCGATCTATTTTCTTCAGCCAGCCATTGATCCCAACCAGCGCCCAATCGATGCCGATACCAGACAGACAGGCCAGAAAGGCAAACGCAGGCATAAACAATCGTTCGTTGTCGTAAACCAGAGATGACAGGAAGGCCAGAACCAGCAAAGGAACAAAGGTATTCAGCAGGAGCATTACACCCAAGGGACGGTTTTCTTTTTCTAGCAGTGTCCGTGTACTGCCTGCCAGGAAGGCAAACAGGTAAGTCAATGGGACAACAGCCGCCAGCATCGCAAAAGTGAAATGCCAGGGCGGCGGCAAGTAAACTTTGCCCAGGTAAAATTGCCCGATTTCCCAGTGCGAGAAAGCCATAAACTCCACATATTCGACGATCCGATAGATCAGATCGTGATATAACCAGGGCCAGATCAGCACAAACACCAGGAAGGCAAGGAAAGACACATCAACCAGACGTAAAATTAAGTGCGGCCCCCGCCGGAAAAGAAGTACCCACAGGAATAGGACAGGCATAACGAAAACTGAGTTGTGTTTCGTCGCCACTGCCAATCCCCAGACAATCGCCAGCGTAACAGTTGGCCCCCAACCTGGCTTATCTTTAGTTTTCCAGAAGACATATACCGTTGCAAAGATTCCTACCGTTGTGGGGACATCAAGACTTGCCAGGTGCGCATGAAAAAAGAAACGAGGAAGCGTGAACAGCACACCCGTTGCGAGCAGCCCGGCCCGACGCCCGTAAGGTTCCGCCACCATCAGGTAGACCAGTCCGGCTAATACAGCGCTCAGTATCATATTGCCCAAACGGTGGGCAGCCAGATCGGGGAGAATCTGACGGGCAGCGATCCACACCAATCCCGACCAGACTTTATCTGCCGGGGGGTGCTCGTATTGGACAATCCAATACCTATCAATGCCTTCCTGCGACGAAGCGTAGCCTGGATCAGTCAACAGCTCGCCAAACCATTGGGCATATGATTCGCCCGCAGCTATGTAGGCCGGCTCATCCCAGGTTACACCAATGTGAGGGGCAGTGATCAGGAGCAGCAGCAGGGTGCAGCCCGCCAGAATTATTGCAATGAGGGGATCGGTTAACGTTTGTTTATCATCTGATATCATTCTGCTCAACACCATTGACACAGAGGATACACATGCAATTTTAGGCCGAAACAGTTGGTAATGGTAATATCCTCGACCGGGAGGCTGGGAATCATGCAAATGTGGGTGGGATAATACCGTTTTTGGAGTATAGTATCTGGCTGAGGAGTGTGTATCAAATTGACATCCATTATCCCACGACGAGTAGTGCTTGAGACTCCACTCGACCGGCACGGCGCGCTTGACTTCGCCGAGTTGGAGCGACTGGACATCAACCCGGACTCGATCATCGACTTCAGTACCAGCACCAATCCCTTTGGCCCATCACCCAAAGTACAGACAGCCATCCAACAGGCCGCTATCGACCGCTATCCGGATCGCGACTCAATCGCCCTGCGGCGGGCGTTATCCGAAAAACTGAGCGTTTCATCCGACCGGATCATGGCCGGTAATGGAACCGCCGAATTGATCTGGCTGCTTTGTTTCGCTTATCTTCACACTGGCGACGCGGTCATGATCCTCGGCCCGACCTTCGGCGAGTACCGGCGCAGCGCCGAACTGCTGGATGCCCGGATCGTGACAGTAACGGCCCGCGCCGGGGATGGCTTCTCAATCGACGAGCAGGCCGTCTTGCGGACGTTGACCGCCACGCGCCCCCGGCTGGCTTTCATCTGCAACCCCAACAACCCAACCGGGGTGATCCTCCCACCGGAGACAATCGGGCAGTGGGCCGATCAGCACCCCCACACCCTGTTTGTGATCGATGAAGCCTATCTTCAATTTGTGCCGGGGATGGAATCGGCGCTGACACTCGATCAGCCTAACGTGGTTGTGCTGCGCTCGATGACCAAAGATTACGCCATCGCCGGGCTGCGACTGGGTTACGTGGTGAGCACGTTAGAGATCATCGAGGCGCTGGTCAAGGTACGCCCGCCCTGGAGCGTCAACGTGGTGGCGCAGGCCGCCGGATTAGCCGCGCTCGATGATGAAGCCTATTTCCAGGCAACGATGGAGAAACTGCAGGCCGCCAAAGCCGATCTGCTGGCCGGGTTGGATCAGTTGGGGCTCGGCCCAGTCAACCGGTCAACTAACTACTTCCTGATCGAAGTTGGCAGCGGCGCGGCTTTTCGGAGTAAACTCCTGGCGCAGTGCATGCAGGTGCGGGACTGTGACTCATTTGGACTGCCCGCTTATATCCGGTTGGCAACCCGCCGCCCGGAAGAAAACATGGCGCTGTTAGATGCGATCAAGAAGGTGAATAAATAGGGCGATTGCCCTTTGATACCGAAGGAATTGTAATGTTACATCTGGTTCTTGTACGGCATGGTCAAACTGATTGGAATGTTCAGCGGCAATATCAAGGAC
>JBNKDD010000436.1:0-3744 GCA_050288085.1 Anaerolineae bacterium
TGGAAGTTCTTCAAGCTGGTGACATCTGATGGGACATTACAAAGAACAGATTCTAGCCTGCGATTTATTTACTTTCCAAATCCTAGGCCCGTGCTGGCCGAAAATAGACATCCGTTCTATCCCATTGCTGAAATATAGCTACGGATTGATCATTTAGCTCTCACATACCCATCCGCAACTCAAACCTAAATCAATTGATTAAGAGTACATCGGTTACCATGTGCAATAATGTAAACTATAGACACACAGTTACAATGGAATCAACCGCACAGTGAAGGTGGTGCCTTTGCCTTGCTGGCTATCTATTTCGATGCTGCCTTTGTGCAGATCAACGATCTCTTTCACAATTGCCAACCCCAGTCCTGTGCCTCGAATACGCCCCTGACTCACGCTCCTTCCACGATAGAACCGCTCAAACAGATGCGGCAAGTCTTCTGGATCAATGCCGGGACCGGTATCCTCAACAGCCAGGCAGACGTGGCCATCTTCCAGGTATGTGCGAACCTGTACGCTGCCTGCCGGGGTATAGTTGAGCGCGTTAATCACCAGGTTCGTCACGACCTGCGCTAACTGATTCACTTCGCCCCTCACGGAAGGCAGATCGGAACCAGGCTCAAAAGTCAGGCTCAAGTTGGCATGGTCAGCGACAGCTTGGTGAGCAGTGACAACCTGATCGACCAGATGATTCAGATCAACCTGGGCAAAGGCGATCTCGCCACTGCCCAACTCCAACCGCGACAGGTCGAGGATGTCTTCCACCAGTTGAGCCAACCGATCCGCCTGCTGCTTTAGAACGGTCACATGGTGTTCGCGCTTTTCGGGCTTGCCGCGCATTAACAGATCCAGGTGTAGCTTCAAATTGGTGATTGGTGTGCGCAGCTCGTGCGAAACATTGGATACGAATTGGGTCTTGAGCTGGTCGAGTTCCAGTAATTGCGTGTTCGCTTCAGCCAGTTCACGCGTGCGTTCGGCCACTCGCTCTTCGAGTTCGGCTGCATGGCGTTGGGCCTGCTCGTGCAGAGTGGCACGACGAATCGCCGTAGCCGCCATATCAGCAACGGCCTTCAGCAACCGAACATCTTGTGACCCAACCGGCACCTGCTGGCCCACCCACAAGACGCCGATGACTTCACCTTTGGCAATGAGAGGAACACATACAACGGTATGCTGGTCGCCAATCAAATCTGGCCGATACAGCAAGGCATCTGTCCGCACATCATCACTGACAAAGGGTTGGCCAGTGGAAACCACCTGACCACTGATCCCTTCGCCAAGTGGGAGGTGAACATCGATCCAGTGCTCCCACGCGCCGCGGGCGGCCATCACTACTAATTCGTCTGCTTCAGGACTACGCAGCAGAAGTGCCACACCACCGGTTCTTAGCAGATCAAACAACTGGTCAGCGACGATACGCAGGACCTCATCGCATCTGAGAGCAGCACGCAGCGCCATCGCCACAGTCACCAAAGCCTCTAACTCACGCTCACGCTGCTTGCGTTCGGTAATGTCTTCTTTGACGGCGATAAAGTGCTCAATGTTCCCCTGTGCGTCAAAGACAGGCGAGATAGAAGCAGATTCCCAGTACAGCTCGCCGTTTTTCTTCTTGTTGTGGAATTCGCCCTGCCACACATCCCCATGAGTGATGGTATTCCACAGCCTCCCGTATTCTTCCGGGGGAGTCTCACCTGACTTGAGGATTCGAGGGTTATTCCCGATCACTTCATCTTGCGTGTAACCGGTAACCTGAGTGAACTTGGGGTTCACGTACTCGATGTTGCCAGCGGCATCGGTAACGATAATCGAAACAGGACTCTGCTCAACTGCCTGTGATAACTTGTGGAGATCGGCTTCTGCACGCTTGCGCTCGGTGATATCGCGGGAAGCGGCTTGAATCTCTATCACTGCCCCGGTTTGGCTGTCGCGGATTGTTCTGCTGGTAGTTTCAAACCAAATGTAGCTACCATCCTTCCGGCGAATGCGGTACTGAACGGTATAGGTCACCGGTTGATCAATAATGGTGGTGTGAGACTGTCGAACGGCTGCGGCATCCTCCGGGTGGAAAAACTCGTAGGCGGAATGTCCAACTAACTCATCCGATTCATAACCAAGCAGAGTCTTACAGGCCGGTGAGACGTACAAGTAGATGCCATTGGACGAGTGAAGACTGATCATGTCCGTCGAGTTCTCTGCCATCAATCGGAACTGTTTTTCGCTCTCGCGTAGTGACTCCTCTGCCCGTTTCCGCTCGGTCATGTCTTGAGCCAGCATTGCCACGCCAATAATCTCTCCTGTTTCCGTTTTGATAGGACTGTGTGACACTTGAAAGTATCGTCGCGACCGGGGTTCCTCGCCCGAATAAGCCTCCTCCACAAGCTGTTCCCCGGCCAACGCCTGATCGAGATTGTGCCGAGCAGTCTCCCGATCTTCAGTGACGGTCATATAATCCAACATGTTCTGGCTGATTTCAATTTCCACACCGTAGAGTGTTTTCATGACGGCGGCATGGCCCTGGTTAAAACTGGTGTAATGGTATTGCCGGTCTACTGAAAAGATGAGCGCATTGGCACTGCCAATGATGCCACGTAGTGTGGAGTATTGTTCTTTTAACGCCTCCTCCGCCCGTTTGCGTTCAGCAATATCCCACGAAAGATCGCCCAATTGTGACACGATCTCTATGTCGCCTTCATCATAGGGGGTGGACTTATTACCCATGCCAATGATCGCCTTGATCAGGCTGCCTCGAAAAATCGGGACAACGACTTCTCTGTTAACGTGGGCATGACCATCAGGCAATCCTTTGCGATGTGGTAACGAAGCATAATCGTTGTGAATGACAGGGCGACGTTCATGTATACAATCCACCCATACACCCGCTTGGGCAACATCATAATGGCGGCCTTTTCCTTCAGCCGTGCACATGTTCTTGAGGGTATTCGTTGACCAACTCTGCAATGAGAGTGTTTTTTGATCTGATTCGAGAAAATGATAGAACCCAATCGTACTGCCGGTCAGGGCTTCGATTTCATCCAAGGCTGCGGTAAGCAGTTCATCCATCGAATGTGATCCAGCAAATTCTAACAGTCGCAGGCGTGCCTGCATGATACTCTGGACTCGCTTGCGCTCGGTGATATCCATCAACACAGCGACGTTTCCAGTGATCCGGCCCTCGGTGTCACGCAGCGGCGAGGCATTGATACTGTAATCAATAGGGCTCCCATCGCGCCGCTGCCTGCGTACTTCCACGCCATCTAGAGTTTCGCCACTGCGTATGCTTTCCCGGAAGCGGCTGAATTCCTCCTGGCTTTCCACCGGCACGCTGGGCAGGGGGCGGCCTAGAGCTTCCTCGCTGCTCCAGCCGAGCATCTTCTCTGCTGCCGGATTCCACACTGATTGCACATTTCCGTCCAGGTCCAGACCGATAATGGCCGTCGGTGCCGCCTCGATAATGGCCCGAAGCAGGTCGTTAGAACGCTGCAATTCCTGCTGAGCCTGGCGATGGGCACGGCGTATCTGGGCTTCGTGTAATTCGCGCTGAATGGCCGGCACGAGGCGTGCCAGGTTATCTTTCATAAGATAGTCATGTGCTCCAGCACGCATAGCTTCTACAGCGATTTCCTCACCGATGGTGCCTGAGATCAGGATGAAGGGGATATCGAGCTTTGCTTCGTGATATAGTTTTAGGGCCGTCAGGCCATCAAACCCTGGCATTCTGTAGTCAGAAATGATGATGTCCCACTCTGTCTC
>JBNKDD010000436.1:3754-4003 GCA_050288085.1 Anaerolineae bacterium
GCAAGTCAGATTGTGTCTCTACTCGTCGAGATTCTGGATCATAACCACCTTTACGGAGCAGGCGAAGTAGCAACAAGGCATCATCTTCGGAGTCTTCAACAATCAAGACACGTAGTGGCTGGGTCATGTGTTAACTCCAGGAGCATCGGGGGGCTGATTCAATACGAGCCAGTACAATCCTAATTGCTGCACCGCATCGGCGAACTGCACAAAATCAACTGGTTTACGGACATAGCTATTCGCACCCAG
>JBNKDD010000437.1:0-3994 GCA_050288085.1 Anaerolineae bacterium
GCAGCCGCATCTTGATCCGTCCTTCACTTTTTGACAGATCTTATCCTATTTTGTCCCCATTTTTGGAACGGTCACCACTTAATTGCTAAGTCCCCTGAAATCCAGGTTTTTCAGTTCCAGGTCTGATCTATCATTTTAATTACACTTTCTCAATCTTCAACTATTTTCGTGTTAATTTGATAGATATTTAATAACTTGGTAGGACCCTATCATCCCTAATAATATCGCAAAGGAGAACCTATATATGCCGAGAGTCGTCGTGTTTGATAGCGAGTACATCACCGTTGAATACCTTTCTGACAATAAGATTATTCGCCACACTGTACATAAGCCTGTCGAGCCAAAGTTTTGGTTGGAAGCTTTGAACGCGGGCACTGATGCCCTGATCGAGCATGGAGCCTGCAAGTGGCTTTCTGACGACCGCAAGATGGGTCCGCTGCCGACTGACGATGAGTCGGTGCAGGGGTCGAATGCTTGGACCGAACGCACTATCGCGGCTGGCTGGAAATACTGGGCAAATGTAGTCCCGGTTGACGTAATCAGCGCTGGTAGTTTGATCGGTGCTATGGATGCTTTACACCAACTTGGGCTGCGCATGATGGTTTTTGATGATGTTGAAAAAGCCATTGCCTGGCTTGACAGTCTAGAGCAGAACTGCTAATCGGATCATGCCCCTCATGGGCGAGCCTGCTATTGGCCCGCACTTGAGGGGCGGATCGTATTCTTTGACCAGTTCGCCCTCAGCACATCCAGATAGTCATTTTCGACATCGGAGACATTATTCGGGTCCGGGCCGAACCGGACGTTGTGCGCATTGACGTTATCCGTATAGGCAGGCCACGCCGGATCCCACAACCAGATGGCGTGATTCATCCCCCGCTGTTCAAACAACTCTATCAGATCAGCCGTATATTCCGCCGCACCGGGAACCCACCGCACCGGCCCATACTCATTGACGCCAACCGGCACGCCATACTCGGCGACGAATGCATCAACTGGTGAGAGGAACCCTTCCAACCAGGCTTGGTCGAACGGGTCCGGGCTTCCATCCCAATCGAAGTCAACCTCGCCGGGGTAGCTGTTCCAGGGTTCCTGCCCTGGATATTGATGGGTATACCGGCCCGGTTCGTATTGGTGAACCATATAGACCGTGCGCGGATCGCCGGTCGGCTCCAGGTAAGGCAGCCACTTGACCCCGCTGTAGCCCAGAGCTCCGATCAGAATCGGCGTGTCGGTATCCACTTCGCGGATCGCATCGCTGATGCGCGGGTAAAGCGTGTTCCAATCGTAGCTTGTCCCGGCATACTGCGGATAGAATTCTTCCGGCTCCCAGATTTCGAAAAACACGGCGGCGTTTGGTTCGACCATCAGCTCGTAGCCCACCACAATCGGATTGTCGCGGTAGCGCTCAGCCGTATACTGCCACATCTCGACCCAGGCATCCTGCGCGGCCTGATCGGTCCACACGCTGTCGTTGACCAGCGCGGGATCACCCCATTCCGCGATGTCGTCGTCGTAAAACGTAAAATCGCTGCGCCCCGGCCCGGTGCGGAACGAGATCACAGCGAACATATCGGCCTGCCCGATCATCGCCAGTAGGTTATCGAGGTAGACCACCACCTCGTCGTTGACCCGATATGGCGGGTCAACACTGTACAACCCCGGAAAGGAGATATTGACGTAATTCGCACCCAATGCCGCCAGCGCATCGAAGTCAGCCTGTGTGAACGGCGGCCCGACCGGCCCATCCCCTTTGAACTCCAGCCCGTCAATGTCGGGATCAACCACCGCCTGCCAGATATCGGCCCCGCGTAGTTGGGTGCCGTTCGTCCATAGCGCCCACTTGTCGATCGTCAATTCCACGCCAAGTGGTTCAGCCGCCGGGGGGCGGGGGACCTGATCGCTGTCACTTTCATCGCCCGCTTCCGATTCACTGGCAGGTTCTTCGGTTTCAATATTCTCAGCCTCAGATCCAACGCTCTCAACCCCGACCTCATCCACATCACCAACCAACCCGCAGGCGATCAGCGTCATGAAGGCGGCTAAGAGAGGAACAATTCGCGTGGTCAGATTTTTCATGGTTCACCTAATCTTGCTCCGTATTGATGCCATTGTATAGCAGTTACCCATTGGCGGAAAACGTAACGGACATCAGGCGTATTATGTGACCATTTCCGGTCGTTTGGTATGTGACAAAAAGGGCCATTACCGGACGCAAAACGTGACAGAATAATCGGGCGTCGGTGTGATAAATTTGCTATTATATTCCCTTGAAGTTATATAACCAGAAAGGTATACTCTCTGTATGGTTTCTACATTTGATGCACTAGCCGATCCAACCCGCAGACAGATTCTTGACCTGCTCCGTGAGCGCCCTCGTATGGTGGGAGAACTAGTCGAGCAGCTTGGGGTCAGCCAGCCCGGCGTATCCAAGCACCTGCGAGTGCTGCGCGAAGCCGGACTGGTGGTTGTGCGTAAAGACGCGCAGCGGCGCTGGTATGAACTGCAAACTGAGCCGCTGCAAGAGCTGGATGCGTGGTTGGATTCCTATCGTCATTTGTGGGAAGCAAGGCTGGATCGTCTGGACGACTATTTACGGGAATTGCACGGAAGCGAAATGGATAAGGAAGAGGAAGATGGTAACGAAGAAGCAATCTGATAGTTATGCCGGAGAACAGAAGCCGGTGGTGATCACGCGAGTGTTTAATGTACCGCGTGAACTGGTTTTCAAAGCCTGGGTTGAGCCGGAGCATATCGCCAAATGGTGGGGGCCGCATCACTTTACTGTGCCCCACTGTGAAATGGATCTGCGACCGGGCGGCACTTTCCTGATCCAGATGCAGGGGCCTGATGGTCAGTTATACCCGACCACGGGTACCATCCATGAGGTGGTTGTGCCTGAGAAGCTGGTGATCACATCAAAAGCCTTTGAGGATGAAGACGGGAATGCCCCGCTGGTGGTACTTAACACGGTGACCTTTGAAGAGCACGAAGGCGGGACAAAGCTCACTTTGAAGGCCGAGGTCGTGAAAGCCGCACCGGAGATGGCCGGGGCTCTGGCGGGTATGGAGCAGGGCTGGAGCGAAAGCCTCGAAAAACTGGCCGACTACATCGGGCAGCTTTAGGGAGAACAGATATGATGGTTCTGATGGTCTGCTATCCAGGCCATCAGAACCGCTCTTTTTATCTCGCCAACCCCATCCAGGTAGTTGAATAAGAGGAATAAGATGGCTGAACCCAAGAAAAAGGCCACGACCATTGACGAGTATATCGCCGGTTTTCCTGAGCATATCCAGGCTGTTTTAGAAGAAATGAGGCAGACCATTCGCGAGGCCGCACCTGACGCCGAAGAAGCGATCAGTTATCAGATACCGACCTTCAAGCTGAATGGCAATCTGGTGCATTTTGCGGCGTTTAAAAAACACATCGGATTTTATCCGGCACCGGCGGGCATTGAGGCATTCAGCGAGGAATTATCCGCATATGAATCGGCCAAAGGGTCGGTCAAGTTTCCACTCGATCAGCCGATGCCGCTTGACTTAGTGCGGAGGGTGGTTGAATACCGGGTGAAGCAGAATACAGCTAAAGGGTGAAGTTGATTGGTTGGATATTTCGTCAGCACATAGATGGGAGCAGATTGGTTTCCGTCGGTTTGTCTTTGAGTCAAATGCTTGCCGGATACGGAGTGGCGATGGTAGCATAGCCATCAATCATGGGCAGCAAACTGGCCGGGAGAGCCTTGAAATGACTGATAAAAAGAATTTCATTCTGGGGCTGTTGGGCCTGATCCCCATTTGTTTGATCGGTGGAGGTATCTCAGGCTGGGAGAGCCCTGAAATGACCGGTAAATGGAAGCGAATTCTGTTGGTGTTGGGCCTGATCTTTGTTTGTTTGATCGGTGCGGGTATCTTAGTCTATCAAATGCGGGAATACATTCCTCGAATTAACAAACATGTTGTCAACGAGCCGATCAATGGACAGCTTGCCTATGAGA
>JBNKDD010000438.1:0-3993 GCA_050288085.1 Anaerolineae bacterium
CAAGCAGCCCGCCGGGAAACAATTGACTTATGAGGATATCGCCACCATTGCCGAGGTCACACCGGAGCACGTCCGCAAACAGAAGTGGCTGGACGTGATTATGCGAGCTGGTGGATGGCAGGCCGCGACCATTGAGAAGAGTGGCCGTGGCCGGGCGAAGAAGGCCATAGAGCGCGAAACAGCGGCTTAATTTATGGGCATCTTGTATTTATATATATTAATACAGAATGCCCATAAAATACTCAACTTATTACAGGATTTTATGGGAAGATGATCAAACTAAGACCATACCAACGCGAGGCCCGTGATGCGGTCCTGGCGGAATGGGAGAAAGGAAAATCAACGCTGCTGGCGATGAGTACCGGAACCGGGAAGACCGAGACCTTCCTGTCGGTGCTGGCCGCCGAGCACGAAGCTGGTCACCTGGACCGGGCACTGGTAATCGCCCACCGGCGTGAGCTGATCTATCAGCCGGTCGAGCGCATCAATAAACACTGGCAGGATCAGCTGCCCAGGCCGGGGATCGTGATGGCCGACCAGGATCAGGTAAACGCCGACCTTGTAATCGCCACCGTCCAGACGCTAGGCAGCGAGAAGCGCCGGAATCGGGTACTCAAGGCGGGAGCTTTCAGCCACGTCGTCGTCGACGAATGCCATCACAGCACGGCTAAATCCTACCTTGACCTGATCGAAACCCTGAGAGATGCTCGCCCAGACCTGCGGCTGTTGGGGGTGACCGCCACTCCCAAACGTACCGACCAGGATGGACTGGTGCGGGTATTTAACAGCGTGGCCTACCGAGTCAGTATCCGAGATGCGATCACCCGGTATCAGGCGCTGGTGCCCTTCACAGCTATCGGGGTGCAGCTGCCGGTCAGTTTTGCCAATGTGCGGGAGGTTGGCGATGGCTTCGAAGCTGAAGCCGCCGGTGATGTGCTGTCAGCCCAGAACGCGCTGGAGATCATCATCGAGACCTGGAAGAAGCACGCCAGCAACCGCCCAACTATTGCTTTCACGGCGAGTGTGGCCCAGGCCAGGGCATTATGCCTGGCTTTCGACGCAGAGGGAATCGCCGCCGAATGGGCCTACGCCGATACCCCTAAAGACAAGCGCGAGGCTATCCTGAGCCGTTACCGGGCAGGAGAGACACGGGTGCTAGTCAACTGCATGCTGTGGACGGAAGGCGTGGATCTCCCGGCCACGAGCTGCGTGCTAATGGCCCGCCCCACCAAGTCTGACCTGATCTATGTCCAGTGTGTAGGGCGAGGCCTCCGGCTGGCCCCTGGCAAGGCCGACTGCCTGATCCTCGATTTCGTCCCGCAGGATGTGCGCGACGTGAGGTTAGCAGGTGATCTACTTGGCAAGCCGCGTGAAGTGCGCAAGGCCGAAGACAAAGCGAAGAAGTCTGGGGTAATCCTGGAATGCTTCGCTATGAATGAGGATGGTGACGGGATCGATGCCGATCCGGATGAAGTCCACCTCAAGGTGCTGGACTACTTCGGAGCCTCCCGTCTGGCCTGGACCTTTGACGGGGGTGTGGCATCGGTCAGCATCGACAAGATGCAGTCGCTGGCCGTGGTGCTACCCGACCAGGCCCGAATCGAGAAGGCCAATGAGCTACGGCAACGAGGCCTCTGGCAGGAAGCCTATGACCAGATTTTTGAGCAGGTGAGCAACTTCCAGGTGTTCGTGATCAACGGCCAGCGGGTAGACCAACTGGGCCGTGAATCAGACTGGGAGGGAGCAAGCTACCTGGCCCAGGATTATGCCGACCAGTACGGCGAGGGCATCCTGGCCGACCGGAGTAAGAAGTGGCGCAGCCAACCGGCCAGCGCCGGGCAGACAAGCTTCATGTCAAAGCTGGGTATTCCCATCCAGCCTGAGATCAGCAAGGGCCAGGCCGCCCAGGCCATAACGCACCAGCTGGTACTTAACACCTTGAAGCGTGCGGGGGTGATCCGTGAATCAGCCTGAGTTATTTGACCTGGTACACGATCACCTGGGTGGGGACCCGGACCGCCGGGGGGAATATCATGTGGACTGTCCTTTCTGTGGAAAGCAAGTAAAGAGAGGACAAACCCACTTCCAATATTCCATCCGTGGTTGTCACTGCTTTGTCTGCGGAGCGGGCGGCAGCCTGGCCTATCTGGCAAAGGAGCTGGGGCTGCTGGATGGTATGCCGCAGGCCTCCCGCCGGTTACTCCCCCCCCCACCACCACCGGAGCCGGAAGCACCGCCTGCCTGGCTGGAGCGGGCAGACTCTATTCTCCAGCATCAGCTCAGCCACCCCCAGCGATACGAGCTGTGGCAGGCCTACAAGCCGATCAGCTGTGCAGCGATTGATCACTGGCAGCTTGGCGTGGGGCCACTACCCGGCAGGCCGGGCACCTGGTTGACCTTCCCGATCTTCGAGGGCGGGGAGATCGTAGGGATGCGGGGTCGGAGCTTCGAAGATAAGGACTGGAAAAATGCGGTTGGGACCCACGCCAGATTCTGGAACCTGGAAGGGATCACCCCTGGCTGTGTGTTGTACGTCACCGAGAACATGATCGACGCCGTGTGGGTGATGGATGTGCATCCGGAGTACGTCGCGATTGCGCCGGTGACCGGAGCAGCCACCCGGATGCGCCCGGAGTGGGCAGCGCAGATCGCAGCCATGCAGCCTGCGGTCGTAGTGATCGCCTATGACAATGACCTGGCCGGTCAGGCTGCCGGAGCGCTGCGGTACGAGTTAATCGCGGCATGGCGGGAGCGCAATCCCCAGGCCAAGCATCCCCCCCAGCCCAACGGGCCGAAGGTCGCCAATGCTCTGCTAGCAGCGGGGATCCGCCACGTGGGGCTGTTTGACTGGCAAAAGGCTCCGGCAGGGGCCGACGTGGGTTGGATGCTGAAGCAGGAGGTAGTGGTAGCATGAATTTATTTACTGTATTTGCCAATCCAATACTTGAGAGCCAGTTCAGGCGACGCATGAATAAATATGCCGATGTTGAGATCGGAGGGTGGTTGTTTGTGACGCACTGGGACGATTCCCATACACCGTCAGAGACAACTTTTTCCAGGTTTCGACGAGCAGCAATCCATCCTCACAATTGGGCCTGGTTGGATGTCATTTGCGGCTTCATGATCGTCCCTAACATTGAGCCGAAGGAACAACAACCCACAACCTACTCCATGAAAGATATTAAGTTTGCGCAGCAGATCGCAGAAGAGACCGCCTTAGCACATAAATGCAACGCTGAGCACTTTCATACCCATCCCAATAAGAGGGCCTGGCCTTCCGGGCAAGACCTTCGATTCTCAGAAAAGTATCTGAGACTTACCAGGAACATGGCAACCTTCAGTATCGTGACCACCTATCCACTGCGCGTGTGGCCGTTCATGTACGAATTCCCGGTGAATGGTCGGTCAACCCTCAACGAGCGGGACAAGATCGAGCGCGGGGAGTTCGTCTCCTGGCGCACCGAGAAGATGAGAGAGTTGCTTAAAAACGGAGTAAACGAATGACGGAAACAAACGGATTCGAACAACATTGTATTGTCGAACTGTTCGGCCACCAGGTCATTGCTGGCCTGGTCAGCGAGCAGCAGATCGGTGGGACGAGCTTCGTCCGGGTCGATGTTCCTGAAACGAAAGCCCGCCCAGCTTTCACCAAGTTCTTCGGATCGGGTGCGATCTATGCGATCACCCCGGTGGATGAAGCGACAGCCAAGCAGGCTGCCGAAGCGGGGCAAGCGCCGGTCAATGAGTGGAAGTTCAAAACGGTCGAGCCTTCGCGGCAGCTTGAGAGCGGTGATGACCCAGATTTTGACGACGATTTCGCTGATGATGATGGCCCCTGCACCTGCGGAGCTGGCGATGAGAAGACTGGGAATCATCATGAGAAGGGATGTCCGAAATGGTTCCCGTTCTAGATAACGATGGTAGTGAGTGGTGGAAAGAGTACGCAGGCAAGCGAGTCTATGTAGCCTTCGAGAACAGCGTAACCGGCGAGGA
>JBNKDD010000439.1:0-3989 GCA_050288085.1 Anaerolineae bacterium
TTCATTGTCTTTCGGGGTCGGTTTGGCGACCTCTTTTAATGCAAGTACATCCGGTGAGCCGTACTGTTCGTATACAATTGCTTTCATGCTTTATCTCCAATCTGATTATTCGTCTGGACGGCGAAGGGGGAAACATGGCTGCTTCGACTGCTCCACAATCTGACCAGATTGCTCCCTTTGCTCACCAGTGTGCCGACCGCCGAAATAACCGCGATGATCTTCGCTCCCTGGTCGATGAAGGGGATAGCGGCAAGGCTCGGATTCGGCAGGATAAGGTGGGTAAAAATCGGTTCATACAACACAAAGTACAGGCCGATCACGCCGAGTATTTCCAGCACGGTTTGAATCAACCACAGCCCAACTCCCCAGCGGTTACGCCACAGCACCCGCAGGTGCAGAACGACCATCGCCAGGGCATCAACGATCAGCACAATCAACCAGGCGGATGAGACCGGAATCACCTGGCCGGGATCGCTCAGATCAAAGCGCAGCGTCAGCCCGCCCACGCGCAGCCAGAAAAGGTAGAGCAGGATCACCAGCAGGGCGAGGGCCATACCAAAAGTTATGCCAAAGCGGTCAACCATGCCGGGGTCATCCACTTCCGGCAGGTCTGCGGGATTGAAGGTGATTTCCTTCGCAGCCGATTTCGTGGCTAACCGTTCGATCAGGGCAAAAATCAGTACCACCGCCCCGGAGAAGACAAAGGTCGCTTGCAGGGCGGCGAACAATGGCTCGATGACCAGATTGGCAACCGTAATCGGCTGGCCGGAAATCAGCACCCCGAAGCTGCTCAGAAAGAGCATAATTGCCGGAACCAGCAGCCAGCCATACCGCAGCACCATCAGCATATAGGGATAGACATCCGGGCCAATCAGGTACTGCTCACTGCGGTACGAAGTCGCTATCTGATACGGATGCCCCAATTCAGCCAGCACCGCCGCCACATCCGCCGGGGAAGGCTCGCCCCCATAACGGTCGTCCAGTTGATCCTGAATCATCGAGCGCAGTTCCGCTTCAATATCCGCGCGTTCTTTAGGCGGCAGATGCCGCCCCACCTGATGGACGTAGCGTTCGACCAGATCAGTCATGATTTTCCCCCTGTAAAATACGATGCATCACCGTGACAATTTCCAACCATTCCGCGCTCAGGGCGGCAAGTACCTCGCGCCCCATCGGGCTGATTTGGTAGTATTTGCGAGGCCGCGTTTCGCCGACCTCCCATTCACTTTCCAGCAAGCCCTGGCTTTCCAGCCGTCGGAGCAGCGGGTAAAGCGTCCCTTCTTCAATGTCCAACCCCTGCTCGGCCAGCCGCTGAATCAGACTGTAACCGTATCGGGCGGTGTCCATCTGGCTGAGAACCGCCAGCACCACCATCCCGCGCCGGAGTTCCAACCGGAGTTTCTGGATTTGTTCGTCTTTTTCGGTCATCTACTGTGTATCCTACGGTACTGTGTGACGCACAGTACACTATACTGTATGCCATACAGTATTGTCAAGACCACAGTATAGGAGATATTCAAAACAAAGCTGAGATATTCGTGTAGGCTACATCATTCTGCCCGGAATCGGTTGCTATAGATGCTGTCTGGCAGCATTACAGCCAGATCACCCATTGCCCTTACCCCGATAGGCCGGTGAAGTGGGATCATCAGACCGCCAGAAATCCGGGTGCTGAGGGTCGGTGAAGCGGCGCATGTCGGTCTCCGGTGTCCACTTTGTACCGTCCGGTAGTGTCGTGTTCTCGTTAAATACGGCATCCTCCAGGTTTGCCCCTTCCAGGTTGGTAAACTCCAAGCTCACCCCTTCCAGGTTGGCTCCCTTCAGGTTCGCCCCTTCCAAGTTGGCGAACATCAAGTGAGTCCTTGTCAGATGGGTATCCTCCAGATTCGCCCCTTTCAGATTGGCTCCCCCAAAGTTCACCGCTTCCAGGTGGGCAGCACGTAAGTCCACCGCTTCCAGGTTGGCTCCCCCCAGGCTCACCCCTTCCAGATAGGCCCCCAAAAACTGTGCCCCTCGCAGCTGGGTTCCCGAAAACTGCGCCCCTCCCAGATGAGCTTCCCACAACCTCGCCTCTTCCAGGTGGGCGTGTGACAGGTTCGCTGCCTCCAGGTGAGCCTCGCAGAGGTTCGCTCCTTCCAGGTGAGCCTCACACAAGTTCGCCTTTTCCAGGCGGGCAGCCAAAAAATGTGTCTTTTTCAGATGGGCAGCCCGCAAGTTTGCTTCTTCCAGGTGGGCAGCCCATAAATTTGCTTCTTCCAGATGGGCATATTGTAAGTCCACCTTTTTCAGGTAGGCATCCCCCAAATATGCCCCTTCCAGATGAGCGGCTCGCATATATGCGCCTTCCAGGTGGACACTTTGTAAGTTTGCTCTTTCCAGGTGGGTAGACTCCAAGTATGCCTCTTCCAGGTGGGTACGCTGTAAGTCCGCCCCTTGCAGGTGGGCGCTCCCCAAATTTGCCCCTTGTAGGTGGGCGCGCTGCAAGTTTGCTCCTTCCAGGCGAGCAGACTCCAGGTTCGCGCCTTCCAGATTGGCCCTCATCAAGTTCGCTCCCTTTAGCACACCATTGTCATCGATTAACCATTGATGTTTTCTTATCTGATGAACAGCATTGGCAGCCACTTCCTTGACTAAGCTACCCGCATCACGCACCAACTGCTCTTGCAGGTCTTTAATACGGCGCTGTTCCTCACGGCGACGGTACAGCGCATCTATAAACACCACCGTGAAACCGATTCCGACCGCCTCCGTCACAAGGCCATTCAATAAGTCGGCGATGTCCGTGATTGCCAGTTGCAGGAAGGGGAAAAACATCACCCCGACCAGGAAGCCGCCTATGGCGTACAGCCGGGGATTTTCTTTCCCAGTTTTATGTTGCGAGGTTTTGAGGGGCGCTTCATGTGCAGCCATTATCATGCTCTCTTTTTATGCGGGTGATGAACACCAGAATACAACACACTGTGCATTGTACTCTGTTTCTGTGTTTGACTGGTGGCTTTGTCACACACTGTCCCTGGTTCAGTGAGCGTAGGCTAACCACAGGGCAAACGCTCAGTCAGCCCATCCGGCATAGTTCTATAATAGACAACACATTTCACAGGGGGTTACTATGAAATCCTGCTGCCTGACACTCCTATCTCTACTGCTGGCTATTTCCATTTCCACCACTGTGGCACAAGAACCCGCGCCCTACATCTTTTACTTTTCGGATGTGGCGCATTCCTTTGTCATTGAACGAGCGGACGGCAGCGACAGCCGTTTTTTGGGGCGGGACATCATTCCCAAATCCCATAATTCCGTCAGCGGGCCGGGTTGGTCACCTTCGGGAAAGTGGTTAGCATATACCTCTTATATCAATACCTACACCTACCTTACCAGATCGCAGGGGCTAAGTAAGCTCATAAGCGTTGATGGCAAGACCGTCATTCCTTTATTTGGTGAATCAGCCCCCATACCCAGAATGCTCTGGTCCCCAGTTGATGACCTGCTGCTTTATATAGACTCCAACGAACCTGTACATCTGGTTCTCTTTGATCCAAATACCCAACAAGTAGTTTTTGAACAATTCTTAGAGGGATATCTGGCAGAGAGCTACCTGGATAAAAATTCCTATTCGCCCATTGTGTGGAGTCCCGACGGTTCGACAATTTCCCTTCAGGCGTATCACCAAGCAAATACCTACTTATACGATTTACTGCTACCTTCTCTTGAATTAAAGAAACATATTTTACCTGCTGCTCAGGTTCCTGGTTTCCCTCACGATGGAAATCTGCTCACATTTCTTAACACAGAGAAAGACCGACTAATCATTCACCATATTTTTTCCCACCAGGAATGGGCATTCCCCTTTGATTATGGGACAACTTGGGGATCAATTTGGTTCAATAGCTCGATCACCTGGAATCCACAACAAACGCAAGCTTTTGTTATAGTAACCCAATCACATCCAAATAATTCGTATACGCGAATAGTGTTATGGCTTTCCCTGG
>JBNKDD010000440.1:0-3974 GCA_050288085.1 Anaerolineae bacterium
CCCCCTTTGCGAAGGGGGGCGAATCGCGACGAATGCGTTTACGCATGAGTGCGATAGGGGGTTAATTGTGTAAGTTCAATCACCAGATCCCCGGAATAACCTCACCGCACTCCGGGCATTTACCATCAGCGGTCAGACGGTTTTTCAACACGTAGAACCCGCGCCGGTTGATCAGGGTGGTCTGGCAGGTCGGGCAGCGGGTGTCCTCCAGGTTTTTGGTGCGCCCCGGAAGATTCCCGGCATAGATGTATCGCAGCCCCGCCTCCTCGCCGATCTCAGCCGCCCGCAGCAGGGTATCGACCGGCGTGCTGCCCCGGTCGGTCATCTTATAATCCGGGTGGAAGGCGGTCACATGCCAGGGGATATCGGCAGACACCGACCGGATATAGCGAGCGGCCTCCCATAATTCTTCATTGCTGTCGTTCATGCCGGGGATCAACAGCGTAACGACCTCGACCCAGATGCCGCGATCATGGGCGGCCTGAATGGTATCCAATACGTGCTGAAGCACCCCACCGATGATCTTCCGGTAGTGCTTGTCATTCATCGTTTTCAGGTCGATTTTGTAGCCATCGATCCAGGGGGAGAGGTAGTCCAGTGCTTCGGGGGTGGCGTTGCCATTCGACACGTACAGCGTTTTTAATCCGGCCTGCTTCGCCAGCTTGAAAATGCTGACCGCCCACTCGGTGGTGATCAGCGGTTCGTTGTAGGTGCTGGCGATACTGCTGGCCCGTTTGTGCACCGCCAGGTCAACCAGTTGTTGGGCCGATACCAGGTTGGGATTGATCCCGGCGTTGTCGTCACGCAGGGTTTGTGAGGTGAGCCAGTTCTGGCAGAAATCGCAGTGATAATCACAGCCCAGCATCCCAAAGCTGAGGGCATCCGTACCGGGTTGGACGTGGAAGAACGGCTTCTTCTCGATGGGGTCAACCTGCAACGCACCGACATAACCGCTGGGCACATACAGCGTCCCGCCCTTATTGAAACGCACCTGGCAGATACCCCGCCGCCCATCACGGATCAGGCAGCGGTGGGCACAGGCTGTACAGCGGATGGTATGCACTTCCTCACCCACCATCTCGACCAATTCGCCGGGAACGGTCAGGCTGTCCAGCAAATCACCTAAGGTTCTGGTACGAGCTGCCATAGGTTTCTCCCAATTTAAATTCTCTGCCGCCGCCAAATTTCACGAAAGAACAGATGAAAATTAGTGCCATTCGTGTAATTTGTGGACTCTCCTCTTCATCTTCTATTCTATCACACCGACAAAAAAGCGTTTTGTGCTACAATCTCAGCAATGAAAAACAACGTAACTATCACATGGATAACCCATCACCCGGACGAAACCGAACAGCTCGGTGAGCAGCTTGGGTTGCTGCTGGCGGCGGGTGATCTGGTCTGCCTATCCGGCGATCTGGGCGCGGGCAAAACCTGCCTGACGCGCGGATTGGCGCGGGGCTGGGGCGCGATCCAGCACCCGACCAGCCCGACCTTCACCCTGATCAACGAATACACCCGTCACCGGGACGGGCAGCGATTTTATCATGTTGACTGCTATCGCCTGGAAGGGGCCACCGACGCCTGGACAACCGGTCTGGATGACCTGTTCGATGGGGACGGGGTGATCGTGATTGAGTGGCCGGAGCGCATTCGGGACATGCTGCCCACCGACCAGCTGTGGGTGCAGTTGATCGACCGGGGCGAAGACGTGCGCGAGTTAATCTTCACGGCGGTGGGAGAGAGATCGGGTAAGTTGTTGGGGAAATTATCGCTTCGCGGTGGTTAATGCCCATTTAAAATTAACGCGTCTATACTGAATCCCATTGCTGACCCAGGCCTGCGCAGGTCATATGAAGTTCGCCCAGCCAGATAGCATACTGTTCCGCACTGACGGTCGTCTGCCCTTTCTCTAACCACCAAAGGATGCTGCCCACCCCGGCATAAGAGATATAGCTGATCCTCATATCATTTGGTGCGCTCTTTGAATCGTCTCTATCGGGGAAACGGGAAAAGAGATAAGCATATCGTTTCTCTGTCAATTGGCGGAATTGGTGGGCAAATTTCGAATTCCCCTGTGGGCCAAGCATCACACGGTAAAAATCACTGTATTTCTGTACATGCCGGATCAAGAGGAGCAGTCCGGCGGGAGCATTCTTCGAGGAAGGCTGCTCGGATTGTTCTGCTAAGGCAGCGGCTTCGGCAGTCTGTTTTTGAAGCTCATCCAGGTAATGATCGAGCAGATCATCCAGGCCCAAATAATGGCGATAAAATGTCGAGCGATTAACCATCGCCCGTTCGGCTACATCACGGACGGTAATCGCGCTGAAACTCTTTTCAACGCACAGCTCAAACATGGCCTGTCGAAGCGCCTGTCGAGTCCGCTGGACGCGTAAATCCCCCTTCGATTTCTGCACCAATTCTCCCTCCTGTGTTGCGAATGCAGCAGATTCTCAAAGACTGTTGGTTGATTCTCATTCTAGTGAGTTTTATATTAAATATGCAACATGGTGATGTATATCATGGAAGGGGTATCAGATGGAAGTTGTATTGATCGATATGTTTACGGTGCCGGTAGATTCCAGGGATGCATTCCTGATCCAGGCTGAAAAGGCACAGGCGGTAGTCAAAACGATGGCGGGATATGTAGAGGGGGCCATTTATGAGGAACAGGGAACAGACAACCCGTATAACTTTATCACCATCGCTGTATGGGAAAGTGAAGGCGCGCTTCAGCAAGCCAGGATAGAGGTCCCAAAAATCTACCGACAGAAGGGCATCAACCCCAAAGAAGCTCTGGAAGGTTTAAACGTTCAGCTCATCCGCGCAGTTTATGCCAGACCGTAACAGGATATCGGTGATCTTCTCTGCGGCGTGACCATCTCCATAAGGCGAAACCGCCTTCGACATCGCATCATAGGCAGCGGGATCACGCAGCAGTTTGTTGGCTGCCTCGACGATGACCGCCGTATCCGTCCCCACCAATAGAGCCGCCCCCGCCTCGACCACTTCGGGCCGCTCGGTCGTCTCCCGCATAACCAGCACCGGCTTACCCAGCGAAGGCGCTTCTTCCTGAATCCCCCCCGAATCGGTGATGATCAAATCGGCACGGTTCATCAGGTGGGCAAAATCCGGGTAGGGCAGCGGATCGATCAGGTGGACGCGCTCAACGTCACCGAGTATCCGGTAGACCGGTTCCTGCACATTCGGGTTGAGGTGCACCGGGTAGATCAACCGGGTATCCGGGTTGCCCTCGACAACCTCGCGGAGCGCCTGGCAAAGCTGCTCAAAGGCCGGGCCGAAGCTCTCGCGGCGGTGACCGGTCACCAGGATCAGGCGTTCGCCGGGTTGGTCAAGCGGCACGTCCAGATTCAGATCATGGGGCCGGTTGACCGTCCAATGCAGCGCATCGATCACCGTATTGCCGGTGATAAAAATGGTGTCGGGATCGGTGTTCTCGGCTAATAACGCCTGCTGCGCCGTTTGCGTCGGGGCAAAGTTGTAGGTCGCAAACCGGCTGATCAGGCGGCGGTTAACTTCCTCCGGGAAGGGATTGTAAATGTCGTGGGTGCGCAGACCCGCTTCAACGTGTCCAACTGGAATCCGCAAATAGAAAGCTGCTAACCCGGCGATCATCGCGGTGGAGGTATCCCCCTGCACCAGCACCACATCCGGGTTGACCTGCCTGATCACCGAGTCAACACCCTCAATCGCCCTGGCAGCCAACCCGTTTAAGGTCTGGTTGGGGCGCATCAGGTTCAGATCGTAATCCGGCTGGATGCCAAACCAATCCAACACCTGATCGAGCATCTCACGGTGCTGGGCAGTGACACAGGTCACCACCTCGATCTCGTCACGGCTTCCCATCACGTGGACGAGGGGAGCCATCTTGATTGCTTCGGGACGGGTTCCAAAAACCAGTAAAACACGCAGCGGCATTGAGTATCCTTTGTTGCTAAAAAATCCCGCGCAATTGT
>JBNKDD010000441.1:0-3969 GCA_050288085.1 Anaerolineae bacterium
CCGCCGTTGGCATCCCGCTTAGAGAAGCATTTGAAATAACCAAAGCAAACGTACTCGCCGACCTGACTCTTTACCAGGAAGATGGCGAAGCACTTCTGACCACTCACTTATTAGCCGGAGAGGCGACGCTCGGCGACCTCAATATCGATCCAGACTTATACCAGGAAGCCCTAAATAACCCCCAAGATAATATCCCGCTCAGAGAAATAACTATCAACGAGCGTGAATACCAGGTAGCTTATATCCCGCTCAATATCCGCTATGAGACACTCGGCATTATCGGGGTTTCCTGGCCCTCAACCTTTGTAACTTCGGTGATCACGACCAACCGGAACGCGCTCAGTGTTGTGTTTGCTTTTGCAGCGATGTTCGTTGTGCTGATCGGTTTTACCCTGTCAAGGAACATGACCCGCCCCATCCAACGTCTGGCAGAAACGGCTGAAAAGGTCAGCGCAGGTGACCTCGATCAGCAGAGCAACGTCAGAACATCCGACGAAATCGGCATCTTGGGCCGCGTATTTGACGATATGACCCGGCGGCTTAACCGGCAGCGGAAGGCCCTGGAACGCGCCCATCGAGAAAAAGCAGAGGAAGCCGCTTTCCTGAACGCTGTCATTTCTTCAACCGCAGATGGCACGGTCGTCATCGCACGGCACGGCGAGATTACGCAGATCAACCCGGTGGCCGAAAACCTGGTAGTCAGAGAAGAAGACCGGTGGCTCGATATCCTCTCAGACCTGGTGACCCAGGTGCTCAGTACCGGGCAGGTAACAGAGCGCATCGAACTGGATAACCAGTGGATCGATGCAGTCGCAGCCCCGGTGCGGATGGCAACCACTGAGGTATCGATTTCCGGCGAAAGCTATGAGGAGATCGGTGTTGTCGTATCACTGCGCGACGTGACCGATCAGGTATTAACCGAGCGAATGCGTACCGGTTTTATTCTGCAAGTATCACACGAGTTGAATACCCCCCTGACAGCCGTTAAAGGATTCACCGACGTAGCTAATGCCATGATCGCCGATTCACGCCCCGACGTAGGCCAACTGTTGACATCAGCCTCCGATACCGCCTATGAGATGTCAAAAATGATCAGCCAGATACTCGATGTTGGTCAAATGATGCAGGGCGAATTCGTAATCAACATGGAGACCATGGATATCGCGCAAACCATCCATGCAGCGATTGAAGATAATAAGAATGCTATCGAGGCTAAGAATCTTATACTGGATGTGCGCCTGGGAGACTTAGCGTCTTTCGAAGGCGATGCACAGCACCTGCAAGGAGCCTTAAACCAATTAATCAAAAACGCCGCCAGCTATACCCTTGATGGAGGCACTGTCAGTGTTTACGCTTATGAGCAAAACAATCTCTGCATCATACGAGTACGAGATACCGGTGTTGGTATCAATCACCGCGATTTAGATCACATCTTCGAGCAGTTCTACCGAGGCGATGCAGTCGCCCCAGATGGAACTGTTATCGATCCTCGTGGAGCCGGGTTAGGATTGTACATTGTGGATCAGGTTATCCAGGCACACGGCGGCACAGTAGTGGTAAAAAGTGAGTTAGGTGTTGGGTCGGAATTCATCGTAAAGTTACCTTTGAATGGGCAAAACCCACTCCTGGCATAGGAGAAATGTAATGGATACAGAGAATGAAAATTCATCAGAAAAAGATAGGCGTCGGAGTGAGTGGCTTATCCCATTGATAACTGTCCTTGTTTTTATCTTATCTGTCCGGCTCCTATCTGCACTGGGTACGGTTCGGCTGCTGCCACAGCGAATTGAGGCCAGCGGCGTATCAGCATTGGAAGCAGATTATGAACCCTGGCCGTCAGACCTCGCCGAGCAAATTGTGTTAGACTTACCGAGTCTGGCAACAGCGGTGGCCGTAGACAATATCATCGCGAAGGAAGGTGGCGGATCACTGCCTTCAGTATCAGGTCCCCGCGCCATTGCCGAAGCAACCACGACATCCGGAACCGATACAGAATCCACCTCCAACGAAGAAGGGGATGAAGACAATCAGGGCGTAGTCAATTTTCCGACGCTGCCCCCCAAAGCCACTTCATCAAACACGCCAGCACCCGCCAGGACCTCGACACCCACGCCGACCGCAACCAACACACCCGTGCCGGGGCTTCCAACAGCAGAGATCACGACTCCAACTTCCGGGGCAGGCTATACCGGCGCAGTGAGCATCATCGGTACGGCCAGTGGCACAGATTTTTCGTACTTCACATTGGAATACGGATTTGGCACCAATCCCGGCGGCTGGGCGACGGTCACTGGGGCGACATCGACCCCGGTAACCAAGGGAGCGTTGGGCGTAATGAATGTAAGCTCGTTTGCGAACGGGGCGGTTACCGTCCGGCTGCTGGTATTCAATACTGCCGGGGATAGCAGTGAAGCCCGCGTGACCTTCAACGTGACCCATCCCCCGACGGCAACACCGGTTGTCGCAACGGCCACGCCTCCCCCTACCCCAACAGACACCCCTGTACCGGTATCCGTGCAATTTAGTGCCGCTTCCTACAGCCTCGCTGAAGATGGCGGTTCCGCTACGATCACCGTCAACCTCGGTGCAGCTTCAACCGGCACAGTGACCGTCAATTATGCAACCAGTAACGGAAGCGCCACCGCAGGCTACGATTACACGGCCACCAGCGGTGTATTGACCTTTACGACCGGCCAGGTTTCCAGAACATTCAATGTGCCGATCACAAACGATTCTGTCATTGAGTCAAACGAAACCATCAACCTGACCCTGAGCAGCCCCAGCAATGCTACTCTGGGGTCCCCAAGCTCCGCGACACTGACCATCACCGACAATGACACCGGAGGCCCACCCATCGGCGGGCCGGACGGATCGATCACAAACCTGACCCCAGGTAGCGAAGTCATTATTGATCTGGGTGGGTCGGCTATTGTTGCCGATGGGAACACCGATTTTGACCTCGTCTACTACGAGTCAAATACCGGATCGGCAATCCAGATGGACTGGGTTATCGTTCAGGTCAGCACCACCCCAGGTGGCCCCTGGTACACGATCCTCAACTGGGGCAATGGCGGACCGGACGGAAATACCAGCATCGGGCAGTTGGGATATTCAGTGGGTGAAGCTGACAACGAAAATATACCCCAGGCTGACCTGTATAATAACTCTGGCATCCAGATCGATGTGGATGGGGCAGGTGTCCCAGCCGGTACATACCCCTATCTAAGGATCTACTCGCCGCCCGGAGGTGATGGGGACGCCGCACAGATCGATTCTATCCAGATATTCTAATACGCAGTTCAAGGAGGGTTTACCGCTCTGTCGGGGTAAACCCTCCTTATTTATTCATTCAAGCCAAGCATCCGCCTTTTTACCACATCCTGCCCGGCATCGCTCAACACCCAATCTAGAAAATCACGCACCTTTCCCTGTGGTTCTTCCGGGGAAACAAACACCACCTCTACGACAAAAGGATAGAGCTGCGAAGCCGCATCTTTACGAGATGGAACGGCATCGTTTATGACGATAGGCTGCACCCGGTCATCTAAAACACTGTGGACGACATACCCGATGCTGCCCGGAGTCTCATTCACCAGTTGCAGCACATGTCCGCTGTCAAAAGCTAACTGTGCCACAGCCGTCAGGTTCATTCCGTTCATCATCAGATCGTCCATCGACAGGCGGCTTGAACTGTCCGGTTCAGGCGAGATAATCCGAACAGGTATGTCAGGCCCGCCGAGTTCCCGCCATGTGACAATCTGCCCGGAAAACAAAGCCCGCACATCATCCGAAGTGAGCGTTTCCACCGGTAGATCAGGTGAAACGACGAACACCAGCCACTCGCGTGCAACCGGCGTGTAAAACCATGCCGATTCTTCCGGACTCTGTTCCTCCGGGGCGTGGAGCATCAATGCCGCATCCACCTCCCCGGCTTCGAGAGCAGCCAGGGCCATATCGCGGCTGCCCCCC
>JBNKDD010000442.1:0-3966 GCA_050288085.1 Anaerolineae bacterium
AATGGGAATCGGTCGGGGCGACCCATATCTCGTTCAACACAATGAGCTGTGGATTCGGATCGCCGGGGGAACATCTCGATGCCCTGCGAGGACTGGCGGCAGCACTCCTGGAGTAACATAAAAAGCGCCCCTCCTCAATAATGAGGAGGGGCATTTAGGAAGAGATAGGTAGGATTTTTAAAATTTTAATGTGTTATGAGAAGGCCTGCGGGGGGCCACGACAGCATTCCGCCGGGGCAGTGTAAAAACTAGATTTACCCACGCGCCCGGCTCAGATTCAACCCAGCAGTGCCCGCCATGTGACTCAATGATCTTCCGGGCAAGATACAGGCCGATGCTGTTACCACTGTCGCTGCCTTTACCTGATTGCCCGGTCGTGAAGCGATCAACCATCGTATCAATCTGGCTCTGGGAAATATCCCGCCCGGAGTACCGTATGCTAAACTCTTCCTCCGCGCCACGAGGAGACAGGCTGATTGTGATGGTGCTGTCAGGCCCACCATATTTGGCAGCGTTGGCAGCAATGTTCTCAATGGCATTTTTCAGGAAGATCGGATCGCCCCAGAGCAGAGTTTGGGGATTGACAATCTGTATGTGGCAGGTTTGCTGTTTCCTCTCCAGTAAACCGGATAGGTTCTCCAGCACCGGGTCAATAATCTCGCGCTGGGGGTCGATGAAAGCATAACTGGGCGTAAACACCAGGTCATCGATCCGGGCTGATGTCAGGTAATTTCGCACCAACATCATCAAAGCAGACACTTCGGTTTGAATACGCTCAAGTGCTTCCTGCTGCTCGTCGGAAGCATACTTCATCAGCATGCCCAATTTGGCACTTTCTACGCTAAGACACGAAACCTGGTTCTGAAGGTCATGCCCTAGATAGGCAAAAATATCTTCAAGATCGTGGTTAAGCTGCCTTAAATCAGCAATTTCTTCTTGAAGAGATTGGATAGTATTCTTGTTGTTGTCCATGGTATATCCGCTCGCTCCGTAACCCGATAGAGCCGTTATCTTTGCAGTTCGCGTCCATTATGCTTTAACAGCGAATGAATCTTATCAATCAGATCATGATGTAAAATCGGCTTGTAAAGATAGTCATCGGCCCCAGCCTCTAAACCCTCTGCGACCCCATGCTGATCATACCGCTCGGCCAGAATCAGAATAGGAACATGCTCCATACCTGAGCCTGCTCGAATTTGCCTGCACAAAGCAGTACTATCTTCTTCCGGCATATGAGTATCAAGAATGATCATCTGCGGTTCCTGGGTCTCCAGGAGTTTCCAGGCCATGTGGATGCTTGACGCTTTCAAGACAGCATATCCGGCCTTCTCCAACATAATCTGAACCAGGCTGAGCAGTCCGGTGTTGTGATTGATGACTAAAACCTGCTCACCCATTTTTACTATTTCCCTCTCCAGGCAGATGTTAACACCCTATCCTCACCCATGTAACATCCTACTCACCCGGACGCCTATGGTATTTTTATCACAGTCTTCGGTGAAAAAGGGCAAAGAAGTGCTAATTCCGGCCTTACTTGTATGATTTCCTGCATTTCTGTGACACAACCTGACACACGCCTCCGTTATCATGAAGCTAATCAATAAACGGAGGATGTGATATGACAGACAATAACCGGACCCCCAGCCTAGGCGGAGATCGCAAATTAACCGCCACCCTCAGCGGACGTGAGCCAATGTTCAAAGTAGACGAGCGCTTGCTGAGAGTCCGCGACTATGCACAAGGATTGGTACAAGGCGGTTTCAAATCGCGTGAGGACATCATTGAAGAAGTGGAAGATTACGCCGGGGACACCAGCCCCGACCTGCTCGAACTGCCACTCACCGAGATGATCGACAGCTTGCTGGAAGCTCATTACGAGGAACAAAAGACCTGGGGCGAAACCGACTGTGACCGCCTGGACCGGGCCTTTGCTGCCCTGGAGAAGCGCGGTATCGTTGCCCGGCAGGATTTCTCCTGCTGTGGAACCTGCGGTCACTACGAAATCTGGGAGGAGATGACCGAGGAGTCACGCGGATACACATTCTATCATATGCAGGATACCGACAGCGCGGCAAAGCATTATGGTATGTACTTATCTTATGGGGCCAATGTCGAAAGTGATGAGGATAACCAAGCCATGATCAAGATCGCCTGGGAGATCGTCGCCGTACTGCGTGAGCACGGCCTGACCGTTGATTGGGACGGCAGCCCCTACCGCCGCATCAAGATATCCGACCTCGATTGGAAGCGCCGCCGACAGCCGCCTAATCAGCAAAGCGCGGCCTAGCCAGATCGATTCATTGGGGAAAATTCCTCTTTTCGATCTTCACAGTTTTGAAAATCTGTAATATAATGATCATACCCCACGTGCGCAGCATAAATCCCTTGCCTAAAGGGAATTGATTGCTCCCGGCCTCGCTGCGCACGTTTTTTCTTGGCTCATGTTCAGTACAAGTGCCCCCTTTTTAAAGTCAGGGAGCCGCGAACGATGTCCCATCGTCTTTATTGCGCGGCGGCTTAACCTATCCGATTCACTAAGCCTTTTCTTTGCCCAGCCTCTGCTTTCGACGATCACACCTCCGCTATATAATCAGAACCCGCAGACAGAGGATTCACAGGGCTGGCATCTACAGCTCAGATATAGGAAAAGATTTATGAAATCACCCGCCAGGATACTCATCAGTTTCATCAGTGGAATATGTGTATTTTCCCCTGTGCTGGTTGGCGTAGTCAGCCTGAATTTCACCGGCTGGTGGTTTTACAGCATCAGCCTGATCCTGGGTATCCTTGCCATAGTGGTGATGCTGCTAATGCTCCGGCTGCTCCAACCGGAATCAGGCCCCAAATGGATGGTGAATCTCGTTTTGGTGAGCGTTTCATCCGGGGTGTTTATTACCCTCCTCGATATCCTGATACGAGTGGCCCTTCCGGGCATGGTATATTATCGCCCTAACGAAAGATATCTCTCACGCTGGCCCGCCATGCCCCTATTGCAGCGCTACCAGCCCAATGTCAGCGTTGAGCAAGACTCGTATGGTGACCTGGCTGCATTCTCCGGGGAAATCTCGCTCCGAGAAGAACGCCGCGTGTCTTTAGTAACCGATGCCTATGGATTTACCAGTCAGGGGGAATCCCCCAACCATGTTGACATCCTGGTGCTGGGGGATTCGTTTGGGATGGGTCTGGGCACCTCTATTGAGAAAACCTGGCCGACCATCCTCAGCCAAGACACCGGCCTATCTGTGACCAACCTATCGGTCACTTCAGAGGGTCCCTGGCACGAGATGATGAATTACCAGATCGAGCACGACCGCCTGAACATCGATTCGAATACCAGGATTATCTGGCTGTTATTTGGCGGTAATGACCTGATCGATGATTATTATGATCAATACAGCGTCGATGACCTGAAATGGGACTATGGCATTGATCAGATCGGAACCAGGTGGGAAACATTTGCCAACCGCTCACCAATCGGGATGACAACCGGCCTTCTACTAGGCAGTGCCACCGATCAAAGAGGGGTGATCATCAAAGAGGTTGATCACCAACAGATCGCCTTCCTGGGCACTTATGTTGATGTTGCAGATTTTACGGCAGATTTTTTCACTAACATGGAACAATATCCTGACCTGGACCGGGTGTTTGCCGTGATGGGAGAACAAACGCGGCGGGATGGGGCATCGGTGACGGTGGTCAATGTGCCCTCTAAAGGGGAGGTCTATTACTGGATTGCCAGGGATTTGACACCCTGGACAAGACCACCCATGCCATCAGGTTTTGCTCAGGTGATTGCTCCACTTGCCGAGCGAGAAGGGATGTGCTTTATTGACCTCGGCCCACTGCTGATGGATGAAGCGCAGGAACGGTTCGAAGCAAGCGGAGAGTTTATCTACTGGCGAGATGATACCCATTGGAATGTTGAAGGTCACCGGATTGTTGCCGATATATTGGCGACACACCCAT
>JBNKDD010000443.1:0-3963 GCA_050288085.1 Anaerolineae bacterium
ATTCGTCATGGCTGAGAATCTGATAGATGCCGGGAGAGGTGGGCGCGACATCCCGACCGGATGACACCCGCCAGTTGAATACTTGCTGCCCGTTCTCATAGGCGTACAGCGTGCGTGAGGTCAGGTCAACAATAATACGCTTATTCGCAACCACCGGCTGGGGCAGAATCTCATCCCGCGAGGGCAAATTGACCTGCTTGCCAACCGACAGCACATTCCAATCCAGACCCGGATTGACCTCTTGAATCAGGAAGAAGGGAATGCCGGTCTTGCGGGCGATGCTGAAGCCGGTGTCCCCGGCAGCCACTTCATAAGTGGAGGGCAGGTAGCGCACACGCAGCGTCACCGACTCGAGTTTGTCCGTGATCGCAGTGCGCAGGACTTCCATCGTTTCTTCTTCATCGAGATAGCGCGTTTGCCCTTCGTTGTTCAGATTCAGATTGATATTCAGGGCATCGATAAAGGGTTTGAAGGTGGATTCGCGCAGAGTCAGGCCGTGTTTGCCTGCCGATAACCAACGGGCAAATTCCTCCTGGCTGGTTGTCCAGGTGGTGGTTTCATCAATCACCGGGTCATAGGCCGCCATTTGCAGGGGATTCTTGACCAGCCCCTGGGCCTCGGCCAGATAGGGAGTCGGGTCGATGACATCCGGCTCAATCGGCAGCATCAATAAATCGAACCGCTGGTTGGCGGCGATGCTCAGGGGGTCTTCCTGGAGGTGTTCCAGGGTCGAGACGACATCCAACTCCTGTCCGAGTTTCCCCGGTATACCGACTACTCGATTGCTTTCCCATTGGTATCCGGCATCCTCCGCCGGGATATGCAGTTGATTCCAGAGATCCAGCAGGTAATTCTGGGCGGTGATGTAATCCACTTCCGCCACGGGGGTGAGCGAATAGCCAAAGGGAATACCGCTCATGCCGACTGCCAGAGCGGCTTCGGCGGTCTGGCGCGCATCCAGCGACATACCGAACTGCTGCGGTGAGATGGTGGCGATCTGTTCGTCTTCCACCATGAGGGCGATTTTGACCTGATTATTCCAGGCATCCAGGAGAGCGGCTTCGGCTTCATCGACACTCATATCGCCCAGGTTGACACCGAATGCCCATACATTGGGGAAAATGCGCCCGGTGAAGACATGGTTGGCGACAAACAACCCCAGTACGACGGCTATAAAGACCAGTACCGCTGCGATAACCTGAGGTTTATGCGTGATGTACCAGAAGGTATCCCGTATCAGAAGGCCGAGACGTGCCTGCCAGGATTCCGGCAGCAGTCCATCCGGCAGCCGGACGGGTAAATTCAGCCCCAGTCCCTGGCGTTTCTGCTGCCGGGCGACGTGACGCTGCCGTGCTTTACCTTTTGCTTTACGGCGTGATTCGTGAGTCTCCATAAACTGGATTCCAGTCAATCGCTCCTTTCGATACGCCTATTTTAGCACAGGTTCAGCGGGCCTCGGTACGATAATCGTTACGGGGTGGTGAGAAAACATCAATTGCGATGGTGGCTTTCAGGGCCCGTGCGCTGTGTTCCACTCCTCCCGGTATGGCGTAACTATCCCCCGGACGACAGACCTGAACCTGGCCGCCGATAGTCATTTCCAACAGACCCATAATCACATACCCGACCTGGTCGTTCATGTGATGGTGGGCGGGGACCACCGCTCCCTGCTCCAGATAGAATTCACAGAGCATGGCCTCATCGGTCGTTGCCATTGTTCGACGATGAATCAGGTCGAGCATCTCGATCTGTTCGACATCTTCGGGGGTAATAAAATAGCCATCTGCCATGATTGATCTCCGGTTGGAAGACATCCAATTTTTCTGTATTATGACGACTCATGAATAGCTTGTCGAGTCCATAGCTAATGATGGCATTATGGAGATTGTGTGGAAGCACGCTATTGACATCCGCTATTGGCACAGGCCATTCATATGGGGCATAATTCCACTAGAATGTAGAATGAATAACACAGTTCAAGCAGACAAGGAATCGCATTGATGACGCGTTGGCCCAATAAGCCCATTATCTATGAAATCAACACCTGGGTCTGGTTAAACAGCCTGAGTCAGAAATACAACCAGCCCATTACCCTGGCAAATATCCCCGAAGACGCGGTTAATCATCTGAGTGAACTGAACATTGATGCCGTGTGGTTAATGGGTATCTGGCAGCGCAGCCCCGCAGCCCGAACCAGCGCCCTGAATTATCAGCATGAATACCTGCCGGTTCTGCCTGATTTGACTGAGGATGATGTGATCGGTTCGGCCTATGCCCTGGGCGCATATGAGGTGGATGTTCGTCTGGGGGGGCGTGAGGGGCTGGCGGTTTTCCGGCAGCGATTGCAGGCGCGCGGCCTCAAAATCGTGCTGGACTTTGTGCCGAACCATGTCGCCACCGATCATCCCTGGGTGAACGAACAGCCCGCCTGTTTTGTTCGTGCCAACAGCCGGGAGTATAAATATCATCACCGGATGTTCTTCGAGACGGAGGATGCCTGGGGGCGGCGGTTGTATGTTGCGCATGGACGCGATCCGTATTTTCCGTCCTGGATTGATACGGCTCAATTAAACGCTTTCAGTCCAGCCTACCGGCAGATGGCATTGGAAACGCTCCTGGATATTGGCGGGCAGTGTGATGGTGTGCGCTGTGATATGGCGATGCTGGCGCTGAATAATGTCTTTGCCAATACCTGGGGAGATTATCTGGAAGAGACCGCCCCAGAAACCGATTTCTGGGAGAATCTGATCCCGCAGATCAAAGCACAGTATCCAGATTTTCTCTTTTGTGCGGAAGCCTATTGGGGTTTGGAAGGTGTCCTCCAGCGGCAGGGATTCGATTATACGTATGACAAGACCCTGTATGATCGCATTCAAGCGGGCAACATCCAGGAAATTCAGACGCATCTGATCGCGTCGTTGGATTACCAGAAACACACGATACGTTTTATTGAAAATCATGATGAACCGCGCGCGGCGGCGCAGTTGGGCGTGGAGAAAAGCATGGCAGCGGCCACGCTGGTCAGTACGCTGGCGGGGGCGGTGCTGCTGCATGATGGGCAGTTTACCGGCAGGCTTGCCAAGCTCCCTGTTCAGATCAAACGCCAACCCGATGAGCCGGTCAATGAGAAACTGCAAGCCTTTTATCAACGCCTTCTGGTCGAAATGCGCTCGCCTATTTACCAGGATGGGGAGTGGTGGTTGTTCAATGTGGATTCGGCCTGGAAAGGCAACTTCACGGCGAAAAATCTGCTGGCGCACGGTTGGCGCAGTCCAGGTGGGGATTATCGGTTGATTGTGGTGAACCTCACCGGGGATTGGGCGCAGGGTGTTGTTAAACTGGGGGCCTGGGAAGGCATTGCCGGACAGCACTGGTGCCTGTATGATGCGCTGCACGAAACGTACTATCTGCGGGCGGGCGATGAGATGTCCGGAGAAGGGCTTTATGTTGAGCTTGCGCCCTATACGTCCCAGATTTTCCACTTCAACCGGGTTGATGAGCAGCAGTTGGAGAAGGCCTGTTCAGATGGCAAATAACGTTATGACGCTGGCGGCACGCCATAAATGTAGACCGCTCTGCTTAAGGTTTCTGCCGGGCTTCTCGGCCCCGTAACGAATTTGCCTGCTCATAACGGCCAGTTGATTATTGGGTGACAAGGCTACCGGATCATGCGCGAGCAAGTCCGGCTTGTACTTCAGCAATTCCAATTCGTCATCCAGCCTGTACAGGAACAGGTTTCATATTTCATTTAGGGGTGATGCAATCAGGGCCTGGCTCGGTGTGTGTGTGGGCTATGTTTAAGGCGCTGAGTTCGGCCTGCAAGGCGGCCAGCAGATGGGTGCGCAGTTCCGCGCCTTTGCCGAACCGGGCTTTGGCGAGAATGGTCAATTCCACTTCGTCGCTCAGTTCGCCGGACTGGCTGATAATCTGCCAGGGTTCAATCAGCATGGGCAGCAGGGTCAT
>JBNKDD010000444.1:0-3954 GCA_050288085.1 Anaerolineae bacterium
CACAAATTGTATGCCCGTACTGATTGTCATCAGGCTGGCCCAGAGTACTGTTACCAACAGCGCCTGTGAGCGTTCCCTGACTGCTCGTATCGTCCCCCAGCCCAACTCGGCATAGACCGCCAGGGTCAATGGCAGTCCCAGCAGCCATCGGGCCTGCTGATTGAGCATGTAGACCAGGGGCAGTGACCCGCTGTATTGCCGGGCAAACACCCAATCCAGCCTGCCGGAGACGAGCATGGCCTGTGTGGTAATTCCCGTAAAAAAGGGCACTGGGTCAAGCAATGCGTAGGGATTGGTCAGCGCGAAGCTTATCCCACCGGCTAGCAGATACAACCAGAACCGGGTCGAAAACGAATAACGCTTGCCCGATTCCTCTTTGTGAACCTGGATATGCGCCACCGCCAACGGCACGATCAATAACCCGGTATTAACCTTACTTCCGATTGCCAGCCCCATAAACACACCGGCCAGCAATCCATCCTTGAGCCTTTGTAACTTGACCAGTCGAACCAGCATCCAGATCGTCAGGGTCGCAAATAATCCGGCTGTCGTGTCAACCGTCCCAAAGTGCGCATTTTGAATATGGAGCACCGCGAAACAGGCCAGGCTTGCCGCGATCACCCCTGCCCACCGGTTGAACAACTCACGGGCTAGCAGCCAGACTGCCAGGATCGTCAATGTATCGAACAACGCGGACAGCGCCCGACCGGTATACGTCAAATGGGTAAACCGGGGTTGGTGGCTGACATTCATCACCCGGCCCAGAAACGAGTCAGGGGGAACTGCGTCACAGATCGGGGGGGAGCCTGCACAGGGTAGGGCGAGTAGTTGTTGGCTGATAACGGTCGTATACAGCGGGAAATGCCCATAGGCAAAGGAACGCTTCGAACTATCCGGCGCTCGGAAAGGGTTAAGTGGGGAGTCTTCAGGCTTAAAAAAGTCGGCTAATCTGGCAGGTGGCTTGAGCGTCTCGGCAACAAACAGAATGCCGCGTTCATCGGGGTGCAGGTGATTGGTAGCGTCCCAATCGGCGTGAGAAAAGCGCAGCCAGGCTCCGATCACCATCAGCACGGCAAACAAAACGCCAGGCAGGATTGGCTTCCTGCCCGGCGCAGAATGTTTTTCATCTGGTTGGGAGTGAGTATTACCCTTCACCTAAGTAGGCTTTACGTACCATTTCATCTGCAAGCAGTTCTTTACCGCTCCCGGATAGCACGATCTCACCGGTTTGGAGCACGTAACCCCGGTGGCAAATTGACAGCGCAATTTGCGCGTTTTGTTCGACCAGCAAGATGGTGGTACCGGCTTTGTTGAGCCGTTGGATAATGTCAAAGATTTCTTGCACCAGCAGAGGGGCCAGACCCATTGATGGCTCGTCCAGAAGCAGGATGCTTGGTCTTGCCATCAGCGCTCGTCCGATTGCCAGCATTTGCTGTTCACCGCCGGAAAGAGTTCCGCCGGGTTGGTTGGCACGCTCCTTCAGCCGGGGGAAAATCTCAAACACTTCTTCGAGAGACTCTTTGATCATGGCGCGGTCAGAATGAATAAACGCACCCATATCAAGATTCTCTTTCACGCTCAGGCGGGAAAAAATCCGCCGCCCTTCTGGGGCCTGCGTGACACCCCGCCCAACGATTTCATGGGCAGGCAGTTGGGTAATATCTTCTTCTTCAAGGAGGATGTTCCCGCTGCGGGCCGGGGTGATCCCACAGATCGTATTGAGCGTGGTGCTCTTTCCAGCTCCATTTGCTCCGATCAGTGTGACAATTTCGCCTTGTTCCACTGTGATCGAGATTCCGCGCAAAGCATGGATATTACCGTAAAAAGTATGAATGTCTTGAACGTTGAGGAGAGTCATGCTGCGCCTTCCTCCGCTGGCTTACCCAGATAAGCCTCAATAACTGCCGGGTTGTTCTGAACTTCTTCTGGGGTTCCCTCTGCGATCTTGACTCCATAGTCCAGCACGGTAACCTGATCGGAGATACCCATAACCACCCGCATATCATGTTCGATTAGCAGAATGGTCAGGTTCAACTCATCCCGCAGCCTTACGATGAAGTTCATGAGAACACTGGTTTCATTCGGATTCATGCCTGCTGTTGGTTCGTCCAGCAGGAGCAGTGCCGGTTCGTTAGCCAGTGCGCGGGCAATCTCCAGGCGGCGTTGATCGCCGTAGGGAAGATTGGTGGCTAATACATCCTGCATCCCTTTCAGCCCGACAAACTCCAGAATCTCTACTGCTTTTTTCAGTGCATCTTTTTCCTCGTTTATCGTCGCCGGAGGGCGGAAAAGCGCACCCAGTACACTGCTTTTCATACGGGGGTGATGGCCTACCAGTACGTTTTCCAGGGCAGTCATAGCCCCGAACAGGCGGATGTTCTGATAGGTTCGGGCGACGCGCAGCTTGGCGATCCGGTCGGGTGACAACCCGACAATCGACCGGCCATTAAGCGTAATGTTGCCCTCTTCCGGGATGTAGAACCCTGTAATGCAGTTGAAAAAGGTAGTCTTCCCGGCCCCATTTGGCCCGATCACGCTTGAGATGCTGCGTTCGGGCACTTCAAGATCAACGTTGTCAACGGCGGTCAATCCGCCGAAGCGTTTGGTAACTTTGTCTGCGACAAGTAAATTCATGGGGAAATCCTCTCTGTCAATCCGCTGCCGAACCGGCTGCAATCGACTCGGATAGTTCCTTGTCTTCATGCATTTCGTGAACAACCCGCTCAGCAGGCCAGAACCCCTCAGGTTTGAACAGCATCATGGCGACCAGCAAGGCTCCGTACATCAACTGCCGGAACTCGGAGAATTCACGCAGGAGTTCAGGTAAGCCGACCATAATCAATGCGCCGACAAACACACCTGGTAAACTTGCCATCCCACCTACGATGATCAGGCTTAACACGTTGATCGAGATTAACAGGTTAAAGCTGTGCGGGAAGATCGATCCCAGTTTGCTGGCGAAGATACCACCTGCCAACCCTGACAGCATGGCACCAATGGCAAAAGCCATCAGCTTGTGTTGGACAAGGTTGATGCCTACCGCTTCGGCCACGTCTTCGTCCTCGCGCATGGCAACCCAGGCCCGCCCGATCCGTGAGTTGCTTAACCGGGTGGAAATAAACAAAGCCAATAAACATCCGGCCAGGACTACGTAATAGAGATACTGAGAATCGCCCAATTCCAGGCCGAATAACACCGGTTTGGGGATAGCCAGGATGCCTTCTGAACCACCCAGGGTTGGTTTGAGTGCCTCTGAAAGCACCACAATTCGGATGATTTCACCGAACCCCAGTGTGACAATGGCGAGATAGTCGCCGCGCATCCGTAGAACCGGGATACCCAGCATCACACCGGCCAGTCCGGCCATGATCATGGAAATGGGGAGTGCCGCCCAGAACGACCATTCTGTGCCCAGGATAGATTCTGGGGAGGTCAGCATGGCCATGGTGTAGGCCCCAATCGCATAGAAAGCGACGTAACCCAGGTCAAGCAGTCCGGCAAAGCCAACGACAATGTTTAACCCCAGACCCATCAGGATAAACAACCCAACATTGTCGATCACATCGCTCAGATAGAGCTGCACGATCCAGGGAAGTGCCAGCAGCAGCGGCACCAGGATCACACCTAATCCACCGTACTTGATGGTTTTANGTTCGGGTTGGTTGATCCATTCTTTGGCCGGGGCAATGCCGGTATTTATCGCATCGCGGCGCAGCCGGATACCACCTGCGACCACAAACAGGATCACAGCCCCAATGATCGACAGCCCGCTTCTTGCGAAGAAAAACCTGGATACCGGCTTCAGGAAACCTGCTGCCAGCAGCGGCTTAATGAAGTCTGTCAGGATACCGACGGTCAGGATGGTGAGCAGGCCCGTTAATATCGCCGCTCGCCAATCTTCATCCATTTGACTCAGTAAGCCGCTTAAAGCCCCGACAATTGCAAAGCCGACCA
>JBNKDD010000445.1:0-3932 GCA_050288085.1 Anaerolineae bacterium
CATCGTTTCGTGTGATTTAGTTTAGCATTTGTCCATCAAGCAATCCTATCATCCCATACCGGGGAGGTTTATTTATGGCAGAAGCGAGCGCAAGTGCCCCAGTCCCAATGAACCGCCGCGAGTTCCTGTACTACATCTGGGGAGCATCGATTGCGCTGTCACTTGCGGGGGGAACAGGGGCCGTTTTGTGGTTTGCCTACCCCCGCTTTCGTGAAGGTGAATTCGGTGGTAAGTTTCCTGTCCCGGCCAGCATTCTACCTCAGGTTGGCGTCGCCCCAGAGGAAAACGCTGCCGGACGATTCTGGCTGGTCAACACAGAAGAAGGACTGCTGGCAATCTACAAAGTCTGCACCCATCTAGGCTGCCTGTATAAGTGGGTGCCGGTCAACAACCGGTTTGAATGCCCCTGTCACGGATCAAAGTTCCTTGCCGACGGAACCTATTATGAAGGCCCGGCCCCGCGTAACCTGGATCGCTTTGTGATCGAGGCAGTGGACGCTGACGGCAATGTGCTTGCCAGCACCGTTAGCGGGGATGCCAACACCGATCCGGCAGCCGGAGCACCGCTGGCGCTGCCTGATGGCACAGCAGAGGTCCTGGTCGATACCGGGCAGCGTGTCGATGGCGCGCTGCGGTAAACGTCAATATCACTCTCCACCACCCGCACTAGTCGAGGAGTCTATGTATGGCCTCAAATCTTGACATCAGAGATTTCCCTCTGATCAAGCGCATCCGCGAGGCAGGGTTTAAACCGGCAGTCACCGAGGCGGTTGATGACACCGTCCGGCGGATCACTGCTGGCCTGAACATCGCGGATTTGCGGGGCATGCTGCGCGGTGACCCACCCGGTCGCCCCAATCCCCGCCTGACCCCCCATGCCGATAGTTTCTGGATGCACATGCGGCCCGGCTATTACAACACCGCGGTGACCGGCCTGTATCCGACTTTCCGCCTGGGGTGGTTGTCAACCTTCTTCTTCGTCCTTGAAACGATCACCGGCGTATTCTTGATGGTGTTCTACACCCCATCGACTACCCTCGCTTACGACAACATGCTGAATATTTTGAGCAATGTGCCCTTCGGCCAGTTCATGCGTGACCTGCACCGGTTGGGCGCGGAAGCGATGGTGATCGTCGTTGCGCTACATATGTTACGCACCTTCTGGACAGCATCGTATAAGAAACCGCGCCAGTTCACCTGGGCAACCGGGATTATCCTGCTGTTCCTGACGGTGGCCTTTAGCTATACCGGCTATCTGCTGCCCTGGGACCAGTTAGCGTACTGGGCGGTGACCATCGGCGCGAGCATGGCCGAAGCCACTCCGCCGCCGGTCGTCGGTAAATTTGTCAACATCCTGATCAAAGGTGCGCCTGACCTGGGTGCAGCGGGCTTGCTGCGCTTTTACCTGCTGCACGTGATCGCCCTGCCGATTGCATTAGCAGTTATGCTGGGAGTGCATTATTACAAGGTCGTGCTGCACGGTCTGAGCCTCCCGCCGGAAGCGGAAGAAACCGGCAACGACACCGCCAAGCGTGTCCCACCGGACGTACGCCGCTACTTCCTACCGGACATTGCCACCTCTGAAGTCCTGTGGATGGCGGTAATCACGCTGGTGATGATCATCGCGGTGGTCTTCTTCTACTCTGCGTCACTGGAGAACCAGGCTAACCCGCTCAGCACACCGCTGCACACGGTCGCTCCCTGGTATTTCCTGTGGGTGCAAGGCTTGTTGAAGATCGGCGATAAGACCATCATGGGCGTGATCGTACCCTTTGCGGTACTGCTGCCCGCCTTCCTGTTCATGCCTTACTTCGATGTCGGCCCGATCCGGCACTATGGCAGACGCCGTGTTGCGCTCTCATCGAGCATGTTGTTTATCGTGTTCATTGTTGTTACCTCGTGGATGGGTACACCACACTTCCTGGTAGAAACCTCACTTGACCAGGAGATTTTCTTCAAGCTGGCCCCGACCGAAAAAGTAGGTTTAGTCAGGGAGATTCCCTATGATGAACTGCTGGCCTTCTCCGGGGCGGATATCAGCGTGGATAGATACAAAGATTTACTCGCCCGCAGCACCCAATTATATGAGGTGATGGCAGAATACGAGGAAATGGTCAACCATGCGCGGGAGGTAGACCCGGAGTATGGCGGCTTACCCAATGCCGAAGCCATCTTGCGCGTTGACCAACTCCAGCCTGACCTGGTTGGCGTGACGCTGCGCATTACGTGGGATGATCCAGAAAACCCCGACGGGCAGATCACCAATGAGGTGTTGGTTCCTATCCACCGGGATGGCTATCCTAAAGGAGGTGGAGAGTAGTGAGCGAGCAAACTGAGAGAAAAACGTTGAAGCAGCGCTTCTTCAGGGAAACACTCTCCACTGACCAGCGCACACTGCTGGGAACGGTCATCATCTTTGCCATTATCCTGGCGGTGGTCTGGGTCGGCATCAACGAGCAGACCCGGATGGAGACTTTCGCTAAACAGTATGAAGCCCGGTCGATCCAGCGTGGCGCGTCAGTCTTCCACGATAACTGCACCGAGTGTCACGGACAGGATGGCAAAGGGCTGCCCGGCATTGCCCCGGCACTGAATGCCGTGGACCTGTTCGACGGGACACGGCTGGCTACATACGGTTGGACGGGCACTCTTGAAGAATATGTTGAACTAACCGTTGCCGCCGGGCGTCCGGTCAAATCTGATCCGGCCTGGCCTAACCCAATGCCTACCTGGAGCCAGGAATATGGTGGCCCCATGCGCCCCGACCAGGTGCGCGACGTGGCGGCCTACGTCTTGAACTACAGCAAGTTCTATGAAGAGGGTGGCGAGGTTGCAGCAGCAGGGGCCGGATTACAACCTACCCCGATCCCCAAGCCAAGCGTCACGACTGAGGAACTGATCGATGTGGCGAACCGGATCGCTGATGGAACCTTAGTAGGTGACCCGGCACACGGCGAAAAGCTCTATTCGGGTGAGGAAATGGCACTTGACGGTGCGCCTATGACCTGTAATGCCTGCCATACTTTAGACGGCTCGACCTTGGTTGGCCCCTCCTACCAGGGGATCAACGGGCGGCTCCCGCATCCTGATTACACCGCGCCGGATGGGGCCACAGACCCGGTTATCTACTACCTGGTCGAGTCGATCTGGTCGCCGGATATGTATAAAGTACCCGGTTTTGAGGCGGCAGCTATGACTGCTAACTTCTATGACCGGATGACAGAGCAAGACCTGGCCGATACGATTGCCTTCCTGAAATCGCTGGAGTAACGGCCTCCGCCATAACAATCAACCATCATAAAAGGAGCGGGTGCTTGATGCAGACCGCTCCTTTTTTATTCGATACCCCCAACAAGTACTATGGAAACCCGGAACCCGTCAGACTACAATGTGATCAGGATGGAAATTGTTATACCATCGCAACACACAACGCGGCCTGATTACCCTATAATGAAAGTAGCAGGCCGCTTGCTTGCCCACATATACCATAATTGAATCATCATCATTCATATACACCATCTTAAACGCCACTAGAAGGAGACGTGATGAAGGAATCGTTAAATGCGGCAACTGGGATGTTATCGGGCGGCACGGGTGGTCTGGGGTTCCTGCTGGGGATTCAACCTATTCTACACCTACCATCAATGATGACCGCAACGGCAGGGATCGTGGCCGTGCTGGGAGCAATGGCCGTCGTCGTTGACTCCCGGTACGAGAGACGAGAGATGCCCAAGATTTGTGGACGGGCCGTATTAATCAGCGCATTGGCATTTGTTGGATTGTTTGGCCTGGCTCGACTATTAACATTGTTACCGGCAGCAGGGATATTCTGACCTGACCCAGCGGTAAACCTGAGCAGAAAAACCGGGGTCACGCCAGAGCGAGGCTCCGGTTTTTTCTGATGGGGATACCATATAATATCTAAGCGTGGA
>JBNKDD010000446.1:0-3898 GCA_050288085.1 Anaerolineae bacterium
ATACTATTTTTAGAGCATAAAACAACTTCACTATTATCTAACAACACAAAGACGCTAACCATTCTAAGTGATAAGCCAGCACAAAGTGCCAGCCTGGGGTCAGTCAAGGTACCTCTCATCGCTACCCACAACCTGCCATCTCAAACCATATTCCATTCAAGGAGGTGACACCGCTTAATTGATAGCGGCGATATTGTGAGTTACTCCCGGTGAATATCCGGGCGATCTTCGCAACCTTTTAAAACTGAAAGGCAATAAATTATGAAGAGGTATTCCATTTTCAATCGCATCATCATCCTGGGCCTGACCATGATCGCGGCAACTTTTCTGGTCAGCCCAACGCCGGTGGAAGCCACCGCCGGTGTTTTTGAATTTACAGATGATTTTGAATCATACCCGGTGGGAACAAACCCAACGGATGTCTACGATTTCTTCAATCCAGATTCGAGTCAGGAAAATGATCTATACCAGGTTGGTTTAATCGGTTCAAACCAGGTTCTACAATATCTAAAGCCTTCGCCGAACTTAAACTTCCCCGTTATTGGCAAGATGTATAAACAGGAGTTCACCGAAATTACCAAGGTCGGGGCAACTTTTTACTATACTAACTACTCGATAGGGCAGGACAGAGTGTATCTTTCATACGAAAGTGCTGAGACCGCAATTTGGGCCAGGAGATATGCCAGCGATGTACTCCATCTTTACCAAGGATCAACCCCCCTTGCGTGGGTAGAAGACCTATGGACAGACATTGATCTTAATGAGGTAAGCCATAGAATAGAAATTGAGTATGTGGATGGCAATCTGATCGCCAGCATCACCCGGCTTGATACCATGGAAACCAAATCAACAGCTCCGGTTCCCTACCCGGCTGCTCCTAGCGGAACCGCCGGTTTTGCATTTATTGAAAATGCGAGTTTTGATCTAAATGTTAATGTTGACGATTTTTATGTCAGAGGCACCCTGCCACCGGCAGAAGTCGCCGCTACGGAGAGCTCTCCTGAAATCTACCCTGGCGATACGGTGGATGTCACTCTGAACATTACCGGGCTGGCCGATATCTACGGGGCACAAACCGAGTGTGTGGTTGATCCGGCGGTGCTGGCCGGACAAAGCAATGCCTGGGGCAATCTCTTCGACCCGGCCAACCGCTACATAGCCGAAGATAACATCGATGCCGGGGCTGGCTTATGGGATGGTGCGATTAGCCTACTGGCTCCGGCCCCATCAATCTACGGCGATGGATTATATACCACCCTGACCTATCAAGGGGTGGCTGTCGGGAGCAGTAATGTTACCTGTGATACGCTGCTGGTTGATCAGGATGGCAACGATCAGCTAGATACCTACACCGGAACATCTATCACGGTGCTGCCTTTTGCTACTAACAACGGTGTAGCAACCTATCAAGGCCGCGACGATCATACCGGTATAGGTGTGACAGCAACCGGCAGCATCGTTACACGCAATGCCACGACCACCAGCGACGGCAGCTTCTCGCTGATCGATTTGAAGGCCGACACCTATAACGTTGAAGCAGACGCCACGCTGTATCTACCAAACTGCACGACCTCAACCGTCGCACCCGGTGATGCAATCACTCTCGATCCCACACAATTACGCGGCGGCGATACCGATGACGACGACAATATCGATATCGGTGATGCGGCTCTGATTGCCAGTAATTTCCGGTTGGATGTCCCTCCAGGGGCCACTAATGCCGACATCAATGGAGATGGCACCGTCAATATCCGTGACCTGGTGATACTTGCCAGTAACTACGGGCGTTCTGGCTGCCAGGGCTGGTAATCGCTCATGATTCGAACCCAGTATCCAATATGGTGCTGGGTTCCACCCTTTACAGGAAAGACCTATGATGAAAGCTAAAATCCGCCTGATAACGTTGGGGATACTTGTCCTGTCTTCTTTCTTCTACACAACTGCTGCTCTGGCCCAGGGCGAATCGTGGATTCGCCTATCACCTGAAAAGATCAATGCGAAAGTTGGGAAAGAATTCACCATCGATGTGGTGGTCGAGAGTGCTCCAAAGATATACGGCGTTGATGTTCAACTGGTATATGATCCGGCTGTGCTTGAAGTCGTTGACATGGATGGCGAAATAGACGGTACTCAGATTGCGCCCGGTGACTTTCTTGATCAGGAACAATCGTATTCCCTGCAAAACCAGGTTGATAGCCAAACCGGCACTATTGACTTTGCCGCCACGCTGCTCAATCCAGCCCCTGAAGCCGAGGGCGACGGCGTTCTATGCGAGATCACTTTTCGGGCCATTGCCGATGGAAATGCAGAGCTGTCATTGAGCGAGGGATCGTTTGGTACGACTAAAGGGGAAACTGTCTATCCCCGCTTCGAAGGCGATACGATCAGTATTTCGAAAGAAGAGCAGGCTTCGGCTGATTCAAGTGAAGCCGGGCTGACAAACGATCAAAGCGCTGCACCAAACGCGGAAAGCTCTGGCGAATCGACCGGTTTACTGGACCGGCAGGTGACGGTAGGAACCGTCCTGCTGGCAGGGATCATCTCTGTGGTAGCGGTCGCTATTGCGGCGATCCTGATTTTCGGCGTATTGATGCCTCGAATGAAACGAAAAACTTAAATCGCCCGCCGCGTGATGAGATCGACAGGGGCGGTAAGTTTCGCCCCTGTCGGTGATCAGCCAGGCTCAACACAAACGAAAAACGACCAAGTACACCTTCCCGATTATTGTTGAAGCTCGGCTAAGAAATTTGCGGCCAGCTCGGAGAAGCCATCCTGTGCAGGATAGATCTGCAAGAAGGTTTCCAGATCGGCTACAGCCAGATCATTCTGCCCCAACTCTTTATAGGCCGCCCCACGCCAGAAGTAACCTTCAGGGTCTCCCCCATACATAATCGCGCTTGAGCAATCATTAATGGCCTCTTCGAAATCATCCATTTGAAACCAGGCTATACAGCGAATTTTGTAGGCATTTGCGTACCCCGGCATCATTTGGATCGCGGTGGTTGCATCCTGGATGGCCTCCGGTTCCCGGTCGAGAAAAGTGAGAGCATCGGCACGATTGACATAGGCGGCTGGGAAAGGTGAGATATTGATGGCTGTCGTACAGTCGTCATAGGCTTCTTGAAAATTGCCTAAGCGCCTGTTGACAATACAGCGGTTGTTATATGCCCAGCCGTCGTTAGGGTCTATCTCTATTGCTCTGGTGCAATCGTTAAAGGCAGCCTCATAGTTACCAATATCCATGTTGACCACACACCGGTTGTTGTGTGCCATGAAATCCTGGGGGTTTAGCTCGATGGCACGGTTATAATCGGCTAAGGCTGCATCGATCTGGCCCATCTCTTTATAGAAGTAACCACGATTAACAAACCCCTCCGAATCTTCGGGAGCAAGTTCAATGTAGTGATCGGCATCAGCCATCGCCCTGGTCATATCCCCCAGAGAAAAATAGGCCCGGCTGCGATTGAGATAGGCCCAGGCCAGCAATGGATCGATCTCGATGGTCCGTTTATATCCCGCCAAAGCGCCTTCCAGATCGCCAAAATCGTGCAATATAGTCGCCCGGTTATAAATCGCAGGTGCGTTGTAAGGATCAAGCTCGATTGACTTTTCGTAATAGGTCAGCGCCGTATAAGGATCATTCATGGCGGCGAGATAGATACGCCCCGTATTGTTGTAGGGCCAGGAGAAGCTTGGGTCGAGTTCAATGGCCCGTTCGTATTCGGCCATTGCGGCATCATAACTGCCCAGATCATAATATACCGAGCCAAGCCCATCATGAGGGCGGGCATAGTTGGGGTCAAGCTGGATCGCCCGCTCAAAGTCGGCCTGGGCTGGCTCATATCGACCCAACCGGCGCAGCGCCGTGCCCCGCCAATAAAGTGCAACCGCACTTTGA
>JBNKDD010000447.1:0-3828 GCA_050288085.1 Anaerolineae bacterium
CGGGATCGGGCAGGCGACCGATACTCACGCCCTACAGGAGCGCAAAGATCCGACCGATCTCAAGGCCGTGACCATCGCCTCGGAGAAGGCATTCAAGATGGCGGGAATCAAGCCATCTAACATTGACGTAGCCGAACTCCACGATGCGTTTACGATCCTGGAGATCGCCGAGAGTGAGCACGCCGGGTTCTTCAAGAAGGGTGAAGGTGCGAAGGCTTTAGCCGAAGGCAAGACTCAGATCGGCGGCAAACTCCCGATCAACCCCTCCGGCGGCCTGAAAGCCAGAGGGCACCCCGTCGGCGCGACCGGAGTCGCCCAGGCCGTTGAACTGGTCTGGCAGCTTCGCGGCGAGGCCGAGGAACGCCAGGTCAAGAAAGCGGCCACCGGTTTTGCGATCAACTTTGGTGGCTTCGGCAATAACGTGATCGCCACCATTCTGAGGAGGGAAGCATGAGCACCATAACGGGGTATAAGTGCAAAAGCTGTGGGTTGATCATGTATCCCAAACACGCCCGCTGCCTGGATTGTGGTGGGCGCGAATTTACAGAGGTCAGCCCAACCGATAAGGCCAAGCTGCTGACCTACACCATTCTCAACGAACTGCCCTGGGGCATCGATGAGCGTGGCCGGGTGTTAGGTGTGGTCGAATTCTCCAACGGACTCCGGGCGATGGGTTTACTCGAAGTCCCCGAAGATGAAGTCAAGATCGGGATGAAACTCACGGTAGATTGGAAACCTGTACGGGTGATCAGTGGGGAGCGAGCCTATGGACTCACATTCCAAAAAGGCTAGTGATCTATTCAAGCAGCCGGTGTCGGTTGTGAATGTCGGGCTGGCCTCCTTCGCCGACAGTATGCGGGAGCAGGGCGTGCCGGTCGTCGATGTCGATTGGCGGCCTCCGAACGCCCCCCACCTGACTCACACCAAAGCCGGGGTGTCGATTGACGATGCCAACGATGAGGCCGTCCGCCGGATCATGTCAGGCCGCCCGGCGATTGTTGGCCTGGGACTCGCCCGCGACGTGATCCCCGGTATGACGGATAACACCATCCTGCACGCCGGGCCTCCGATCAGCTGGGAGCGGATGTGTGGCCCGACTCGCGGCGCGGTGATGGGGGCGCTGGTCTACGAAGGGCTGGTCGATACGCCGGAAGCCGCCGCCGAGATGGCAGCCAGCGGCGAGATCACCTTCGATCCCTGTCACCATCATCACGCAGTCGGGCCGATGGCCGGAATCGTCTCCCCCTCGATGCCCGTCTGGATCATCGAGAACGGCGAGTTCGGCAATCGCGCTTACTGCACCCTCAATGAGGGGCTGGGTAAGGTGCTCCGCTATGGTGCTTACGGCGACGAGGTCTATGATCGTTTGCACTGGATGGCGGATGTGCTCTATCCCACCCTGGCCGATGCAGTTGATCGATCCGGGCCGATTGACCTCCGATCAATGATCGCGCAGGCGCTCCACATGGGTGACGAATGCCACAACCGTAACCGTGCAGGCACGGCCCTCTTGATCCGGGCACTGGCTCCGGCGATGGCCCGCACCTGCTCCGATGGTGAACGGCTGGCCCAGGTGCTCGAATTCATCGATGGCAACGACCACTTCTTCCTGAACCTGTCGATGCCCGCAGGCAAGGCGATGCTCGAACCGGCAGAGGGAATCCCCGGATCGACCATCATCACAGTGATGGCCCGCAATGGTACGGATTTTGGTATCCGGCTGGCAGGCGACCCGGATCGCTGGTTCGTTGCCCCGGCGGGGATAGTCGATGGCCTGTACCTGCCCGGCTTCACCGCCGACGACGCCAACCCCGATATCGGCGACAGCACGATCACCGAGACGGCAGGCTACGGCGGCTTCGCGATGGCGGCTTCCCCAGCTATCGCCCGCTTTGTTGGCGGTACGGCTCAGGATGCCCTGAACAGCACCCTGGAGATGTACGAAATCTGCTACACCGAGCACGAACATTTCACCATCCCCGCCGTCGAGTTTCGCGGCACGCCGACCGGCATGGATGTCCGGCTGATCGCAGAAACCGGAATCCTGCCCAGGCTCAACACCGGAATCGCGCACAAGGAGCCGGGAATCGGTATGGTCGGGGCGGGCGTGTTACGTGCACCAGAGGCATGTTTTATGGCAGCATTCGACGCAGCAAAAGATTGGTAATCAGATAACAGGGCGGGGGGGCTTCCTTCGTCCTGTTTTTTATTCTACTTGTAGGAAAGCTTACCGTGTGGGGGCGAGATATATCTCGCCCGATTTCCCCCCCTCGCCCCCGCTAAGGTGGTATCTGTCCCCCTTCGCAAAGGGGGGCGAATCGCAGCGAACGCGGCAGCGAGAGCGACGACCAAAGGTCGCGCGATGGGGGGTTCAGAACTCAAATATCAATACGACGGAATCTGAACAGTTATGATCCGAAAGGACATCACAAACCATGAAAATCATTGACCTGTCTATCCCTCTGGGTATCGGCACCCCACCCTGGCCCACCTATGAACCCCTGCAAGTCAAGTACTTCAAGCGGCTTGCACCCAACGGCGCGAACGGCCAGATCGTGACCCACTCCAACCACCTGGGCACCCATCTCGACGGGGAGATTCACTTCTACACACCGGGCAAGGACATCGCCAGCCTCGACTTCGATTTTCTGGCAGGCCCCGGCGTGATCGTCGATCTGTCGGATATTGCCGGAGACTACGACATTTACAGCTCGAAGATGATCGAGGAACGGGTTGAAGTCCGTGAGGGCGATATCCTCCTGATACACACCGGCTATCATCGCTATGGCTGGGATCAACCAAAGGCGGACGAAATCCGCTACATGGTCAAGCACCCCGGCCCCGACCGTGAATTTGCCGAGTGGTGCGTGGACAAGCGGATCAAGTGGCTGGGGGTGGACTGTGGCAGCGCCGATCACCCAATGAACACGATCATCCGCAACTGGATGCCTCGTCAGGCTAAAGAAGCCGAGGCGCATTTCCAGCAAAAGTTTGGCAAGGGGCTGGCCGATGTGTTCACCGATGACAAATACCAGTTGATGCACATCGAATTGTTCCCGCATGGGATTATCCACGCTGAATGTTTGGGCGGTGATATCGACCTGCTCCTTAACGAGCGGGTGGACATCGGCTGTTTCCCCTGGCGTTTTGTCGATGGTGAGGCGAGCATCTCCCGGATCGTCGCTTTTGTTGACGACGATCGCTACGAAGCCTTGATGGACAAGAAAAAATCATTTGAACTGACACGCTTTGGGGACTGCGTTTGCCAATGTTCCCAGGTCTAAACCTATTTGTGAATAAATCTCGTTGTAGGGGCGAGATATATCTCGCCCCCTCTACAGGAGGCAGCAATCAATGGACCTTCCAAATCCAGGGCTTCCAGATTTCGATTACATCCGTGCGTCTACACCGCATGAAGTAACCGATTTACTCCTCGAACACCCCGATGACGCCCGGTTGTTCATGGGCGGAACGGATATTTTTCTACGGATGCGGGATGGCGTCCTGGCCCCCAAGCTGCTGATCGATGTGAAAGACCTGCCCGGCTTGAGCCAGATCGGTTTTGACCCGGAAGCAGGTCTGATCATGGGCGCAGCAGTTGACATGAACACCATGGCCCGCCATCCCGACGTAATCGCCCACTACCCGATCTTATGCGAAGCGGCCCAATCCGTCGCGTCTTACCAGCTTAGGTCGCGGGCCACGATGGGCGGCAACCTCTGCAACGCCTCACCCGCCGCCGACACCGCCCCGGCAGCAGGTGGACGACCTCGACGGGCCCTCCCGGCAGGAGCAGCGGCGAGGGCGGCGCGGCGATCTTCTGGCTCT
>JBNKDD010000448.1:0-3810 GCA_050288085.1 Anaerolineae bacterium
GCAACATTGAGCTGTTCACAGGCCAGCGTGAAAGTCAACAGCACGATCATTACAATAAATGGAAAATAAAACCCTTTCTTAATATACATGCCTCTCTCACTTTCGATATAGTAATAAAAACCGCTATTGAGAAAAATGGCACAAAAATCAAATTCATCATAGCATAACTCCATTTTTGCCGCTGAGGGCCTTGCATGCCCCAGTAAAGTTCTTGCTGCGGCTGGGGAGATAGTCCACGAATTTCACGAATTACTCGAATTTTTGCCATTCAATTGGTGTAATTAGTGGATAAAAAGAGTTTGGCTCCAGATGATATTTGAAGAATGCCCAATACGAGAGGGGCTTTTTTGTCCTTTCCTTGAAACTCACTATACTTTGTCGGGGCGGCAGTTTGCTGCCGACATGTACCTTACCAACTCTATAGGAGGTTTATGATGACTGACCGTATCTGTATCATCGGGCTTGACCCGTCCGAATACCGCGAGATTCAGGAGCGTGTAAATGTGCCAATTCTCGCCCACGAAATGCTGCCGCGGATCGTGGTGCGGGATGGGCAGTTGTTCGTTGAATCAACTAACAGCATCGCCATGCGGCCTGTGTCTCAGGTGGTCTATCATGGTATCTTTGAGGATGACTTTGAGTTCATCACCGGGTTGGCGCTGTGGGGCGGTCCCTGCCTGCCCAATCCGCAGGCGATGATGGACTGCCGCCACAAGTTTGCCTGCCTGGTCCGGGCGTTGAAGTTCACCCGCTACGGCGATCCTTTACGGGGTTACGTTTCAGCCCAGGCTACTTATCAGGCGGAGGATGATCGGGTTGCCAAGTGGGGTAACTGGCACTGCGGCGAGAATAAACAGCGCTTCACCGGGGAGTGGACGGCGGATCAGCCCAGCATCGTCGAGCCGTTTATTGATGGGGAGGCGGTTCGGATTGCGGTGGTGGGGGATCACTACTGGCAAATCCGGCTGGCGGGTGAAGGCTGGTTGAAGTCGCTCCATTCGGAGGATGCGGAACTGATGCCCGTCGAAGCCGATCTGCTGGAAGATGCGCTTGCTATCGGCGCGGGGTTCGGATTGGAGTTGTTCGGGATCGATTATATGGTGACGGCAGACGGTGGTAAGCATCTATTGGAGGTCAACCACATCCCCAATGTGACACGTTTCCCGGCGATCTGGGAGGCTTATCGCGATTTTGTGGTGGAGTGGATCAGTAGAATGGAGGTGATAAATCATGACCGAGGAGACATCATCCGATGATGGATCATCATCAGAAGATTCGTTAGCAAGTAACTAAAAGCCCCTTATCGATTTTAGGCGAGAGGGGCTTTTTGATTCTGGATGTTCAGCAATCCCGGAAATGATCGATCAATCGCTTGGCCTGTTCGGGGTGTTTGTCTGTGAAATCTGCCAATGCATCGGTGACTGCTCTGTATACGGCCTGATATACATCCTTGTTGATGATTTCTCCTTTCGTTGAAGATGGGTATTGAGGGGCGGGATGTTCAACATGGATGATCGCGACCAGCCCTCTCGTTACATCGTCAATGGTGAGTTCGGTTTCCCTATCAGCGTGTTGGAGAATATAGTCATGAAATGCCTTCAACAGCCCTTTGACATGAGTCCCGCCCTCGTCTGTTCGATCCCAATTCACATAGCTCAAGAGGATTGTCGAGGGGTATTCCGCACGCCGATCAAATGATGGTGTAAATGCGAATTGAATTTTTAGTGCTCCGTCTGCCAGTGGTTGTTCAGATTTTTCGGCAACAGGGTTAATGAGGTATTTGAAGTAGAATGGATAATATGCTATCTGATTCAGTTGATAAAGAAACGAGATCATGCCTTCAGGGAACTGAAAAAACGCTTCGCGGGTTGGTGATTCTCTTTCGTCATAGAGACGGATACGAATGTCTCCTCGGAGAAAAGCCAATTCCTGCAAACGACCGGCAAGTATGTCAAAGTGAACCTTTGCCCCTTCAACAAAGATATCGGTGTCTGGCGTATAGGATATGACCACGGTGTTTGTATATGATTGGACTTGGATCGATTCGTTGGTTCCTGATACCGGAATCCCCTCCCTGAACTGCTGCCTGTTGCATAGGCCATCCTGCCACACAGCGAGATCAAAAGTCTGGGATAGAGCGGCGGCGGCATACATATGAGCGGCCCAATCCCATTTCCATAAGCTGTCAGTTTCGAGGCGTTCGATCACCTGGGCAATGATGGTTGATAGGTCATGTTTCCCGGCTATTTCTGCCTGGGAAGTCAATTGATTGATGATTTTTATCTGGTTGTTGTTCTGTAAGATGATTTCAACGGTATCTAATAAACCTAGAGAGGCAGTGAAGAAGGTATATTTCAGGATAGCTTCCATCATATAGTGCAAACCGCCAGAGTCTGTGCCTCCAATGTACATCCCCGGACGCAGTCTTATAGCTTTGGTCAACGTCATCTTATCATCAGTCATTGTTGTTTTGCTCCCCTATGCTGATCATCGATCAATGATTTTCGATTAATAACCAGGAACAAAATAAATGCAAGAAACAGCCCCTCTTGCCTCGTACAATAGGGGCTGTTTGATTCCTAACTATTCTTGTTCGACCAGCATCCGGGCTAAGGCCGGGAATGCAACCCAGGCGCTGTAGAATTCGTTGCCTGCCGGGGTTGGGGTGGGGTAGGAACTGAACTTCGCTATCACCAATTCGACTGCCGGGGCGATATACAACAACTGCCCGCCATAACCCATTGCCTGATAGGCTCCATAGGCATTATGGGTCACCCACCATTGGTGATGGTAGGAGTATCCTTTATTAGCGGGACTGGCAGCAGGCCCCCGCGCGAAGGCTTCACGGTCAGCTCCCTGTTCGATATCCTCGACGACCGCCGCCGGGATAATCTGCTGGCCGTTGTAGAATCCTTTTTGCAGCAGCATTTGCCCAAAGCGGGCCATGTCACGCAGGGTGGTGATCAGGCCGGAGCCAGCTGTCTCTGCGGTTGAGGAGTCAACAATCCAGAAGGCGTCCCGGTCTGCTCCAAGCTTTGACCAGATACGCTCCTGCATCAATTCGGCCAGTGACTGCCGTGTCAGGCGTTTGATGATCCAGGCAAGAACGTCGGTGTTCGGCGTGAGATAAGTGAACCGGGAACCATGTTCACCGGCCTTCTGCATCAGAGGCAGGATCTCGTAGACGCTTTCTGCTCCGGTGTAGCCTTCCGGCTTTTCGCACCAGCCCATCGCCACGCCATATTGCCAGTTCTCAGCTATGGGATCGGTTTTGTCGTCCGGGAACTTAACCGAGGTGGTCATATCCATCACCTGCCGGATGGTGGCATCTGCGAATCCGCTGTCGCGCAGTTCCGGGAGATAGGCTGCGACCGGTGCGTCAAGGTCAAATAAGCCTTCATGTGCCAGCACAGCGGCCAGGGTTCCGGTCATCGATTTGCTGCCGGATGCCCAGGCGTGAAGGGTGTGCGGCTGTGTCCCGTTCAGGTAACGTTCGTAGATCACCTTACCCTGATGCAGCGCGATGATGCCGTCCGTGTAACTGAGTTCGACCATATCATCAAATGTGAACTGCTCCCCGGCCATGTTTTTATAGGTCACATGGCTCAGGTCGGTGAGCGTTTGTTCCAGTTGAGCGACCGGGCCATCGCCGCGCCATACCTCGGCGGTGCGGTTCAGTTTGAGTTCGTTCTGAAAGCTCCACCGGTTATAGGGCGCGTACAACTGGTTTTCGTGGGTGACCAGATTGGTTGGTGGGAAATCTTGCATCAAACCCAATTCATGGGCGGCTTGTGGCTTTTCGTGAATAGA
>JBNKDD010000449.1:0-3791 GCA_050288085.1 Anaerolineae bacterium
GTGCCGCTTATTTGAGTCACCAGTGGGATTTGTTCCGGGCTGCTTGATTTTCTCTGTCAGGTTTTGCTCACACCCTTTGAATTCAGATTCAAGAGATACAACCGCCGCACAGTTTATTCGTGGAAGCAGCCCCATGCTACCAGGATGAAACACGCCCTTTGAATTTTCTTCACCAAACAAACTGTAGACTCAAGCCCATATGCCAATGTACAATAGGGTTGTTGATTTTCCATCTGATATATCACATTAAAAGGAGTTACATCTCCATGACGGAGCGAAAGAAAGTCTCGTTACCAACCCTGTTCAAGAAATACCGGGAAGGTGAACCCATCACAATGCTGACCTGCTATGACTACCCCACCGCCTACTTCCAGGATCAGGCCGGTGTAGACATGGTGTTGGTCGGCGACAGCCTTGGCATGACGATGCTGGGCTACGACAGCACCCTGCCCGTCACCATGAACGACATGATCCGGCATGCACAGGCCGTCCGACGCGGTGCGCCGAATGTCTGGCTGATCGGCGATATGCCCTACATGACCTACCAGGCTTCGGTAGAAGATGCGATCCGCAATGCAGGCCGCTTTATGGCTGAAGCTGCTTGTGACGCGATCAAGCTGGAAGGCGGACGCGAGATGGCCGACCGGATGGCGGGCATCGTCAAAGCCGGTATCCCGGCGATGGGCCACCTCGGGTTGACTCCTCAGAGTGCAACGGCATTGGGTGGTTTCCGGGTACAGGGCAAGGGAGCAGAACAAGCTGCCCGCATCATTGAAGATGCCGCTATCCTGGAAGAAGCCGGAGCTTACGCCATCCTGCTTGAACTGGTACCGGATCGGGTATGTGAGATCATCACCAACCGGGCGAACATTCCGATTATCAGCCTGGGCAGCGGCCCGAATGCCAACGGCCAGTTATTGATCTATCATGACATGTTCGGACTGTATCCCAAGTTCACCCCGAAGATGGCAAAGGTCTATGGCAACGCCGGTGAAGTCATCCTGAACGGCCTCAAGAAATACGTCGAGGAAGTTACCGATGGCACATTCCCCGCCCCGGAGCACTACTTCGGCATCAAAGACGAGGAATATGACCAGTTGACTGATATGTTTGGAGAGTAACCCAAACAGGCTTTGAGGGGCATGATACAATTCATGCCCCTCAAGTGAGGTATCTTCTGTTTCGAGCTGCTTTATTCTACTTGAATATACCCATCAGCATCCTGAACAACCGTTTGAGCCCAGTATTCGAACTCCCGCCGCCAGGAATCATCCCGCGCAGCCAAAATCGATTCATCCCCCGGCAGCCGGGTTCCATCTGGCAAGGTTGACCCCGTCAGAGTAGAAGCATCGCGAAGCTGCTGCAGCTTAACCCCTTTGCAGCCTGTCAAATTGGTATGCATCAGGCGCGACCCTTCGAATTTCGTCCCTTGCAACATCGCATGTCGTAGGTCGGCTTTGCGAATAAATGTATTTCTTAAGTCAGCATATTTGAGATTTGCTTCCTGCAAATTGGAATCACGCAGGTCAGTTCCACTCAAATTGGCATAACTCATAAATACACCAACGCCATTAACGCCGCTCAAATTAGCATCTGTGAGGTTGACCCGATACATATCGGCCCCACTGAGATCGGCGTTCATCAGGAAAGCGCCTTCTAAGTCTGCCTCTTCTAAAGCAGACTCCCGCAAATTAACCTGAATAACATACCCGGCGCGTACCACGCTGCGCATCAAACGCGCCCCTTCTAGATTAGCCCCCTCCAGATGAACATCAGGCATTACAGCCTGCACAAGACTTGCACCCTGCAAATCTGCCCTTTCCAACATAGCCCTGGATAGGTTGGCTTGCCGAAGATGTGCCCCACTCAGGTTAGCATTCCAGAGGATCGCCCCGGTCAGGTTAGCTTCCCAGAGCATCACCCCTTCCATGTTAGCATCCTCCAGGATGGCCTGTTCCAGCATACCGCACAGCAGGTCAGCACCCCGCAAATCAGCAGATCGCAAATTCGCACGTTTTAAATTCGTCCGAAACAATCTTGCACCGGGCAAAGCAGACCCTTCAAGGTTGGCTGATTCCAGACTGACATCGTGAAGATCGGCATTGGGCAGATCAACTCCGGCAAGAGATTCATTACCATCCCAGTTCTGAACCCGGCGAAGGTCTTCTGGATTGGGAGACAGGTCATCAAATGAGGATGGCTGGCGCTCACCACACAGGCTGCAATAATAGGCGTTGTCAGGCAAGGCATCGTTTGCACATTTGATACAAGTTTTGGTCATATTGGCCCTCCCAGGCACAAGAGGCGGGGCCTGCCTACACATGCCCCGAAAATACTAAAGTCGCCGATGATGCAGGTTCCGCGCCGCAATAAATGATAGGCCATTCTCCGTTAGAGCGCTGGCGGTGATATTGAGTGCCCGGTGCTTTTCGAGGTAATTGCGACACAACGCATCCCAATCCCCCGCAGCGATGATCTCTTCTTTATCACGGAAATAGTCAAGAATATCCGATGGATGCTGACCCTCGGCTTCCAGCATCTCTTCAAACTCTGGATCGCCTCCTTCATGTTTGGCAGAGATATTCGCGACATGATCCGCCAATTCGATCAGCTCCTCCCGGCGATTATAAGGCTGGCGAACGATATGCTTCCACGTCTCGGTGATATGATGCTCGAAGCGCACGACATCCTCGAAACCCAGGGACTTGCGGATTTGAGCGGTGATCTCCATCGTTTCGTTATTAACCGAGTTGCTCCAATTGAAACCGATCAAGGGGCTGGAACCATCCTCACGGGCAAATAGTTTCGCACCGATTAAGGTCCACAGGGCCGCGTAGGGATTGTCATTCCCCATAAACACCGAAATCTTGAATTCATTGTCGATGCCCAGCTTATACAGCATATAACCGAGGAAAACCGTACCGGGGTTGATATTCAATACCTGCACGATTCCGTAGTTTGTATAATAGTACAGGAATTCATCCACCCACTTAAGGGCGTAATCGTTCGGTTGACCGACCCCACCGAAATACCCGGTGATTGTATCCGGGCCGCCCAGGTGGATATTTGAGCCATCCGTACCTTTGGTATCCAGCGTCTCGACATAACTGGCCCCAATCACCTGCATAGCCGCTGCGACTGCCAGCAGGTCGCCGTTGTCGCCTTCTGCCTCCTTTATCTTGCGTACCCGGATAAAACGAGCTGGCATCAATTCGCCGTTAGTGATCGCCTGTTCAGCCTGGACGCGCAGCCAGGGGAAATACTGCAAGGCACTGATCTCCAACGTGACGGCAAAGTCATTCTTGAAGGTCATAGAGTTGGCCCTGTCACCTAACACCTTCCTACGATAGTCTGCCTCGCTGATAAACACCCCGGCATCACGCTGATGAATCAGCCATTCAACATCACGCAAATAAGGGGAAGTCACCTCCTTGAGACGTTCCATCAGGTGCTCTAATTGGCGGGCCTGCCGTGCTTTCTGATTGATTTCTTCTGGCGTTCCATATTTCGCAACAACATCGAGCAAAGCTGAGATAGCTTCATTACCTGGATCAAGAATCAAATCATTGATCGCCGTAAATTGGCTGTCAGCGATCCGGAGCCGTTCTCGAATGTCACTCATAGGGTCTCCTTTTCTGACTCCAATCATCGGGACTATATTTTCAGTATACAATACAAAATATCACATGTGCATATAAGGAATCATTACAATTCGAGAGTGTCGCATAACTGTTTAACAAGGGGCTAACACGCGAGACCGAGCGTGAAGCAGGTCAGGGCGGTCAAGATGA
>JBNKDD010000450.1:0-3758 GCA_050288085.1 Anaerolineae bacterium
CATCACCATCATGGACATGATCACGACCATGATCATGGTCACTCTCATTAGGCTTGAAATTGACCGATAAACCAACATCACAGCAATCATTATCCTCCACCGGCAGCGTGACCTTCGTTGGAGCCGGGCCGGGCGATCCCGAACTGATCACACTCAAGGCCCAACGGCTGATCGCCGAAGCAGATGTGATCATCTATGCGGGGTCGCTGGTCAACCCGGCAATCCTGGCCCATGCCCGCCCTGACGTAGAACGGCACGACAGCGCCGGGATGAAACTCGACGAACAGGTACGCGTCATGCGCGAGGCGGCGGCAAAAGGCCAATCGGTCGTGCGGCTGCATACCGGTGACCCGGCGATCTATGGGGCGATCTCGGAGCAGATGCGCCAGCTTGACGCAGCAGGAATACCCTACCGGATCGTGCCCGGTGTCAGTTCGGCCTTTGCGGCGGCGGCGGCATTGGGAATCGAATATACGATCCCCGACAGCACGCAGACGATCATCCTGACCCGGTTGGCCGGTCGGACGCCCGTACCGGACCGCGAATCGCTGGATAAGCTGGCAGCGCATCACTCCAGCCTGGTGATCTTCCTGAGCGCCGGGATGCTCGCCCGCGTTGTCGAGGAATTAATCGGGGCCGGATACAGCGAGGATACACCGGTCGCGGTGGTCTTCCGGGCAAGCTGGCCGGACGAGTTGATCGTGCGGGGGACGCTGTCCGATATCGCGGCAAAGGTCGAAGCGGCGGAGATCACCCACCACGCGCTGATCGTGGTCAGCCCGGCGCTGAGAGCCGATCTGGTCGAAACCGCCCCGGACTCGCATCTGTACGGCACGGCCTTTGATAAAGCGGATGGTCGATCCACAACCGCGATCATCAGCCTGACTCGAAATGGCACGGCAACCGGTCAGAAATTGCTGGCAGATCTACCGGATAGTGTATTGTATGCGCCAGAGCGGTTCATCAACCCATCACAGGATGGCGTGATCCCCTACACCGAATCGGTGCGGCAGGTGCTCCAATCGGCATTTGAGCAGCATCAGGCGTTGATCTGCATCATGGCAGCCGGGATCGTCGTCCGTGACCTGGCCCCGCTCTTGCGCAGCAAGCACAGCGATCCGGGCGTGGTGGTGGTCGATGAGGCGGGGCGACACGCGATCAGCCTGTTAGGCGGTCACAAAGGTGGGGCGAATGCGTTGGCGCAGCGCGTGGCCCAGATATTAGGTGGTGACCCGGTCCTGACAACCGCCAGCGATGTGCAGGGATTACCCGCCGTCGATCTGCTGGGCCGTGAATGGGGCTGGACGATCCGCCAGCAAAAGAACCTGACTGCGCTGAGTGCGGCGCTGGTCAACGGCGATCCGGTCGGGGTATTTCAGGAAGTGGGCGAAACAAGCTGGCTGCCCGATCCGCTCCCCTCGCACCTGACGGTCTATCCCAGCCTTGAAGCATTACAGGCCGCAGCACCCACCGCCGCAATGGTCATCACGCATCGCACATTAGCAATTGATGGCAGCGCCGTAATCTACCGCCCGCTCTGTCTGGTAATTGGCGTGGGCTGCAACCGGGGCACCCCGGCAGAAGAGATTAGCGAGGCGATTGAGCAGACTTTGAAGGAAGCTGAACTATCGCCGGATAGTTTGCTTACCCTGGCGACCATTGAAGATAAAGCCGACGAAGCAGGCTTACTCGAAGTCTGTGAGCGGTGCGGTTGGCCGTTGAAGGTATTCACGCGAGAAGAAATCGCCACGATTACGAATGTACCGAATCCGTCCGAATGGGCACAAAAGGCACTGGGTGTGATCGGGGTGGCAGAACCGGCGGCGATGCTCGGTGCGGGAACCGATAGGCTGCTGGTCGAAAAACGGAAATTCGAGAATGTGACGGTGGCAGCAGCAATGAGGCAGACATTATGAGCGGATCAATCATCGTAATCGGCATTGGCCCCGGCAGCCTGTCACTGATGACACCCGCCGCGCGGGAAGCCATCGAATCAGCAGACGTGATCGTCGGGTATATAACCTATCTCAAGCTGATCGAAGATCTCGTACCGGACACTCCCCGCGCATCAAGCGGGATGCGGCAGGAGGTTGCACGGGTGGATCAGGTGATCGAGATGGCGCGAACAGGTCAACGGATCGCCTTGATCTCAAGCGGGGACTCAGGCGTCTACGGCATGGCCGGATTGGTCTACGAAATGCTGCACGAGCGCGGCGAATCGGGGATCGAGGTTGAGGTGATCCCCGGCATTTCGGCACTGAACGCCGCCGCCGCGCTGCTCGGTGCACCGCTGATGACAGACTTTGCCGCGATCAGCCTGAGCGATCAGTTGGTGCCGCGTGAGGAGATATTACGGCGGGTTGACCTGGCTGCCCAGGCAGATTTTGTGCTGTGCCTGTATAACCCAAAAGGCCGCAAGCGGGTCGAGCCGTTTGAATTAACCTGCGAAATTCTGGCAAAGCATCGCCCACCTGAAACACCGGTCGGGGTAGTGCGGGCAGCTTACCGCGATCAGCAGGCGGTGGAGATCATCACCCTGGCCGATCTGCCCACTGCCGAAATCGACATGGTGACGGTGGTGATCATCGGGAACAGCCGTAGCTATGTGCAGGATGGCAAGTTGATCACCCGGCGGGGTTATGGGGATAAGTACGAGTTAAACAACCATTTATAACGATGACACCCCCCACCTGTGTGCGCACCGAGTGCACAGGTGGGAGTGAACAACAACGAAAAATAGTTAACAACGGGGGAGACATCATCGTGATCGGACAGCAAATTGAGACCGAATCCTTCCGCATTATCCGCGAGGAGATGGGGTCACACGACTTTAGCACAGGCGAAGAAGCGGTCGTGGTGCGGGTGATCCATGCAACGGCGGATTTTGATTTCGCGGAGATCATGCGCTTCCACCCGGAGGCGATCACATCCGGCATCGAGGCACTGCGCGGCGGCTGCACGGTGATCAGCGATGTGCGGATGGTTCAGGTGGGAATTTCTGCCCGACTGTTAGAGAAATTCGGTGGGACGACGCAATGTGTAATCGGTGACCCGGCCATCCGGGAGATTGCCGAACGAGAGAATATTACCCGCTCAACTGCTTCGATGCGACAACTCGCCAGCGAAATCGACGGGGGGATCGTGGCGATTGGCAACGCACCGACCGCCCTGTTAGAAGTGATGCGCCTGATCCGCGAGGAAGGAATTCGCCCGGCGCTGGTGATCGGGGTACCGGTCGGATTCGTCAGCGCGGTCGAATCGAAGGATGAACTCGTGACGATGGATATCCCATTCATCACCGCGATTGGGCGGAAGGGCGGCTCGACGGTGGCCGTCGCGACGATCAATGCGCTGCTGCGGTTGGCTGCGGAATAAGGATCATTTTTGAATATGCGATGGATAGACCTCACCCCCTTCCGAACCGCTCCCAGCGGTTCTCCCTCCCCCTCTCCATTTTGGAGAGGGGAAAGATCGACCAGGCAGGGGCGTGGGAGAGCAGGGGTGAGGTTTAACATTACCCTGCCCATTGAACTTAGGCAGGCTGGGGTCTGATGTCCAACCGACCGATCAAAGGCCACAGCGATTCAAGCTGGCGCGATCCGAATCTGCGGGAGGGGTTCACAACCGGGTCGTGTGCAGCAGCGGCAGCAGCAGCCGCGACTCGCGCCCTGGTGACAGGACAGCCAGTCACAGCGATCACGATTGATCTGCCGGTTCGGAAAAACGTCACGTTCGAGGTAAAACGCTGTCAAATCGAA
>JBNKDD010000451.1:0-3737 GCA_050288085.1 Anaerolineae bacterium
GGGGTGACCTGCTGATGGGCTTCGGGGCGCTGAATATGCTGGTCGGCAACCTGATGGCTTTGCAGCAGAAGCAGATCAAACGGTTGCTGGCTTATTCCAGCCTGAGTCATGTGGGATACATCCTGCTGGGATTAGGTATTGCGATTTATGCAGGGGAAGCAGCCGGGGCGCAGGGCGGGTTGTTCCACCTGTTCAATCACGGCCTGATGAAAGGGTTAGCCTTTCTATCTGCCGGAGCGTTGTTATATGCGCTCCACATCGCCAATGGCAATCACGATCCCCTGACAGTCGATGACCTATCCGGGGCGGCGCGGCGTTATCCGTTAGTTGGATTGGCGCTCAGTATCGCCGTACTGGGATTGGGCGGCTTGCCGCCCCTGGCCGGATTTATGTCCAAATGGCAGATTTTTGTAGCCGGGTTTGAGACACATAACCTCTGGGTCGAGGCGTTGATCATCTTCGCCGCGCTGAACAGCGTCCTGTCGCTGGCTTATTATGCCCCGCTGGTCAATGCCGTTTACCGGCGCGAGATGTCAACCCCGGTAGATACCGGTATGCCGATCTCGGCAGCAATGCAGATTCCTCTCGCGTTGATGGCGTTGGCCGTTGTCCTGATCGGAGTCTGGCCGAGCCTGATGGCCTGGCTGACCGCTCCGGCAGCGTCCGCATTGCTGGCGTCTCTTGGTGGTTGAGAGGTATTCGAGATGCGTAGCATTCTATTAAGTCCCCCGGTTGCCTTTGTAATTTACATCGTGCTGGTCGGTATTCTCTACGGCCTGGGAAGATTATTGGCCGGGCCATCGAAGGTCACATCGGGGAAGTCAAGCACCTATTCCAGTGGTGAAGCGCCGCCTACTTATTTAGCTGCACCGGGTTATCGCCCCTTTTTTGTGGTGGCCCTATTTTTCGCCATCCTGCACCTGGGCGTCCTGATTCTGGGCAGCGGCGAACTGACCACCGTTTCCGCGATCTATCTGGGCGGACTGCTGCTGGCATTGATCGCGCTGATTTTAGGATGAGGAATCCCTTATTGGGAGAGAAAAGACATGGATCGTAATGACAATCATAATGCCTGGCAAGACGTGCTGACACAGATCAAGACCTGGGCCTATTGCAATTCACCCTGGGCAATCCACTTCAACAGCGGGTCATGTAACGGCTGTGATATCGAGATTCTGGCGACGTTGACCCCCCGCTACGACCTGGAACGGCTGGGGGTCAAGCTCCAGGGAAGCCCTCGCCATGCGGATGTTTTGATCTGCACAGGCGCAGTGACCCGCCAGGCCCGCGACCGCCTGCTGCGTATCTACGAGCAGATGCACGAGCCTAAGTTCGTCGTGGCGGTTGGGGCATGTGCACTGTCGGGTGGCGTTTTTCAAGGATGTTACAACGTGATGGAAGGTATTGATAAGGTACTGCCGGTTGATGCCTATATTCCCGGCTGTCCGCCTCGCCCTGAAGCGATCATAGATGGGATCGTCAAACTGCTAACCGAACAACACCGCCCAGCAGCAAACCATCAAACTGCCGTTCAGGGGCGAGAACCGGAGGAGATCGTATCATGATGACGACTACCGAAGAAGCGTTGGCCCTGGCCAGCGAACTGCTCGTGAACTGGGTATGGCTCACAGAAGCCCACCGGCCAGAACCGAATCGCCTGGATGTCATTCTAACTTCACCGGCTGACCTGGTGCCGATGGCCGTTGGGCTGCGAGTCAAACGCCTGGGTTATCTCAGTGCTATCACCGGCTGTGATCTGGGACCTGAAGCCGGTGAGCTTGAAGTGCTTTATCACTTCTGCGTGGCCGAAGCTGTGATCACGCTGCGTCTCCGCATCCCACGTGAGGATGGCTCCGTGCCAACTGTATCTAACATCATTCCCAGTGCCGAAGTCTACGAGCGTGAACTGAGCGAGATGTTCGGCATAACGATAAATGGACTGCGCAGACGGCAGCGACTCTACCTGCCTGACGATTGGCCTGAAGGTGTTTATCCGCTGCGCAAAGACTTCGACCCGGCTCAGTTGGAAAAGGAATAAGGTCATGCAGGTAGACGAAAATCAACAAACTAATCGCCGCTTTACCGTCCCAATTGGCCCACAGCATCCAGCCTTAAAAGAGCCGGAGCATTTCCAGATCACGGTTGAAGGGGAGATCGTGACCGATGCCACCGTGCGGCTGGGATACGTGCACCGTGGCATCGAACGGGCGGTAGAGGAGCGCAACTGGGTACAAAACCTGTATTTATTGGAACGCATCTGTGGTATTTGCTCCCACATCCAGGCAACGGCCTATGCACTTGGCGTAGAACGTCTTGCCGAGGTTGAAGTTCCACCGCGTGCGCAGGCGATCCGGGTGCTGGTAGCCGAGTTGGAACGCATTCATAGCCACCTATTATGGCTGGGGGTAGCTGCTCACGAAGCCGGTTTCGACACGCTCTTTATGTATAGCTGGCGCGACCGCGAAACGGTCATGGACTTGCTGGAAGGTCTGACCGGCAACCGTGTGAACTACTCAGTAAATATCCTGGGTGGCGTGAAATGCGACATTGATCAGGCCCAGGCAGATGCCATCTACAAGGGCATGGAATACCTGGAAGAGCGAACCCACCACTATCTGAACGTCGTAACGACCGACGCGGTGTTTCTACAACGCACCCGCGGTGTTGGTATGATGTTCCGGTCACAGGCCGAATTGTTTGGGGCCGTCGGCCCTACGGCTCGCGCCTCCGGGGTGAAGCGCGATATTCGTGTCGAAGCACCCTATGCTGCCTACTATGATTACCCGGTTCATATGGTACTCGAAACGGACGGCGATCTCGAAGCCCGTTTTGTTGTGCGGATCAAAGAATTGTTCGAAAGTTATCGCGTTATCGGGGACATTCTGGATACCCTGCCGCCGGGTGAGTTGAAGACACGGATGCCCCGCCGTATCAAGGAAGGTGAGACGATCAGCCGGGTTGAAGCGCCACGCGGTGAATTGTTTTACTTCATCAAAAGCAATGGCACCGATCAGCCGGAGCGAATCAGAGTCCGCACACCAACCATCTGCAATATGACCTCGGCGATCAGGTTAGTGGTCGGCCACCAGTTAGCCGATGTACCAATGATCCTGGTCGGGATCGATCCCTGCTTCTCCTGCAACGACCGGATGGTGACCATCAACCGTAATCGCACTACCACCGGCCAATCATACTGGACGTGGGAGGACTTAAGGCAATATGGAATCGAATACTATCGCAACCGTAAATAGCATCATCGCATTGCTGTTCTTCCCCGGCGGCCTGTTCCTTCTGCTGTGTGGCCTGGCTTACGAATGGGCTGACCGGAAACTGTTAGCCCGTTCGCAAAACCGGTATGGCCCCCGCTGGTTCCAACCCATGGCCGATGTTGTCAAGCTGTTGGCAAAAGAGGAGATCGTGCCTGATGGGGTCGATGCTCGTCTGTTTATTGGTCTGCCTATCGTCGCGTTGGCGAGTGGGTTAACGGCGGCACTATATGTGCCGCTTGTCGGGTTGGCCCCCGTCTATGGCTTTCCCGGCGACCTGATCGTGACCCTCTATTTGCTCAGCCTGTTAACCCTGTGTATGGGGCTGGCCGGGGCCAATACCCTGGATCGATTTTCGTTGATTGGGGCGACGCGCACCCTGACCCAACTTTTTTCTTACGAAGCGCCCTTTTTGCTGGCGCTGCTGGGACCGGCCATTGCTGCCGGGAGTTGGCAGATTAGTGAGATTGT
>JBNKDD010000452.1:0-3726 GCA_050288085.1 Anaerolineae bacterium
ATGCAGCAGTACACTGACAAAAAGCATGATGGCAGTAACACTGCCCAGCAGCCAGTATTGGAAAACAGACCAATCTGGATAGTGCGCAGGATAATAGCCGGTTGCCAGCGACCAGCTAAACAACGCCACGATCAAAAACCAGGAGTAATCCAACCCGATTGGGATACCGAAAATACGGCCAATAGGTACTGTATTTTGCTTCATTGTCTTCTTTCTACTACCAACAAAAGTTCACTTCCACTGATCTGAATGTATCGAACAACTATTGGCAATGCTAAAGAATATTGTATGAAATGTGTAAAATCTCTATGTTATCTATACCAGATCGAGACAAACTTATATCAAGGCTGATCCCTTCCCAGCAAATCGCCGACAATCGGCGCGAGGTATTCGGCAACCACCCGGTGACCATCAGGAGCCAGGTGAACATCGATGCGCCCGTAAAGCTCGGTTTCTCCATCAGCATAGGCTTCAAGCAAAACCGGTGTTAGATCGACAACATTCAGATCACGCGTCTCGAATTCCGCCATCAAAAGGCGGGAAGGCTGATCTAAATCCACCTGCGCCGGGTCAATGCCGTACAATTCCACATGCTTATCGAACAATTCTCTATCGATCTGATAGTCTGCTGGGATAAGTACAAATAAGATCGGAACACCCTGTTCAGCAGCTGCCCGGTCGATATCCGCCGCAATATTTGCTGTGACCGTCCATATCGGCTCATCGGCAGCATCAAGCATCACACCCGGTGGAATATAAAGAGGGCTCAAACCCATCCGAATTCGCAATGATTCCAGGCGACTTCGCATGAAAATATACAGATGTGAGCGCGTTTCAAGCGTATCGTTGATCGGATACAACACGGCATCGATAATTTCTGCGCGGCTCAAATTGCGGGGCATTCGAAAGTTGTGATGAATATAGTGAGCGAATGTCTGGAAATCACTCGGCTCAAACTGTTGGTGCGGCTGATCGATCAGATCATTACCCATAAATATAAACACGATGACCAGATCATAATCACTTTGGGATAGCCGCCTCTCAACTTCCAGGAGATAGACATCCGGGGCCCAATTGGATACACCATCTGTTGTCACCTCGACGGCTTCACCAAGCTCCTGGGTGACATACTGACCGAGCAGGGCGGTCATGGTCTGGTCGTACTCAACGGCCAGGGCTTGCACAAAAGAATCACCGACAGCCAGAATGCGATATTCACCTTCCGGCTGCCGGTCTGCACCGATCCGAAATCCGTCCTTATCCGTTATAAGCCTGACAGTACGCTCTCCGGTATTGATGGTTGTGTCCTGGTTCGGGGTTTGATGCCAACCTACGACAGGATCATAGGTATAAACATCAGGGCGATGGACAATTAACTGCTGAGGTAAAACAAGTCGCACCAGGCCCTCAAGCAGCAATAAAGTAACCAGAACAGCGACCAGACCTAGCAGTACATTTAAACTGATGTTCTTAAACCGTTTCACGTACTTCTCCGATCCCATATCTTTTAACGGTACAAGCCTTCGGGATCCAACTCACGGAGTAAATCCGTTTCAGATTGGGTAGGTTCCGGGGTGCGCTCCACCGGTTCGACCATGCGAACTTCCCAGCCGATATCCTCCTGTACTTCACGCAGGCTAACCCCGACATGCAGCGATACCAACTGCATCTCGTGCTCCGGGTTATCAAAGTCAAAAATAGCCTTATCGGTGATAACAAGCTGGGGTCCGGCTCCGGGCATCCCATATTCTCGGCGGGCATCTCCTCCGGTCAGGTGACCGGCACTGGTCAAAAAATTCAGCTTCTCGACAAACGACCGGTTCGAGAGCCGCATGATCATATAGGTCTGCTGGGCGTTGATCGCGATCTCGCAGGCCCCACCGCTACCTGGCAAGCGCACTTTAGGCGAATCATATTCCCCAATCACGGTGGTATTCAGATTGCCATAGCGGTCGATCTGAGCACCGCCCAGCAACGCGACTTCAACACGGCCACCTTGCAAGTACAGGCCAAACAGGTCGGACATCGGCATAACGGAAGTCGCGCCGCTTACCAGGGTTGGATCACCGATTGATAGGGGCAGGCGGGCAGGCTGTGCACCATACACCCCTGATTCGTAAATCAGTTCAAGGTCGGGCGCAACGGTGCGACGGGCCAGATTACAGGCGACATTGGGCAAACCCACCCCGACAAACACGGTGCGGATACCCGACAGAGCACGCGCCGCCGAGACGATCATCATCTGCGAGGGGGTATAAGTTGATCCGGTCATGCATATGCTCCATAGTCCACCGGGCTGGCCGGGGCCGGACCGGGCTTGATCCGGTCAAGGGTTTCTTGACCGAGTTTCTGCACATATTCGGCGCGATCTTTTACGCCGTACACCCATTCATCGAGCCAGGCTTCGGTCTGCTCCTGGTCACGGGATACTTTATCCCAACCCAGATAGAATGAATTATCTCTATCGTAATATCCCTGAACGTATGAGGGATGCGATCCATATGGTTCGTGGACAACCGCATCGACGATCAAACCGGGGATCAAGGTCCGATTCGGGTCGGCCCGGATGATCGCCTCCTCCACGATCTCCTCAACCACGACGATCACCTTTTTGGCGGCAAAGGCGGCCTCTTTCTGGATCCCCAGCAATCCCCACAACTGGGTATTGCCGGATACGTCGGCGCGCTGGGCATGGATAATCGTCACGTCAGGGTTAAGCGGCGGCACAACGGCAATCTGCTCACCGCTATAGGGGTCTTCAACAAATTTGATTCCCGCATTGATGCCAGGAATATCTGAACCGGTATAGCTGCGCAGCGGGAAAAAGGGCAACCGCATCGCCCCGGCAGTGTACCGGCCTACCATTCCGTAATGGGAATATTCCTCAATTTCCAGGGGAATCGGGATTCCCTTTTCGACTGCCCGACGCACACAGTGCAGCGATCCGACCCCCGGATTGCCCAGGTAGCTGAACACGAGCTTCGATGCTACTCCCGCCGCGATCATCTGATCGTAGATCAGGTCAGGGGTCATACGGATCAGGGTCAGGTCACGGCGGCGCTGCCGGATGATCTCGTGCCCGGCAGCAAAACAAATAAAGGCGGTGAAGCCCTCAATAGCAACGCACACACCATCGTGAATATATTCCGCGATGGCCTCTTGCATGGATAAACGTTTATCTTTCACTGGTTAACTCTTCAGGTTTCTTTGTGAACTTGAGAAGATACAGGGGCGGTGCAGACCAAAGATTCGGCATTCCCCCCAAGGGGGACAATGGCAAACCAAAGGTTTATTGCAACCGCCCCTAACAATCAAGTCAGATCAGCTAACGACAGTCTGGCTTTGTTCACGCAAATAGTTGAGCAGGGTATAGTGCCCGCCAATGTTACGACCTGACGAGCCGCTGCTCTTCCAACCACCGAAGGTCTGGTAACCGGGCCAGGCTCCGGTCGTTGCTCCGGCAGGACGGTTTACATAGACCACACCCGCCTCGATGTGATCGAGGAACCAATCAACCTCGCTTTGATCCTCACTGAAGAAGCCTGCTGTCAATCCGTAGATCGTGTCGTTGGCTTTCTCCATCGCCTCATCCAGCGAATCGACCGGGGTCACGTACAGGATCGGCACGAACAATTCAGTCTGCACAATTTCGTGATCCTGCGGCAGATCGGTGATGATGGTCGGCTCGACAAAGTAACCGTTAGCCATCTCACCATCAGCCAGCAC
>JBNKDD010000453.1:0-3705 GCA_050288085.1 Anaerolineae bacterium
CTCTACTTCCTGTCAGGTTTTGCTCACACCCAATTCAAAACTTATATTGACATTCTGTTAACTGCTGGTTACAATTGTTTTTTGCGAATACGGTCGGCGGCACGCTCATGTGGCTGTGAGCCTATACCGCTGAATAGTATATTGGACGTCGTGGAAGGTCATTCAAACACGATGACCTTTCTCAATTCAAGAAAACGGGCTTAGCTGCCCGTTTCGTGCGCCTAAAAGCAGATATAGCCTGGGGAGGCTGATTGTGCCCACAATTAACCAACTGATCCGTAAGGGTCGCAAGGTAAAAAATAAGAAGAGTAACGCTCCGGCGTTGCAGTATACGTTGAATAGCTTCTCACAGCGACGTGTCCGGCAGCCGAAGGGTGCCCCGCAAAAGCGTGGTGTGTGTACACAGGTACGTACCATGACCCCTAAAAAACCGAACTCGGCGCTGCGTAAGATCGCCCGTGTCCGGCTTTCAAATGGGATCGAGGTAACCGCCTATATCCCCGGCGAAGGTCACTCTTTACAGGAGCACTCGGTGGTGCTGGTGAGAGGCGGTCGTGTCAAGGACCTGCCCGGTGTTCGTTATCACATCGTGCGTGGAACGCTTGATGCCAGCGGCGTTGAAGAGCGTAACAAAGGCCGCAGCAAATACGGAACCAAGCGTCCTAAGTAGTCACCGGGACCTCGCTTCATTAAATAAGCTTAAATTTGCCCGCTCCGGCGGGCCATTTAGTGGAAAGATTATCGGAGAGAAAAATGCCCAGGCGATATAGTCCACAGAAGAGAAAAGTGGCTCCAGATCCAAAGTATGGCAATGTTCGTATCACGATGTTCGTTAACCGGATGATGCGGGACGGCAAGAAAAGTACCGCTCGCGGGATCATGTACGATGCCTTTGAAATCATCGAAGAGCGCATGAAGCGCGACCCGGTTGAAGTGTTTGAAGAAGCACTGAACAATGTCACCCCACGGATCGAAGTTAAGCCACGTCGTGTTGGTGGTTCAACTTATCAGGTTCCGGTTGAAGTCGATTCATACCGGGCGAATTCACTGGCGATGCGGTGGCTGTTAGCCGCTGCTCGTGCCAGGGGTGGGCGTGACATGGCAAGCAAGCTTGCCAATGAAGTAATGGATGCCGCCCAGGGGCAGGGAAACGCTGTGAAGAAGCGGGATGACACCCATCGTATGGCGGAAGCCAATCGAACATTTGCGCACTACAAGTGGTAGCCAGGAGGAGGCCCTCGCATTGTTGAGGTGGGGGAACAGGGGCAAACCATACCTGGCAATGACGAGGAGGAATGAAGATGAGTCTGAATTTGGAGCGCGTCCGCAACATCGGCATTATTGCCCACATAGACGCTGGTAAAACAACAACTACCGAGCGTATCCTGTATTACACCGGTATGATCCACCGGATCGGTGAGGTGCATGATGGAACCGCAACCACCGACTGGATGGAGCAGGAACGTGAACGTGGTATCACGATCACGGCTGCGGCCATCACGGCGGCGTGGAAGGATTATACAATCAATGTGATTGATACTCCTGGCCACATCGATTTCACTGCCGAGGTGCAGCGCAGTCTGCGCGTCCTGGACGGTGGGGTCGTGGTGTTCGATGGTGTTGCCGGTGTTGAGCCGCAATCTGAAACGGTGTGGCGTCAGGCCGACCGCTACAATGTGCCGCGTATCTGCTTCATCAATAAGATGGATCGCACCGGGGCAGACTTTGTGCGGGCAGTTGGGATGATCCGCCGCCGCCTGGGTGGGAACCCCATCGCGGTGCAGATCCCCTGGGGTGCGGAAAGTAATCTCAAAGGTGTGATTGATCTGCTGGAATGGAAGGCGATCACCTGGGAAGATGAACTTGGTGCAGTCCCGGAATATCATGATATCCCCGACGATATGTTGGCAGAAGCCGAAGAAGCGCGGGCGATTATCTATGAGCGGATTGTAGAAACTGACGACGAATTGGTCGAGAAGTATCTAGGCGAAGAAGAGATCACCGTTGAGGAGATCAAGGCTGCGCTCCGGCGGGCAACACTTGCCGGAAAAGCCCAGCCGGTTTTGACCGGTTCTTCGTTGAAAAACACGGGTGTGCAGCCCTTGCTTGATGCGATTATCGACTACCTACCTTCGCCCCTGGATGTTCCTGCGATTGAGGGTATCAATCCAAAGACTGATGAATCGGAGCGCCGAGGCCCGTCAGATGATGAGCCGCTAAGCGCCCTGGTCTTCAAGATCGTGACTGACCCTTATGTCGGACGGCTGGCTTATTTCCGCGTTTACTCCGGTGTTGTTAAGACCGGTGGCGCGGTGATGAATACGACCAGCGACAAGAAGGAACGGGTTGGCCGTCTGGTACGGATGTTTGCCGACCATCGCCAGGATATCGAAGAAGTACATGCTGGTGATATTGCCGCCACGCTGGGCCTGAAGTTTACCAGCACCGGTGATACGCTGTGCAGCCAGAATGACCCAATCGTGTTGGAACGGATCACGTTCCCGGAGCCGGTTATTCAAGTCGCGGTCGAGCCAAAGACCCAGGCTGACCAGGACAAGATGTCTGAAGCGCTGCACAAGCTCACCGAGGAAGACCCGACATTTCGTGTATACACCGATGAGCAAACCGGGCAGACAATCATCGCCGGAATGGGCGAACTGCACCTGGATATCATCGTGGATCGCATGAAGCGGGAATTCAAGGTTGGCTGCAGTGTGGGTAAACCGCGTGTCTCCTACCGCGAGACGATTACGCGGCCTTCATCGGCGGATGTAACATTCAAACGGCAGACCGGTGGACGCGGCCAGTATGCGCGTGTCAAGCTAGAGGTCGATCCGGGAGAACCCGGCAGCGGCTTTGTGTTCGAAAACAAGATTCGGGGCGGTTCTATTCCTAGCGAGTATATCAAACCTACTCAAGAAGGAATTGAAGAAGCCCTGACGGGTGGCGTTATCGCCGGATACCCGGTGGTTGATGTCGCCGTTCGACTGGTCGATGGTGCTTCTCATGATGTTGACTCTTCTGACCTGGCTTTCAAGATTGCCGGAAGCATGGCATTCAAGGAAGCAGTTCAGAAAGGCCATCCGGTTTTGCTCGAACCGGTTATGCAGGTTGAAGCGGTTACGCCGGACGAGTATCTGGGCGCGGTGCAGGGCGATATGTCTGCCCGGCGCGGACAGATACAGTCGATGGAAATTCAACCCGGTTCGGCTCAGGCCATTCGCGGATTTGTGCCCCTGTCCGAGATGTTTGGCTATGCGACCGATCTGCGGAGTATGTCACAAGGTCGGGCGAACTTTACAATGGAGTTTGCCCATTATGAGCAACTGCCGAAAAATATCGCCGAAAAGATTCTCAAAGGCGAGATTGTATAAGAACCCGCAAGACGACCGTTTTGCGGTAAGTATGTGGAGGAAACATGGGCAAAGAGGTATTTGAGCGAACGAAGCCGCATGTGAACGTGGGAACGATTGGACATATCGACCACGGGAAGACCACGCTGACGGCAGCAATCACCAAGGTGCTGGCGATGAAGGGCGGGGCGGATTTCCGGGCCTTCGACTCGATTGACAACGCGCCGGAAGAAAAAGAGCGCGGGATCACGATCGCCATTGCACACGTGGAATATGAGACCGAGAACCGGCACTACGCACACGTAGACTGCCCGGGTCACCGGGACTATATCAAGAACATGATCACCGGGGC
>JBNKDD010000454.1:0-3699 GCA_050288085.1 Anaerolineae bacterium
TCTTGACCGCCCTGACCTGCTTCACGCTCGGTCTCGCGTGTTAGCCCCTTGTTAAACAGTTATGCGACACTCTCTAGTGATGTATATCCCTTTTTAATCTTTGCCAGGAAAATTAACCAGGGCCCGTTGGCATCAAGCGGGGTTTCCGGGGTGGGGTAAGGTATTTCGGCAAGGATCGCTGTCGGTTCTGAGTTGGGAGACGGTGTTCTGGAAGCCGTCGGAGAAGGGATTATGGTGGCCGTGCTTGCCAGGCTGCTTGGTTCAACCGTTGGGGTGGGTGTTTCGGGTGTGGAAGAAGTACACCCAATTACCAGCAAATATCCTACCAGAGCTATCGTTAATTTGCTTGCTCGCATCTCTCTCCCCCATGGCTCCCAGATACGCCGAGCTTGTTGTTATTAGCGAGTCGCTATTTCAGTCATCCTTGCTTATCACCTGCCGCTCAAGCAGTGAATCGCACACAGTGTGCAGTATCTTGCTCAAATCAGCCGGAACAACCCCGTCAAACGCCAGTTCGCAGGCCCCGCGCAGCCACTCGTCAATTGACTCAACCGCAAAATTCCATGACTCCTGATCTTTGGCACGGGTCAGGCGGGCCGACCAATGCGCCGATATTCCCAGGTAGCGGAGCGGAACCCAGATTCGCATTCGCTCTAAGACCGCATCCGGATCGGCCAGCGGGTAGCCTTCAAGCAGTTCGCGATGCCGGTCACGATCCGAATACCAGGTCAGGAACACCCCCAGATCGGCTACCGGGTTATTGAGGGCCAGGCTTTCAAAGTCGATCATGCGTAATTCATTGTGCTGGTTGAGCACAAAGTTCCCGTGATTGGGATCATTATGGGCGGGCACAACGATCTCGATTTGCTCTGAAACCGTACACAGCGCATCCAGCCGGTGCATCAAAACGCGCACCACCCGGAGCAGATCGTCGATCTCTGGCAGTTCGGCTTCCTTCCAGCGCTCGGCTACCGCGATAAACCAGCGCTCGCGGGTGTCGGTGATTAGTTCTGATAGTGGGCTGAAGTTGGCGATGTCCACATGATTCAGGTCGATGGATAGGGCTTCCAGGAGTGCATCGTTGCTATGCAAGCGGGTAAACAGGTCAATAACCTCACTGGCCCGGCTCTCCAATTCCTTGAGAGAAATGACTTGCAGCGCTGACTCGACCACCGCTGCCCGTCCGCCGAGGGCTTCGCTTTCCGGTGTCAGGCCCAGGATACGCGGCCCGATATCGGCAGTGTGTAACTCCTCACCCAGGCGCATATGCCGCCATCGATCAGGGAACCGGCTGGCCGCTCCCAATAAATAGCGCACGTAAATCCAGGGCTGTCTTTTGACATCAATCCGCCACACATGCTTGGCTGCCCATTCACTGACCAATTCATAGGATAACCGTCCCAGGGGTGGGCGGATGTTTAACTCTTTCAACAATTCCTTGAGCTCAGATTCCTCTGCTGGACGGCGTTGTGAAAAGCTAGAGCGAGAGGGTGTTTGGGGCATGTCAGGCCGTCCGCCGGGTGATGAGCATCACCCAATCGCCCATTTGTCGTTGACCTTCCAGGGTGAGGTTAATCGCTTCCAGCGCGGTGATTACCTCGTCCGCCTGATCGTCGATAATCCCGGAGAAGATAAAACGCCCACCGGGCCAGACAACGTATTGCAATCCTTCTTCCGTCATGGGGAGGATGACCCTGGCAGTGATGTTTGCCATTGCCAGGTCGAAGTGGCGGTTGCTCGTGACCAGGCCCGCCAGTGAACCATGCTGGATAGTTACCCGGTCGTCTACCCCATTTCGCTTGATGTTCTCCTGCGCGACCCGGACGGCGGTTTCGTCAATGTCACGGCCCAACACCTTGTAGCAGCCTAATTTAGCTGCCGCAATCGATAGGATGCCGGAGCCGGTTCCCAGGTCAACCATGCACATCCCTGGTTTGGCGAACCATTCGCAGGCCATCAAGCATAACTGGGTGGTGGGATGAGTGCCTGTCCCAAATGCCATACCGGGATCCATCTCGATGGTGATATCATCCGGTCCGGTTTCCACATCGATCCAGGCTGGTTTGATCAACAGCCGTTTGCCCACCCGGATGGGATGATAGTGCTGTTTCCAGGCATCGGCCCAATCTTCTTCCTTAACCGTTCGGAAGGATGGCTCAGGCAGGGGATAGAGCTTGCCCAGGTAATACAGTGACTCCTGAATCTGGCGTTTCGTCTCGGCGGCTTCGTGATCGTCCGGGAAATAGGCCCGCACGGATAACTTCGCCGCCGGGGTTATTTCTTCCGGCCAGACTTCGCCGGGGTAGGTCTGCTCGATTACTACTCCCTGATGCACGTAGCGGCGCAGAGCATCTGCAACGGTCTCTGCACCCTCACCATCTACTTCTAAACTGACCTCGATCCAGGCGTTCATTGTTAAAACCTATTCATTTTTAGAACCTATCTATAAATCACTAGGGCGGCTGTAGTTTACCAAGCTTCTGGTTTGCGCCGCCCCCACATATAGATATTTAAGTCGAGCTAGATATTATTCCCCACCTAGCCAATCGAGGACTCGTTCAAAGAATCCCCGCTGGTCGGCTGGTGGAATAACCGCATCACCCAGAGTCTCCGCCAGTTGTTCAAACAGGAACCGCTGTTCTTGTGATAACTTGCGGGGAATCTCCACCTCGATCATGACTTGTAAATCGCCATAACCTGAATGGCTCCCATCGCGGCGCAGGCGGGGAACCCCTTTTCCTTTGAGTACGAATATCTCGCCGGACTGCGTCCCCGGTGGAATCTCCATTTCCGTATCGACCTCACCCAGTTTGGTGAGGGTTGGAACCATCAAGGCATGGCCGAGTGCTGCCTGTGACACGTTAAGCTGCAGGGTGATAAACAGGTCATCACCCCGGCGGCGGAAGTATTTATGAGGCCGCACCGAAACCACAATGTAGAGATTGCCCGGCTGCCCGCCGCGTAAGCCGGATTCGCCCTCGCCGCTGATCCGTATTTGTGTCCCGTGGTCGACTCCTGCCGGGATACTGACCGTCAGTCGGCGTTTCTGGCGCGTCTGCCCCAATCCGGTGCAGACCTGGCATGGCGAGGAAACCACTTCGCCGCGCCCCTGGCAGACCGGACAGGTGGGAAATTCTACAATTTGACCGAGAAAAGTCTGCCGGATGTTTCGGACACTGCCTGTCCCCTGGCAGGTTGTACAGCGTGTGGGGGTTGTCCCCGGCTCCGCCCCTGAACCCCGGCAGGTGTGGCAGGTTTCTGTCCGCTCAAACTCGATCTCGCGTTCGGTGCCAAAGATCGCCTCTTCAAATTCAATGGACAGCCGGTACTGTAAATCCTGCCCACGACGGGGTGCACGCCGGGAAGGGCGGGTTCGCATCCCGCCGAATATATCCCCGAAAATCTCGGTCAGATCGGGGAAACCCATCCCACCGAAGGGGTCGGTCGCCCCACCGGCTCCATTAAAAGCAGCATGCCCAAAGCGATCATAAGCTGCCCGCTTATCCGGATCACTCAAGATGGCATAGGCTTCGTTGACTTCCTTGAAGCGTTCTGCTGCATTATGGGCATCGCTCACATCTGGATGGAATTCCCGTGCTTTCCCCCGGAAGGCGCGCTTAAGCTCCTCCGGCGAAGCGGTGCGGCCAACCCCTAAGACTTCATAATAATCGCGCTTTGATGACATTAATCCCTACTTAT
>JBNKDD010000455.1:0-3696 GCA_050288085.1 Anaerolineae bacterium
TCCCATACAATGCACGATAGCACCTCCTTCATGAACCACCCGTTCGACCTCCGCCAACTCGTCTTCGAGCTGCCAGCCAATCGCCCGACAGGTGATCAGCACATCGGCGAAATCGTCCGGCAGCGGGATGGCGTGCAAAAAGCCATCCAAGACAAAGACGTTGTTTAACCCGGCCTGCTTTGCCTTCGCTTCGATGAAGCGACGCAGGCGGGTAACCGGCTCCACCGCAAAGACGTGCCGGGCCATCGTGGCCGCCTCGAGTGCGACCCGACCGGTTCCGGCCCCGGCATCGATCACGATCTTGTCATCCAACGAGGTGATCGACGTGATCGCGCCAAAATCCCATTGGTGGTGAGGCTGGTTATCGTAGGCTTCTGGGAACTTGTTATAAATAATCAAATCCGCAATCGACCACAGCAGCGTATCACTCAATATAGCAAGAGCGTCTTCATTTTCTGCCGGGCCAAATTGGGCCAGCACCTCCTTGATAAAGGATTCAACCGGCGGATGCTTATCCACAAAGAAGGTCTTGATAACAGGCCGAGCATGCAGCACCGCCGCCAATTCGCGCTCTGGGGCACGGACCGGCAGGTTAGCGACCTGACACGCTTCCAACAGCAGCAAGTCATCAGGCTTCAGCGTTACATCCCTAAACGCCTGTTTACACCCTTCCATATATTGTGTCTTAGACATCTCTATCCCAATATGAACACGGAATCAAAAAACCCCACGCTTACTGGGGCGTGGGGGCGATACGCGGTTCCACCCAGTTTCTACAGAGCAAAGTTTACACTTCGCTCCGCGATCTCCGGGGCTGATAACGGGGCCAACCGGTATCCCATACTTGCTTGCTAAAGGCTTTCCGGGATTCGCTCACGGGGGGTTTTCGCTGCGGCCTGATTGGGGAAGCTCTCAGCCTGGGGCCTCTCCTCTCTGGAACCGGTGTCACAGGTACTCGTCCCGCTCAACGTGTTATGTCAGGACTTATGATTACCCCCCAATCCTCGCGGCGCTTGGCAAAGCGCCTCTCGGCTTCGCCCCCCTTGCAAGGGGGGCAGACAGCGCTTTAGCGCTGGCAGGGGGTAAATGTCCTGTATTTGTTTTACTGCTCCCTACTTTAACGGGGGAGATAAATCTTGTCAATAGTCAGCGGCACGAGTCGCCACAATCCCAGGTCGCGATACAGGCGGTTGGCATCGACACAGATCGCCGAGTCGATCTCCTGCCGGATGGCGGTCGAAGTCCGCGCCGAGTTATGATCGATCCACAGGCTCCGCCCCGGCTCGATCACCTCCGCTTTGACCAGCGCCTTGAACAGCTTCTCGTAATCCCCACCGGTATCCAGTTCGGCAGTAAACGCCACAGTCGAGTCGTTAAACCACCGGTAAAGTCCCACCCGCCCCATTGTATTCATCAGCCAGTCGCGGGGATAATCGGACACCAGGAAGCACTCATTATCCTGCGCCAGTTCATCGATCACCGTATCGATACCGGGCAGCAGAGCAACACTGTTAGGGATAAACCGGTTCAGGTCTTCCGGCGGGAAAGCCACCCCGACCACTTCAACGGCTTTGTGACAATATTCCAGGGGATCAATTTCACCATCCCGCAGCGAAATCTCCAGTTCAAGGATACCCGCACATTGATCGGTGGACGGCTCCCGATCCGGCAGCAGGTGCGCCAACGTCGCATCTGACAGGGTGGGCAGGATCACCCCGCCAACCCAGAACACCAACCGGTTGATTCGTTTCTCGCTCATTCGCCGCTCACCTGTATGATCACCGTCCGGGGACGGCCCTGCGGTTCCATGTCAATTACCAGGATTTCCTGCCACGTCCCGATCCCCAGATCGCCGTCGATCACCGGCACGGTCACCGAGACATTGAGTAAGGCGGTCCTGATATGGGCAGCCCCGTTCGTATCAAACCCGCGCATGTGATGCTTGTACTCATAGGCAACCGGGGCGATCTTTTCGAGCGTATCTTCCAGGTCAACCAGAATGCCCGCTTCATGCTCGACGACCATCACCGCCCCGGTGGTATGCCGGTAAAAAACCAGCGCCATGCCATTTTGAATCCCGGCGGCCTGGATCGCCTTCCTGACCTGCTCGGTGACATTCACCGCGTAGAACTTGCCTTCTGAAATGAAGGTGAATTTTTCAGTGTGAATCATATAAAAAATGCCTATTGTAGGGGCGCATTAGCCCTACGAAACCAACCTCAGGAATTCCCGGACATTCTCGGTCAGGTCATCGCTGTGACGGTGCAGCCCACCGCCCACCAGGAAGATCGCTTCTTTGTCGTATATCTCCCGCAGATCGGGGAGTCGGGGGAAGGTGATCCCACCACCTGCCATCGGCATCGCCTGCTTGATAGGCCCCATCGGCACCCGGCAGCCATCCCTCGCCCCTTCGGTATCTTCCCGCGCCACCTTGAACCGACCGCCGTAATTGATAAAGATACTGGAGTCGGCCCCGGCCAGCCGTTGAAGCTGCCCGAAGTAAAGGTAGTACGAAAAAGCGTGATCGGGATTCATCACATAATGACCGGCAAAGGCCGGGTGGCTGATAATCGGCAGCGCGATCCGGTCGTCATCGGCCAGCAGCCGCATCATGTCAAACCCCACCACCGCCGTATTGATCAGCAAGGCTCCCGCCCCGGCTTGTTTTGCGAACAGGGCCCGATCCACCATCCGATCAACTTTTCCGGTCACGTTAGCGACATACAGGCAGTTCAGGCCGGTTTCCTGATTAGCCTTGGCGACGGCTTCAGAGCAGCGCTCGACTCGCTCCTCAAACGAGCAGAACGGCAGATCGGTGATCCCATGATCGTCCTTGATAATGTCAAGCCCGCCCAACGCACATTTATAGGCCATATCCGCTAACTGCTCCGCTGACAGCCCCATCGGCTTGATGGCCGTACACAGCAGCGGGCGATCATACACCTTGAGCAGATCGCGCCAGCCCTGAGGCCCAAAGCGCGGCCCGCGATAATGCTTCAACAGGCTGTCAGGCAGATCGACGCCCTCCACCTTGAAGCCGTTCAAAAAGCTGCCCGTTCCCCACAGAATATTGAGCAGTTGGGGTAGTTCGGTTCCGGCAACCTCAATCGCATAGTTGATCGTAACCGCATAATGCCCCTCGTCGATTGGCTCAAAAGCTTCGACCTTCCCGACCAGGTAATCACTGATATCACCTTCCGGGACCAGGTCGGCGGGGATTTCAACGGTTTGCTCTACCCGGATCACGTCGGCCAGTTCGCGGGCTTCGGCTTCGGTGCCCGCCAGCCGGTAGTGAACACGGAACCGGTCGCCGGAGATTCCCGGCACAGATGGTCTTGTTGGTAACGTCATAAGGCTCAGCCCCTTTGGTATGCTGGGTTCAGTACCTCAATCCTACCCCCCAGCCATCCCTCAGGCAAGCATAGAGCGCATTTTCTCTCCCCCATTATCGTTAGGGGCGAGATATATCTCGCCCTGGCACAACACGCCATACCCTCCGAAAAGCCACCTGCAAACCACCTTTCCGGCTATCAAAACCATATCACACTTTGAAACCTGAGACAGATCGGCATATAATCCGCAGCATAAGCATGAAAGGTATTTGATTTGCAAACCGATCACCCATATCCACTAAATAATGGTGAAGACCATCCAACCCAGCCCCATCTCAAAGCGCCCAATCTTCCAAGCTACCAG
>JBNKDD010000456.1:0-3665 GCA_050288085.1 Anaerolineae bacterium
CCCTATGTCCTGTTTTTTGTCACGAGAACCAGATCAATGTGACACCTCGATCACGGCCCGGCCCGTATTTCGCAGCCGCCCCATCAAGTTGAACAGCCGGAACATCAACCCATATCTCTTCGCCTGGGCCTTGATTGCCCGTTCGATCAGTTGGGCGTCGGCCTGATCATCGAGAAGACGGGCCTGCGCTTTGACCACCGGACCGAGCGGCTTTCCCGCCGGATCACTGGGGCCGACCTCGACATCGCTTACGGCACGAATTCGTTTTACTTTATAAGTTGTCCCGGCGGAAATAACATAGAGCTTGCCATCTACCTCGGCAAACCAAACCGGCGTGGTCACACCCCGGCCATCCTGATAATAGCTGGTGAGATTCATGTATTTATGGCCGCTCAGTACATCAAAAGAATCAGCATATCCGTCTTTCATCAAGTCTCCTCCTATGGTTGATTATGTAGTCCATCAGACAGTACGCGAGAGTTATAGCGAGGTTTCGCGTATTACTTTATGATACTCAAAGAATCAATAAGGAGCAGTATGAAATCTCAACGTTGGATAACAACACTTATCGGATTGGCGATGCTGGGGATCATCGGAGCACTGGTGATCGTCGGCGGGGTGTTTTTCTGGCGGAACAGCAATCTACGCGCATTGGCCGTCGATGGGCCGGTCGCCGAGGTGACGCTCACCGATGAGGCGATTACCGGAACAGATGAAGCAAGCGCTACGGAAGAGACAAGCGTCACCGCCCCGGTTGGTGGTGATTCGGAGGAGTCAACCCCCACCAACACGCTCCCGCCAACCGTCACGCCGCTTCCCACCGCCAGCGATACGGCAGTCCCGACCGACACGCCCGTTCCAACTATGCCAACCAATACGGCTGTCCCCCCGACCAACACGCTTACAAGCAGCGGGGAAGATTTCACATCATACGATGATAACCAGGCGATGCTCAATCTGGTCAACCAGGAGCGCTGCGCACAGGGCTTAACCCCGGTAACGTATAACGGGCAGCTTTACAACGCGGCGCTGCAACACAGTGTCGATATGCTAAAGAATGACTTCTTCGATCACGCTGGCTCGGATGGAAGCACAATTAAAGAGCGGGCGAGTGCACAGGGCTATCCCTGGCTGGCTATTGGGGAGAACATCGCTGCCGGGCAGGTCAATGCCAACGAAGCGTTCGCCGATTGGATGGACTCACCCGGCCACCGGGATAACATCCTCAAACCAGAATACCGGGAGATGGCGGTAGCTCACATTTTCCGGAATGTCAGTACATACGGCCACTATTGGACTCAGGTCTTTGGCAGCACCGGCACCGATCCGATAAGCTGCACGGAAGCGGGTTTTTAATTTTTGTAGAATGGTCTTGACAGACGTCTTAGCCGGGATATAATTTGGCTGGCCGTCCAACCAGGACCAACAAGGATAGATTATGAGCCCATCGCCAGACGACGAAAAAGCCCAACAAATCATCACTGCTGCCAGTACGATCCTGGCCCAGAAAGGCTACAGCGCCACGACGATCAGCCAGGTAGCCCGCGAGGCAGGTGTCAGCCGGGGTCTGCTCCATTATTATTTCGAGAACAAAGAAGAATTGTTAGCTCAGGTCGTTCACCACAGCGCTACGACCAGCCTGATCTTGATGGGTACTCTGTTTGAGCAGAACGACAGCGCCGATGATCTGGCCGCCGCCCTGACCAATACCATCCGGTATATCAGGAAACTGGCACCGGATTTCTTTTATCTGTTCTATGAGAGTTGGGCCGTTGCCCGGCAGAGTTCGGCAGTGGCCGAGGAGCTCAAGGTCTTGTTCCAGTCTTTCCGGTCGGCAATCCGGGAAGGGCTTGAAAGCGCCGCATCACGCGGCGTTATTACCCCTGCCCTGCCATTGGATGCCTTAGCCGCGCTGCTGATGGGCATCATTGATGGGCTGGTGCTCCAGGTATTGGCCGAGCCCGAATTAGTTAAAGATCAGGCACTATGGACTGCCACAGAACAGGCAATTCGTGTTCTGTTGAAATAGCGATGACGGCAGGGAGCGGCGGCGTTCCCTCTTTTTTTAAGGTGATTTGGTTGGCCGTCCAACCAAAGATAGGAGTTATGATGAACAGCCAGTATGTGATCACCCCTGATGGACTACGTATTCACGTATTAGTCGATGGGCCAGAGCAGGCTCCCCCGCTGATCCTGCTGCACGGTTTTCCGTCATCCAGCCTGTTGTGGCGACATGTTATCCCAGAGCTGGCAAAACATTTCCGGGTCTATGCGCCAGACCTGCCTGGCCACGGCCAGTCTGATAAACCGGCCCGCCCGGCTTATGACTTAGATTTCTATGTGGGATTCTTGCTCGGTATCTACGAGGCTCTAGGATTGGAGCAAGCCCGGTTAGCCTGTCATGATATCGGCGGCATGGTCGGGTTGAGCTTCGCCGCCCGCTATCCGCAGCGGATAACCCAATTTGTGGTGATGGACACCGTCCCCTACCCTGACATTCCCCGGCGCGTACAACTCACGTTCCAGATGATGGGCTGGCCGGTCATCTCGCACTTGCTGCTTATGCGCCCGGTGTTTCGCCGGTTCATGCGCAAAAATTTAGTATTCGATCCTACAGTCTTCAGCGATGAGGTAAATGATATCTACCTCAATCCCTGGATCAAAGATGCTGCCGGACGGCGGGCATTCAGCCGAATCCTGCGTGTACCGGTCAGTCAGCTTACCGAACCCAATTTGCAGCGGATCGTTATGCCTACCCTGATTCTATGGGCGAGGAAAGACCGGGTATGCTCGATTCGGGATGCCTACCGCCTGTTAAAGGATTTGCCAGATGCCCGGTTGGTCAAGGTGGCAGATGCAGGTCACTTCTTGCAAGAGGAAAAACCGGAGATTGTCACCCAGCATCTATTGGAATTCCTGACCCCAGCTTGATCGGTGTTGGTTGAGCCAGCAGTCGCGCGGATGGTATCGATGAGTATAATGAACGTATTGCTACTAACATTACACGAAAGGTGCCCTGACATATGCTAACACGAAAACACTTGACTCTCATTATGGTCTTGTTGGCTGCTATGGCCCTCAACGCATGCGGCAGGCGTGTGATCGCCGAGCCAACGATAGGCGAAGAACCGGCCTCCATCCAGGCCGACAGCGAACCAACGGTCGCCGAAGTCCCCGGCGAATTACCGCTATCGGGGACAGCCGGACTTGATTACGATTCACACGATGATACCCAGGCACTGCTTGACCTGGTCAACCAGGCCCGCTGCGAGAACGGCCTGACTCCGCTGGTTGCCAACGATCAACTCGGCAATGCAGGGTTAACCCACAACGTCGATATGGCATCGAACAACTTCTTCGACCACGTCGGCTCGGATGGCAGTCTGCCCTGGGACCGGGTCGGAGCACAGGGCTATAGCTGGAACTGGGTCGGGGAAAATATCGCCGCCGGTTATCCCGATGTCTCATCAGTCTTTGAGGGCTGGATGAACTCACCGGGTCATAAAGCCAACATCCTGAATCCGAACTTCAAGGAGATGGGCCTATCGCACATCAGCGGGGTGGGGGAATGGGGCCACTACTGGACACAGGTCTTTGCTTCACCCTGGGGTGGGACAGTGACGCCGCCTGCCTGCCCGTAATCAGCATTCAACCCAGACAACAAA
>JBNKDD010000457.1:0-3665 GCA_050288085.1 Anaerolineae bacterium
ACGGCGATATGACCGCGATGCCGGACGTCTTGCGGCTGGCGGTCGGCCTGTGTGTGATCGCGATGGCGGTTGGTGTCGCAGCGTTTGAGGATGTGTGGCTGCGCTGGGGACTGCGGATAGTTGGTCTGTTACCGGCCCTGGTTCTGCTCCCCCCTTACCCTGATCTGATGAAGTTGTGGTTTTCCGAATCGTATGGACGGCGGTTTGGGGTGGTGTCGATTATTGTGGTGGGGGTGGCCCTGACAGCTTTGACCGACAGGTTATCCTGGAGCGTGCGCCGCCTGGTGATGATTGGTTTGAGCGGCCTGGCTATCGTTTCTGGCCTGTGGGCCTTCTTGACGCTGGTTCAACCTTTTCAGCACCATTATGCCCACACGATTTATCCTGGTTGGGGGGCGGTGGTCTTTTTTGCCGGGCTAGTGTCGGCTATTGTGGTACATATTATCAAGAGTGAGAGAAAAAAATAAACGGGCCAGCGGCCCGTCATGTCCTAGGTTCTGTCAGGTAGCTTCGAGTTAGGAAGCCAGCATATGATTTTCAATATAGTCGACAACCTGACCGACCGTTTGGAGCTTCTGGGCTTCTTCGTCGGAAATGTCGCCACCGAATTCCTGCTCGAATTCCATAATCAGTTCGACCAGGTCGAGCGAGTCGGCTTCTAAATCTTCACGGAACCGAGCGTCGCGGGTGACCTTTGCTCCATCAACACCCAGCAGTTCCACAATAATTTCTTTTGCTCTTTCTTCTGTACTCGCCATCGTAGCCTCCTAAGTTTGATAATCCCCGAATTAATATGAGGGTAGTTTACCATGCAAGTTGGTAGCGTCAAGCGTCCAGATCGATTTGAGAGTTTTTGACATATGAAGCTTGACAGGCGAACAAAGAGACTGTTAAGATGTCCTTCATCCAATCAAAGGAACACTGCCTCATGAAAAAAGTTACGGAACCGGGCACCAACCAACGCAAGGCTGAACACATCCGGATTAACCTTGAGGAGGATGTTCAATTCCCACGGCTGACAACCGGTCTTGAGCGCTACCGTTTTGTCCACCAGGCGCTCCCTGAACTCGATCTCGAACAGATAGATACATCGTTTGAATTGTTTGGACGCAAACTGTCAACCCCGCTGCTGATCTCTTCTATGACCGGGGGAACCGAACTTGCCGAGCAGATTAATTTCCGGTTGGCAAAAGCTGCGCAAACCCATAAAATAGCTATGGGGTTAGGTTCTCAACGTGCTGCAATAGAAAACCCAGAGGTTGCCAGGACTTTCCAGGTTCGGGCGGTTGCGCCGGATATTTTGCTGTTTGCCAACCTTGGGGCCATCCAACTTAACTACGGTTATGACATGGAATATTGTATGCAGGCCGTTGAGATGGTTGAAGCCGATGCATTGATCCTCCATTTGAACGTTTTGCAGGAGGCGGTTCAACCAGAAGGCGATACGCGATGGGCAAATCTGTTGAACGAGATCGAAGCAGTTTGCCGCCGCTTGCCAGTTCCGGTGATTGCTAAGGAAGTTGGTTGGGGCTTTTCTGAACAAGCCGCCCGACAGCTTGCCGATGCCGGGGTGGCAGCTATCGATGTTGCCGGTTCCGGTGGTACATCGTGGAGTGAGGTGGAGTATCACCGAGCGCCAACCGCTTTCCATGCCAGGGTAGCCCGTGCCTTTGCCGATTGGGGTATTCCAACAGCGGAGACTTTACAATTGGTTCAGCGGGGCGCACCGGGGCTGGCGGTCTTTGCCAGCGGTGGGCTGCGCGATGGGATCGACATCGCAAAATGCATTGCACTTGGTGCAGCTTTAGGGGGAATGGCCGGACCATTCCTGAAGGCAGCCGTAGATTCTGACGAGGCACTTGATGAAGAAATCCGGGTTATCACCGCACAGCTTCGGATTGCGATGCTGTCTGCCGGAGCAGGGAATCTTGATCAACTGCGCCACACATCACTTCAAAAGGTTGACTAAACAAGCATGACAGGGTTTCTCGATCAGTACTTTGAACGCTATCTGCCCATTATCGAAGAAGATCTCAAATCAGTGCTGGTGTTACCAGCAGGCTCACCGGAGCTTTTCTATCGCATGTTTCACTACCACATGGGGTGGGTAGATGAACATGGCAACCCCGTTCCGATTAAAGGGGGAAAGCGGCTGCGGCCCCTGCTCAGTTTGCTGGTTTGTGAGGCGATCTGCGGGGCGAGCGATCCGGCCCGGCCCCCTGCCGCCGCTGTTGAACTGATCCATAACTTCTCCTTGATACATGACGATGTGCAGGACCACAGCACACTCAGGCGTAAGCGTTCTGCTGTTTGGAGCATCTGGGGCATTGAGCAGGCAATCAACGCCGGGGATGCCATGTTTGCCCTGGCACACCTGGCGCTTCCACGCCTGGCCGAGCAACTCCAATTAGAAATCCCAACCAAGATGTTTGCGATACTCGATGATACCTGCCTGGAGCTAACCAGGGGGCAGTATCTTGATATGTCCTTTGAGAGCAGTGAGAATGTCACCACCCAGGATTACCTGGATATGATCACCGGCAAAACTTCAGCCCTAATCTCGGCCTCCGCCGAGATGGGGGCGGTGGCCGGGGGCGCAGAGAAGAAAGCCCGGCAGCATTACAGAGATTTCGGTAAGAACCTGGGGATGGCCTTTCAGATATTGGACGATATCCTGGATATCTGGGGCGATCCAGAAGTGACCGGTAAGCTGGCCGCTGTTGATATCTACCAACGTAAAAAATCGCTGTTGGTCATCTATGCGCTAGGACAAAGTGAAGAACTGGTTGAAATCTATAACACGCAAGAAACTTTTGATGCGAAAATGGTGAGCCGTGTTGTCGGGCTGCTGGACAATGCCGATGCCAGGGCCTATGCAGAATCACTGGCCCAACAATATTCTGACCAAACGCTGGCAAGTTTAGAAGCGGCTTCCCCGCAGGGTCAGGCCGGACAAGCCCTGTTTGAGATTATTGAGCAGCTGCTTCACCGGAAACACTGATCCACCTGGTTGTGCCGGTTGAATCGGCTCATTGACGGGTCAGCCGGTGTAAGCCTCTGGCGCTTCGCCGCCCGGCCCAGGCCAGATTTCATCCAGCCGGGCAAGGGTTTGATCGTCCAGCTCGATCTCCAGTGCGCGCAGGCTGCCGGTAAGCTGATCAACTTTCCGAGGGCCAATGATCGGAGCTGTGACGACGGGGTTTCTGAGCAGCCAGGCCAGAGCTATAAGAGCTGGTTCCTCGCCAAATTCCCGGCACAGTGTTTCATAGGCTTCGATCTGAGCCCGGTTTTCGATCTCTTCCAACCTGACGGTTCCCCCTCGCCGCCCTTCGCCCGATCCGGCTTTTTGTAAAATACCCGCTAACCAACCACCTGCCAATGGACTATAAGGTATCAGGCCCAGACCGTATTCTCGACAGGCAGGGATGACCTCTAGCTCAACCATGCGATTACACAGGTTATAGGGACTCTGCTCACAAATCGGACCGAGGAAGTGCCGGGCGTTGGCCTTTTCACAGGCCTGGGCGATATGCCAACCGGCGAAATTACTACTGGCGACGTACAGCACTTTACCTTGCTGCACCAACACCTCCATTGCCTGCCAGATTTCCTCCCAAGGGGTTTCACGTTTGAGATGTGGTGGGCGGAAGAGGTCACGGTCGGGC
>JBNKDD010000458.1:0-3650 GCA_050288085.1 Anaerolineae bacterium
GATGGCGATTGTTATAACATCAAGGTGTGGGTGCGTGATGGCGAACGGCTGTCGCAAGAGGTTTTCCCACAGGGCGGAGCGCTAGGGATCGTTGGCTGGGTGCGCTCTACTGGTGATTCACTCCTTGTCCACGACTTCGAAGCCGAACGTGACAGTCTTCCGGCCTTCCCCGAATTTGATATGGATACGCCGCCCCGTTCTGGCTTATTTGTGCCCTTGATTGCCGAGCAGTCAACTATCGGGTTGATTGCTGTTCAGAGCCGCCGGGTCAGACACTTTAATCAGGAGCATCTGCGCTTGCTGACGGCGCTGGCAAATCAGGCGGCCTGGGCGATCCGAAATGCACAGCTTTACGAGACTGTGCATTACCGGGCCGAGCAGTTACGGCTGATCGGACAGGTAACGGCCCGTGTGTCGGCGGTACAGCCGCAGCCCGATCTGCTCCACCAGATTGTCACCCTGATCAAACAGACCTTTGGTTACTACTGCGTATCGATTTTGATCTTTGAGGGTGATCGCCTGGTTGTGGGTGAAAGCTCAGATAATGCCCTACCGTCTAAAACATCCTATGTCGGGCCGGGTATGATCGGCTGGGCGGCGAGAAAAGGCGAGACAGCCCTGGCAAATAATGTGGCCGAGGACCCACGCTATCAGGAAGCCGCTGCGCTGCCAGAAACTCAGAGTGAGATTGCCCTACCGCTCAAGGTGGAAAATCGCGTATTGGGCGTTCTGGATGTTCAGAGCAACCGTCTTCAGGCATTCTCTAACGAAGATGTAGATTTGCTGGAGACGCTTGCCTCGCAAATTGCATTAGCCATCGAGCAGGCCCAGGTATACGAAGCGAAAGAGGCGGAAGCCTGGGTGTCAACTGCTTTGCTGCAAGTTGCCGAGGCGGTCAATGCCCAGATCGTGGCGGGTGATGCGCTGAAAATGATCGTCCGACTCACCACGCAGTTGACCGATGTTAACCGGTGTCTGGTTATGCAATGGGAGCCGGAAGCAGATTCCTATCTGGTCAATGCTCATGAGGGCTGCCAGGAGAAGTTCATACCGGAGGGGCCTATCACCCCTGGTGAAAACACGTTTCTCTGGTTGCTGCGGACGGCGGAGCGGCCACTCGGCGCTGGGAAAGATTACGCGGTGCCTATCCCATCTGAACTGCTTCCCTTATTCCCGGAGCCATCGATTGTGGGTTTCCCACTGCGGGCGAAGAATGAGCTGCTAGGGGTGCTGATTGTTGATGATCCGCTCCATGCTGATCCCCCTGATCCGCGTATGATGGCGATCCTGACCGGCATCGCACATCAGGCCGCCAATGTGTTGAGTGCTATTGGTTTTCAGGCTGTGGCTGCTGAACGGGATCGCCTTGAACAGGAATTGGCGGTCGCCCGGAATATCCAGGCCAGTTTGATCCCAGACGCACCACCCCAGGAACCCGGCTGGCAGATCGCGACTACATGGCGTGCCGCCCGGCAGGTGGGCGGCGATTTCTTCGATTTTATTCCGCTGCGTGAAGATCGCTGGGGGTTGGTCATGGCTGATGTGGCGGATAAGGGTGTTCCGGCTGCTTTGTTTATGGCGATGTGCCGGACTTTGCTGCGGGCGGTAGCTATATCACATGTTGCCCCGGCTTCGACTTTGCAGCGCGTCAACGAGCTGCTGTTCAACGACTCGCGGAGTGACCTGTTCGTGACGGTATTCTATGCGGTCTGGGAACCATCAACCGGGCGGATTGAATATGCTAACGGTGGGCACAACCCCTCAGTTCTGATCCGGGCTAAGGAGAAAACAGTAACAGAACTTTCTCTGCCCGGTATCGCGCTGGGGGTCATCCCGGATATCAAGTTGAGCCAGAAACAGTTGACTCTCAAGACCGGGGATGTGCTGGTTGCCTATACGGATGGCGTCACCGAGGCGATGCAGTCTGACTACACCGAGTGGGGAATGGATCGTTTCAAAGCTGCCCTTCATAAGCGGATCGGCCAACCGGCTGAGAATATGTTATCCGGTATATTGGCAGATATTGACGATTTTGTCGGGGATGCGCCCCAGAGTGATGACCTGACGATCTGGTTTCTTCGCCGCCAATAAAAAACAGGGCACAGTCTAACCTATGCCCTGCCTGCTTAATTATCGTATGCTCTTCTGCTATTCGTCCAGATTCAATCCCTGGCGCGGGGTTAGAACCATGTCGGGATTAAAGTAGTTGAATGTAGCGGCAGATATACCCTCAATGATCGGGAAGCTGATCCGCACGTCCAGCCAGTTTACGTCAGCCCACAGAAAGACGGAAAGAACATAGTCTCCCCCTGGGCTAAAGACGATCCCGGCATCGCCATGTGTGTCATATGTCCAGCCGTGTTTATGGGCTACCTCCATACCTTCAGGTACACCTGCCAGGATCAACTGACCCTCGTAGTTCTTTGCCATGATATCCAGCATCATCCGGCACTCATCCTGGGTAATCTCACCAGGATAAGCGGCCATCAGGCCGCCGCCGCCGTATTCAGCACATTGATAGATCATATCCAGCATGACGGCTAAGTCCTGGACGGTGGTTTGCATGTACAGGTCAGCTTTGGTATCAACACATGTCCCAGCGCGGGCTGATTCCCGTGCCGGTGTGCTGTAGTACACCGGGTCTTCTTCATCGTCGTAAGGTGCGACGATAAAGGTGTTTTCTAATCCCAGGTACTGCACGGATTGTGTAACCGTATCGGCCCCGTCGTAAACATCCCCGTAACCGATCTCTTGCAGCATAAAGTTGGCAGAGATATTCCCGGATTGATTCATGGTCTCGGTCAGGATTTTGAGGGCATCTGATCCGGGGGTAGGGAGCCAGTCCAGATAGCGGAAATATTCCTCCATGATGTTAATTTTCATGGTGCTGGTGCTTGCGTAGGCCACTTCGCAGTTCAGGTAGGAGGCGCTGCCCTGACGAAGGTCAACATCCAATTCCATCTCATCACCGGTTTGCAGGTCAATGACGTAGACCGAAGCAACACCTTCAAATTCCTCGCTGACCATGTAATCGGTCAGCAGGGCGCTGAGGGTGTCCAATCCTGGACGCGGAGCCTCGTTGGATTCAACCGGCAGTTCAACCACCCGGCCAGTAGGTTGGTATAATGCCTCCTCGATTATCTCAACCGCCGATTCTTGATCCAGGGTATAGCCCGGCTGCCCCGATTCAAACGAGAGCGTTTGTAAAACAGCCTTGGCCGGTTGAGGCGGACTGTCGTAGCGGGTCGCGATGTCGGCTACCCATGATCGGAGTAAATCCTCCGAATAGGTCAGATCGAGATCAACCTCGTAGGTTTGTTCGGGGCGTCGCCACAGGTAATCCCAGAATCCGGCCCAGAAATTACCTTCGGTACGGAGTTCATCCGCTTTAGAAAGCATGGCTTCGGAGTTTACCTGGAGCCCAAGTTCCACTGGATTGAGTAGAATTTCCTGGTCCCGGTACTTTACCGTTACAGGAGCACCGTAAACCTGCTCAATGTATGCTTGAGCTTCGCTGCGGGGTAAACCGCTCACCGGGACTCCACCTAACAATAAACCGGCGGGTAGATTCTGTCGTGTCTGGCTGAAGCTGCTCAGTTGCGTGACGAGCAGTACGGTCGCGGCCAGCAGCATCAGCAAACCGGCGATTT
>JBNKDD010000459.1:0-3649 GCA_050288085.1 Anaerolineae bacterium
CCCGGCTGTCTTTAAAGGTACTGGGTAAGTATGTCGTCCGTTAGGGAGATGAAAATGCACAACGTAGCCCCCCATATTTCGATCCGAAACCTGAACGTTTGGCTCGATACCCAGCACGTTTTGAAGGATATTGCTGCCGATATCCCCCGGCGCTGCATCACGGCGATTGTCGGGCCATCCGGGTGTGGCAAGACCACCCTGCTCAGGTGTTTGAATCGGCTGGCAGAGCTCGGCCCGAACGTGCGGATCACCGGCAAGGTGCTTTTTGATGACAAGGATATCTACGACCACAACGTTGATGTGACCGAGGTGCGCACCCAGATTGGTTTGCTGGCTCAAAAGCCTTTTCCGCTGCCCATGTCTATTTATGATAATGTTGCTTATGGACCGCGTATTCATGGCCCGGCAAATAACCAGTTAGACCAGACTGTACACTCGTGTCTACAAGCCGCCCGGTTATGGGATGAAGTCTCAGATCGCCTGAAGGCTCCCGCCACCGAACTTTCCGCCGGGCAGCAGCAGCGCTTATGTCTGGCGCGGGCTTTAGCCGTTCAGCCGGATATCTTGTTGTGTGACGAATCAACTTCCGCCCTTGACCCTATCTCCGCACGCGGAATCGAGGATTTACTTCTGGCACTCAAGACAGATTACACCATTGTCTTGGTTACCCACGATCTGGATCAGGCCCGGCGGCTGGCGGACTACGTGATCTTCTTGTGGTTGGGGGAAGTGATCGAACAGGGGCCTGCCAATGAACTCTTTGAGCACCCGGCCCAGGATTTTACACGCGCCTACCTGGAGCGCGAGATCGGTTAGTGAAGGCTCATCAGATTGGAGGGTAAAACAGGTACAAATGATTAACGAAAGGGGGAAAAGATAGTTCTCTAAAGGAGGCTGTCATGCGTAAGCAAGTTGTGAAGGATTGGATGACACCCAATCCCATTACAATTATGGACAACGCCACTTTGCCTGAGGCCACTCAACTCATGAAGGATTGGAACATTCGCAGGCTGCCGGTTGTTGTTGCTGGCAGGCTGATTGGCATTATCACCTGGGGTGATATCCGTGAAGCGTCGGCATCTGACTCAACCTCACTCGATAAGTTCGAGCTGTCTTATCTGTTAGATAAGGTGACGGTTGGGCAGATTATGACCGAGTCGCCGATTACGGTCAGGCCGCTGACGACCATTGCTCGCGCTGCCCAACTCATGCTCGAACACAAGATTGGTGGCCTGCCGGTCGTCACTCATGGCCAGTTAGTTGGGATCATCACAGAAAGCGATATCTTCCGCATGCTGGTGGCAGGAATAGCGGCGTAGAACGGGGAAGAAAAAAATGTTATCGGCAATTCGAAGGGCAATCGCTAATGTTCGCTGAGACGACCAAAGACCACCATGAACTTTTGCAACTCCAGGTTTGTTTTAGCCGTATAGTTTACAGGCACAAATAATTTTGAAGCGATTGCCCTTGCTGACGATTGCATTCACCATCGCCCCATCTTACAATAATCGCGAGTGATCTACTGCCCATCGCCACAGCCCTCACACCAAACACCTCACAATAACCACCCCTCATCAACCCACCGGGAAATAGATCGGACAACCATCGGCACAAACCAACTATAGGAGCGGTTATGAAGAAACACTGGCTATTCTTGTTTGGACTGATTATTGTTGTTTTTTTCATGGTTGCATGTGACGGGACTGAAGAGGATTGGGAAAACACCGAGACCGAAGTTGAGCAAGCAGAAACATCCCCCACCGATGAATCAGCGCCAGAAGCCACAGTGATTGAAGAGGAAACCCCACCAGAAGAAGAACCCGTACTTACCGGGGACCGGGTTCAGATGACCAAATGGGACTTATGGACAGGTGATACCCCTTCGCTGCGTGGCGCGAATATCTGGCAGCGCGTCGTTGATTTTGACCTGGATGGCTCGGAGTTTATGGGGCCGGGACCGGTCGGGCCACCTTTCACCCAGGATGATTTCGATCAGATGGCGGCTCTCGGCGCGAACTACGTCAACATTTCTTACCCTGGACTTTTTACCGTTGACCCGCCTTTTGAACCTATCCCGGAAGTTGAAAACCACCTGGATGAACTGCTGGACATGATCGGTCAGGCCGATATGTTTGCTGTGATCAGCTTCCGCACCGGGCCGGGTCGCAGCGAGTTTACTTTCTACTATGGGGAGGCAGGTGATTGGTTCCCTAAAAGCTATGTGAACGACACCATGTGGGAAGATCCTGCTGCTCAGGCTGCCTGGGTCGAGATGTGGCAATACACCGCCGAACGATATCACGATCATCCGGTAGTGGTAGGTTATGACCTGATGGTCGAGCCGAACTCCGCCGAAACCTTCTTTGAAATTTACGAGCCGGATGAATTCTATTCGGCCTATGGGGGCACTTCATATGACTGGAATATGCACTATCCCACCATCACCGATGGCATCCGAGCGGTTGACCCCGACACTCCGATCCTGATCGGTGGGAATGGCTACAGCGGGGTGGCCTGGCTGCCCTATCTTGAACCGACTGACGACCCACGCACCGTGTATATGATCCATCAGTACGAGCCTGTCCAATATACCCACCAGGAGCCGAGTTTGTTGGGCGGTTTGAAAGCCGAATACCCCGGCGAATTCGATACCGATTGGGATGGGGTGGATGATCTGGTAGACCATGCCTGGCTCGATGACCTGCTGGCACCAATCGACGAATTTAAGGCAGAGTACGGTGTACCGGTCGCTGTCAACGAATTTGGCCCGCAGCGCTTTGAGCCAGGGGCCGCCGTCTTCATGGATGACCAGATGGCGGTTTTTGAGGCACGTGGGATGAACCATGCCTTCTGGGTATGGGGATCATCCTGGCCTGCCTATCGTGAGGAGCCACAGCCATTCGATGTTCGCCTGGGTACCGACCTGGATAATATGAGCGATGACGTTTCCAGCGATTTGCTAGACGTGATCGCCGATTACTGGTCGCTCAATACACTACGCCCGTCAGGGGTGGAATTCGTGCCTGCTTCCTGAACAGAAAATAAAATGCCCGCGAAGAGATAATCTTCACGGGCATCAGTACCCCTAACCGGACGTGTACCGAACCGCAAGATGAAGAAATCGAGGACTTCCTGGCCATGCTGCGCTTCGAACAACGAAGCAAACTGGAAGGATTAGACCTCGAACTAGTAAAAGGAGGTTCGGCATGAATACGATATCCAGCCCACCTGATCAACCCGCAGGCATTGTACTGGACAATCACATGTCCATGGAAGCTGCGGCAGCCTATTCCGGTTACAACATCCAATATCTCAGACGGATCGTCCGCGACGGGCTCATTGAAGGCGTCAAAGTCGGCCCGGTCTGGCTGGTCAAAACCGCATCGATGGATGCCTACCTGAAGAGCGTCCGGCAGACAGACGATCGGCGCTATGGCCCCCGCGTCTATCAGGAATATATGAGCGAACAAGGAGGCTAGGTCAGTCTACACCCCACCAGGGTGTAAACTGGCTTTTTCAGGATTCAACAATGTAAGAATTCATTAAGGGCCGGATGAAAAAGAACACCGGCCACAAAACCATCGTGATTGCATTGTCTTGGCCGACTTCAATCGCGGTGGCCGCCGGGGACCGGTGTAAGCCTATTGTA
>JBNKDD010000460.1:0-3626 GCA_050288085.1 Anaerolineae bacterium
GCCTGATCGAGGACGATGCCGACCTGGAACGGATCACCCGCCTGATGAAAGCCTGCAACACTGGCCATGCGATGCCCGCCTGGGCCAACGCCGTGATTATGATCGAGCATGTCCAGCCCGGCGAGGGCGAGAACGAACTGATCATCCGGTCGCCGGTTGCGCCCTGGCAGCACGTCCGCGCGATGGGCGAGGATATGGTCGCGACCGAGTTGGTGCTCCCGGCCAATCACGAACTGCGCCCGGTTGACCTGGGGGCGGTAGCGGGCAGCGGCCACGCGACGATCTCAGCGCGGCGCAAACCGCGTGTGGCGATCATCCCGACCGGCTCGGAGCTGGTCAGCGCGGAGCGGGCCGCAAAGGGCGAGATCAAACCCGGCCAGATCATCGAATATAACAGCCTGGTGATCGCCGCCCAGGTCGAAGGCTGGGGCGGTGCGCCGACCCGCTGGCCGATTGTTCCGGATGATTACGACTCGATCCGGTCGGCGGTGCGCGAAGCGGCCCTCGATCACGATATGGTGCTGGTCAATGCCGGATCGAGTGCGGGCAGCGAGGATTACACCGTGCACGTTGTCCGGGAACTGGGCGAGGTGCTGGTGCACGGGATTGCCGTCAGGCCCGGTCACCCGGTGATCTTCGGGATGCTGCACTTTGGTGATCGCCATGTGCCCGTTGTCGGCGTGCCGGGCTACCCGGTATCGGCGGCGCTGACCGGTGAAATTTTCATCGAGCCGATCTTGAGCAAATGGTTGGGCCAACCGCCCGCCGATGAATCGACTCATACCTTAGAAGCGACGATCAGCCGGAAGGTGCTCTCTCCGACCGGTGATGACGAATACCTGCGGGTGACTGTCGGCAAGGTCGGCGACCGGGTGATCGCCACGCCGCTGTCACGCGGGGCGGGTGTGATCTCCTCGCTGGTGCGGGCCGACGGGATCGTGCGGATTCCACGCTTCTCGGAAGGGATGACTTCTGGCGCGACGGTGACCGTTCACCTGTACCGCCACCCCCGCCAGATCGAGCAGACGGTGGTGGCGATTGGGTCGCATGATATGACGCTCGATTTGCTGGCCCAGTTTTTAGCCGAGCGTGCACCGGGTATGTGGCTGTCGTCGGCTAACGTGGGCAGCCTGGCCGGGTTGATTGCTCTGAAGCGCGGCGAGTCGCATTTCGGCGGATCGCACCTGCTTGACCCGGCAACCGGCGATTACAACTGGGCCTATATCGATCAATATCTGCCGGATCGCGAGGTGGTGCTGGTGACGCTGGTCGGGCGCGAGCAGGGTTTGATCGTGGCAGAGGGCAATCCACAGGGGATCGATGGGCTGGATGATCTGACCCGTGACGACCTGCTCTATGTCAACCGGCAGCGCGGGGCCGGGACGCGCATCCTGCTCGATTACGAATTGGAGCAGCGGGGGATCAAAGCAGCTCAGGTGTTGGGCTATGACCGGGAAGAGTACACCCATCTGGCCGTGGCAGCAGCGGTATCGAGTGGAACGGCAAGCTGTGGATTAGGCGTGCGGGCGGCGGCGCGGGCGCTCGGATTGGACTTTGTGCCGGTCGGCTGGGAGCGCTATGACCTGGTGATCCCGCGTGAATATTACGAGAGCGATCTGCTGGCTCCATTGCTCGATTTGCTGCACGATGAGGCGTTCCGAGCTGCGGTGGCGGCTCTGCCGGGCTATGATGTCGGCGAGATGGGGACGGTGGTCAAGCGGGCCGGGGAGTGAAATGTCAAAACTTGTACGCTTGCCTGATGGGTGGGTTGAGAAATTTTTATATTTTCTTAAGCGCAGCAATGTGGATGTAAAGATTACCTCTATAGGTGGTCTAATTGGTGCGCTGTTCATATGTTTGTTCGCCCTAGTGATTGCTATTGCGGCGATTAGCGAATTCATTTCAGTAATCACGGCTGGTCAAATTACCTTAAAAACAGCGGCTTATTTGATTGGCGTATTGGTTCTAAGCTTATATTTGTTATTCTTTGCAGGTGGGGCGTATGGTGCCTTTTGCCTGACCATGGCAGACATAGTTACTTTCAATGAAGGGGTTTGGGTACAGACGTTGGGCAAATGGGGGATATTTATTCCCTGGGATTCGTTTCGTTATTCACGAATCTTCAAAGTGAGACACATCACCTGGGCACTGCCCTATGATCCCGGTGCCAATTCCTATGCTGTTCATGTGCCTGGGTTGACCATTTTTCATCGGCTTCTGAGCTTTAGTTATTGGCATGATGGATTGCGTTTCCAACCGATCTTCATCATTTCGCCTGAACATATTAACTATAAAAAACTCATTGAACTGATTGAGGAAAGACAACAGTAGAGCCGCCTACCGAGGTTTTGACCTTCTTCTGTCTCGGCGCATTGCCCGGATATGATGTCAAGGAGATGGGGGCGGTGGTATCACCCCCACCTAATACAAGACACGCCTCATGAGATCATTGAGGGTTGTAACCAGTTTGAATAGAACCATCGGCCAATCCGTTGGCGATCATTTCAAGCATTTCCCTGACATCCTGTGGTATCTCGCTGTCGAAGTTATGGAAGGGGGCCAGGCCGGACTCACCCAGATAGTTTCCACCGGGGAATTGATCGAGATAGGACAGTTCAATCAGGTCGAACACACCAGGAGCGATCAGCTTCATTGCGCTGGAGATCAGGCAGCCCCGGGCCTCAGGCAATGTCCCCCACTGGTCAAAGTCTACACCAATGCAGTACAGACCCTCGTGATTCGCTGTTTCGATCAGTGCGCCGTTGCCGGTCCGCCCTCCAGCACCGAAGATCACGTCTGCGCCCAGGCCAATCATTCGAGCCGCTGCATCCGCTCCCCAGTCAGGGTCGGTAAAGGCTATATCAAGACCACCGGGATGATAGGCGGAGATGACTTCGATGCTGGGATTGATGTACTTGCCACCAGCTTCGTAACCCTCCCCAAAGGCAACTACCGGCGGAACCAGGTCGCTGCCTAAAACAGCAGCGATGGTGTTGGTCTCTGTCACCATAGCGGCCAATGCACCCGCCTGGAAACCGGCGTGATTTTCGGAGAAGATCAGACCCGCCACATTATCAATATCTTCCACCTGGAATTGATCCACGCCAATGAAGTCAATATCCGGATACTCGCCAGCAGCATCATAGGTCACTTCAGCCATAGCGAAACCGACCGTAACAATTACATCAAAGCCCTGATCGGCAAATGTGCGGATGTCTTTGTAGTAGTCATCATAGTCATTGAAGTTGCGACTTTCGGTATAGGTAATCTGTACACCCAGCGTTTCCTCAGCCAATACTAGACCTTCCCAGGCAGATTGGTTGAATGACATATCATCGATCCCGCCAACGTCAGCCACCAGACCAACACAGAAAACTCGCTCACTAAAGCAATCGGTCAATTGTCTTTTGACGGGTTTCTCTTCGGTTGGCGTAGGAGTGGGCGTAGGCGGCGCTTCGGTTGCCATAGGGGTGGGAGTGGATGGCTCTTCGGTTGGCGTAGGGGTGAGAGTAGGCGGCTCTTCGGTTGGTGCTTCTGTTGGACTTTCGGTGGCGGTTGGTTCTCCGGCTATGAGAGGGAGTGGAGATAGCGGAGGTATCATAAAAAGACCAGCTATGACAATCAAA
>JBNKDD010000461.1:0-3597 GCA_050288085.1 Anaerolineae bacterium
GGCAGGCTGCCACCGAGCGCGCCTTCGCGGGCGAGCATGTGGACACCCAAACGGCAGGCACGTATAAGTGTGCGGGCTGTGGTGCGCCGCTGTTCGCGTCGGATACGAAGTTTCATTCCGGGTCCGGCTGGCCGAGCTTCTGGGATGTAATCGAACAGGGGAAGGTTGACCTGGTCAGCGATCACAGTCACGGCATGAACCGGGTTGAAGTCACATGCAGCCAATGTGGGGCGCACCTGGGCCACGTCTTTAATGATGGCCCGGCCCCAACCGGATTACGTTACTGCATCAACTCGGTATCATTGGACTTTGAACCAGCAGAATCCGAGTAAAAGCCGGGGTAAAGCCAGAGACTTTCCCCAACACAACCCAACTATGAAAGTATTCCTTCAACGCTATAAAATGATTCTCCCCACCGAGCATGGCTCCTGGTCATTGATGCTGACCCCATTTGTGATCGGGGCGGGGGTGGCGGGCAAACTCCCTCCCCCGGTGTGGTGGTGTCTGATCGCCGTGCTGGCCCTCTTTCTGGCCCGCCAGCCGATCACCCTGTGGATACGCGTCCGGCGTGGGAAAGGCCGCCAGACCGACGGCCCGGCGGCGCTGTTCTGGAGCATCCTCTTACTGGTGATCGGTGGGCTGGCTGGAGTCGGACTATTGGCAGCAGGGCGATGGCCGGTCTTGTGGCTGGCACTACCGGCGGTTGGGATACTGCTCATCACCCTGGCGATCACCGCCTGGAAAGGCCCACGCCAATTGAGCACCGAATTGATCGGGGTGACCGGGTTGGCATTGGCGGCTCCGGCGGCCTACGTGGCAGCGACCGGCCAACTCGACCTGACAGCCTGGTTGACCTGGGGAGTCAGTACCGCGCACAGCGTGATCAGTGTGCTGTACGTCCGTCTGCGGATCGATGAGCGGCATGATCGAGCCACCTACAATCAGGCGCTAACCGTCGTCGCCTCGCACGCCCTCAGCCTTGCTGCTGCGATTGGATTGGCGCTGTTCGGGATACTGCCCCCACTGCTGGCAATTCCGGTCGGCCTGCTGCTGATCCGGGCCTTGTACGCAGCCTGGCGTAAACCGCCCCTCAATGATGTCAAGCGCTTTGGCTTCACCGAGATGGGGCTGGCTTTAGGCTTCGCCGCAATGGTGATTGCCGCGTTCGTCTTGAGCCGGTAGCTTTCCTCATTTAGAGAAAACCTTATGAACGTCGCGGTGTTTTCAGATATTCATGGACGCCTTGCCCTTTGCTTCAAGCTATGTGCACGCTGGGAAGTAGAGACCGGTGAGAAGATTCATCTGATTTTACAGGCCGGTGATCTAGGGGCCTTCCCGGACAAATCTAAACTTGATCGAGCCACGCTTAAGTATGCGAAGCGGGATCCAACCGAACTTGGCTTCGCAAATGACTTCGCTGTGTATTACGGTAAGATTGCAGAGCTGCTCCAGCACACCTCAGCACCCATGATTTTTGTTCGGGGCAATCATGAAGATCATGATTGGCTTGATCAACTTGAACAGAATAGCACCGAACCTATCTTTGCCATTGATGCATATGAACGAGTATTCTGTATCAAGACTGGCTATCCCTTCACCTGGACAGAAGGGGATGAGCATATCACGTTGCTAGGCATTGGGCGGATAGGAGCGCTGGGGAACAGCAACATAGCCAAACCAAGTAACATACAGGATTACGAGGTTAAACAACTAAACAGCCTTACAAATCCATCGGTTGATATTCTGCTCACTCACGACTCAGCCTATGGATTTGTGACACCGGGTTTTGGGATGAAAGAAATCCGCGAAGCCCTTAACCGGCACCAACCCATTTATCATTTCTATGGTCATACCGGTAGGAAGTGCAATCAAAGATTGGACGAGAACGGCATGACCTTGTCTTGCAAAATGTCTGATCTTCACTGGACGCGATCAAAGACCCTGGAACCGGGCGCTATAGGAATCCTGCGCTGGCATAACCGCGAGGAACATCAATATGAGGTCGTGAGCGAATCGTGGTTGAACGAATACACTGCATATAATTGGGAGTATCTTTAGTATGCGCCTGCAGGAATTCTACAAATTACCGCGACTATCCTTCACTGGCGTTTTGCCTTTTCATTGTTTTTTGGCGAAACTCCAATCCTATTATTTATAGTTACGAACTGAATCACGGAGCATTTCATGCAAGTATCTTTACTGCGAGCCAAACTCCATCAAGCGCGGGTGACGAGCGCCGACCTGAACTATGTCGGCAGCATCACTATCGATTCCGCGCTGCTTGAGAAATCAGGGATGTTTGAATGGGAAAAAGTATTGGTCGTCGATATCGAAAACGGGCAGCGCCTCGAAACCTACATCATCCCCGGCGAGCCGGGCAGCGGCACGATCCAGCTTAACGGGGCGGCGGCTCGATTGGTCAGCGTGGGCGACCGGTTGATCATCATGGCTTTTGCACTGGTCGATCTGCCGGTTCCTGATGGCTGGGAGCCGCGTGTACTGGCATTGGACGAAAAGAACCGGGTAGCATCGATCCTGTCAGAGGGAAATTATCTGACAGGATAAAGCAACGCACGGAATCAGGGCTCCCCGAAGCCCTCCCAGGATTGGAATAAATGTGCATAGTCAACTGAACTGCCACTGGCAATGAGGAACTCTGTCGCATCGGTTCCAACAGTGAAGTACATAACTCGTTCCACAAACATGTCTGGATTTACTGTAGCGTTTCCTGATTGCGGAAACAGTTCCAAAGCAAATCCATGTTGCGGCCATATGAAGGTCACAACATCACACGGTGACTCCGCACCATAAGACATTATCGAGTAAAAAGGAGGTTCGCCAAGTCTGTTCATCACCTCTTTCAATTGGAGCTGGTACTCAAGTTCAACAGTGATGTACACCAGCACACCATCCGAAAGGTAGATCCTCCCTCCATAGCCAGTGACACTCCGATTAGATAAGGCACTATCCCACACAACCTCAACCAACTCACCATCATCAGACTCGTAAGTCTTAAGATTCCTGACAAATGGAGCATTTTCCAGCAAATCAAGGACATCCTGATCGGTGGATTCGGTAGGGGTCAATCCCTGCCAACACGGCGGCAGGCAGGGTTCATCAGATTTCATGCTGACCCCGATATCGCGCAGCTCCTTATCGGTCAGCAGGTTTGAGACTTCCACACCGCAGCGTATACCACAGCCTTGAAGCGCTATAATCAGTAGCAACAAGAGTCCTCGATGGATATTTTTTATCAGGACTGTTCTTTTCATGGGTTTGCTCCAACTACAAGTATATCAGTTTCAAGGAGGATAGAGAATGAAAATCGGGGTGGTTTTCCCACAAACGGAATACGGCAATGATCCGGCAGCGATCCGGGATTATACGCAGACGGCGGAAGAACTCGGTTATACACACATCCTGGCCTATGAGCATGTGCTGGGGGCAAATCCCGACCGGCCCGGAGGGTGGAGCGGCCCATACACCTATCAAACGCCCTTCCACGAGCCGTTTGTCTTATTCAGCTATATGGCGGCCATCACCCGGCGGATCGAATTTACAACAGGGATTCTTATCCTCCCGCAGCGCCAAACAGCG
>JBNKDD010000462.1:0-3596 GCA_050288085.1 Anaerolineae bacterium
AGACATCCTGTTACAAGGCGGGCCGTTCTCTATGCCGAAAGAGCTGGTGCTGACCAACTTCCAGGCAGCCTGGGAGCGGGGCGGGTTGAGCCGGTATATACCGAACAGCTTTATTATTACGTTCCCCTCCTTGTTCCTGACCCTTTTCCTATCTTCTCTGGCGGCCTATGCGCTTGCTCGCTTTCAATTTAAGGGCAACCGGCTGATCTTCGCGGTTTTTGTCGCGGGGAATATGCTACCCTTCCAGGTACTGATGCTGCCGGTCTTTCGGTTAACCGATGCGCTGGGCCTGTATGATACTTACTGGGCCTTGATCTTCTTCCACACGTCGTTTCAACTGGGCTTCTGCACGTTTGTGCTGCGGAATTATATGCGAACCATTCCCGGCGAAATGCTGGAAGCCGCCCGGATCGATGGCTGCGGTGAGTTCCGCATCTACTGGCAGATCATGCTGCCGCTTGTCCTTCCGGCGATGGCGGCGATTGCTACCCTGGAATTCACCTGGATATTTAACGATTACCTGTGGGCCATTGTTTTATTGCGCTCGGATGCCTTGAAACCCATCGCCGCAGGATTAGCCCTCTTGCAAGGCCAGTATATCCAGGATTGGACGGTGATTATTGCTGGCGCATTGATGGGAACCCTGCCGACCATCGTCGTGTTTATATTCCTCCAACGCTATTTCCTGGGTGGCTTGACCCTGGGTTCTACAAAATAAAGCATCTTTTGAATAGGTTAACGATATGACATCACTCAATGACTGGAAGAATCCCGGCGTCGTTCATCGCAACAAAGAACCCGGACATGCACCGGTTTTCCCTCAAGTAGATAATCGCGCCGTTCTGGCAGGTGACTGGAGAAAATCACCCTTTGTGCTAAGTCTGAACGGTGAATGGTCGTTCCGCTATGCCCCTAATCCTGCTTCTGCGCCTGTCGATTTTTATCAACCGGATACAGATGTGAGTATGTGGGATACGATCCTGGTTCCAAGTAACTGGGAGTTGCAAGGATATGGTCAGCCGATCTATACCAATGTTCAATATCCCTTCCCCATCAATGAGCAACTGCCGGTGCCAGAGGATGATAATCCAACCGGGTGTTATCGCCGGTCGTTTAGCGTGCCAGATTCATGGCAGGACCGGCAGATTTTCATCACGTTTGAAGGCGTCAATTCAGCCTTCTACCTGTGGGTGAATGGCGAGTTGGTTGGGTACAGCCAGGGGAGTCGGTGCCCGGCGGAGTTCAATCTCACCTCATATGTGCACAGTGGGGAAAACATACTGGCCGTCCAGGTGTATCGCTGGTCAGATGGGTCGTATCTGGAAGATCAAGATTTCTGGCATTTGAGTGGGATTTACCGGGATGTCCATCTATGGTCGGCCCCTGCTGTTCACATCAGAGATTTTCAGGTTCAAACGAGCTTTGATCAAGATTACCGTGATGCGGTGCTGAGTCTGGCCGTCGATGTGCGGAATTATGGTTCTATGCCGGTCAGCGGCCATACGCTTGAGGTGATGCTTTATGACACCAGCGGGAATCCGGTTTTCGCTGAACCGGTCTCATCTCCGGTTGAGCTTAGCCCGGAAGATGAAATCAGCCTATCTCTGAAACAGTCCGTAGCCTCTCCTGAAAAATGGTCTGATGAGCAGCCCACCCTATACACGCTGCAACTATCCCTTCTCGATTCAACACGATCGACAGTGGAGGTTATTGGCTGCCGGGTTGGTTTCCGTCAGGTAGAAGTAAAAGATGGGCGGATTCACGTCAATGGGGTTCCGATCTTGATCAAAGGGGTGAATCGACACGAACACGATCCGCTAACCGGTCACAGCCTATCAGTTGAATCAATGGTCAACGATATCCGGCTGATGAAGCAGTTCAACATTAACGCCGTGCGTAACTCCCACTACCCCAACGATCCTCGCTGGTATGAATTGTGTGATCAATACGGTATCTACCTGTTTGATGAAGCTAATATTGAGACACACGGACTCTGGGGAAAGTTGACCGATAATCCCGAATGGAAACAAGCCTTTCTTGAACGCGGTAAACGAATGGTGGAACGGGCCAAGAATCACCCTTCTGTCCTGGTCTGGTCGCTGGGTAACGAATCCGGCTACGGGCCGGTTCATGCAGAAATGGCGGACTGGATTCGTAAGCGTGATCCCACCCGGTTGATCCACTATCACCCCGCCGAAGATTTACCGGTTGTTGATATCCTGGCTCCGATGTATCCCCCGGTCGCTCAGATCATCGCAATGGCACAGCAACCCGGAGAAGATCGCCCGATCGTGATGTGTGAATATGCCCATTCTATGGGTAACAGCCCAGGGAATCTGGTGGAATACTGGGAGGCGGTTGACCAGTATAAACGGTTACAAGGTGGGTTTATCTGGGATTGGGTTGACCAGGGATTTTCACAAAAGACGGTGGATGGAGAAGAATGGTTTGCCTATGGTGGTGACTTTGGCGATCATCCGAACGATGCTAACTTTTGCATCAATGGGTTGACCTGGCCGGATCGCAGACCGCAGCCTGCCTTATGGGAAGTGAAGAAAGTCCTACAGCCCATCCAGGCACAACCGGTTGATCTTCCTGCCGGACAACTCAACATTACCAACCGTTACAGCTTTTCCGATCTGAGCAAGCTAACCTGCCTGTGGGAACTGGCAGCGAACGGGATCGTCATCCAGTCTGGTGAACTGCCCGATCTGAATATCCCAGCCGGGCAGACGGTGATAGTTACGGTTCCCTTCAAACGACCGACGCTGAACGCCGGGACAGAATATTGGTTGATGGTGCGATTTATTCTGGTAGAAGACACTCTGTGGGCTGAATGCGACCACGAAGTTGGATGGATGCAGTTTCAGATACCGTTCCCGGTGAAGGCGGACAACCCGATCATCAACGATCAACTACCCGCTATCCGATTTGAAGAAGCCGATACAGCCATCAATCTGACCGGACCAGATTTCGAACTGGCTTTTGATAAGGCAAAAGGGAGGATCACCGCATTTCGTTTCCGGGGACATGAACTGTTGGCTGCCGAGCTGAAACATCACTTCTGGCGGGCACCAACCGACAACGATGACAATGTGTGGGGCGATCAGAAAATGGCGATCCGGTGGTATGATGCCGGGTTGGACTGCCTTGAAGAGCAGGCCCAGACGGTTGCAATCACCCGGCATGATCCGCAGATCGTCCAGCTAAGTGTGTCATCTGTGTGGCTGCCCGCCTGTGCCGATCCCAATTTACAGTCGGTGAGGTGGGATGCCCTGGCGGCGGATATATATAACTTCCTTTCCCTGACCTACGACGACTCTCAATTAAGAGGGATCTGCCATGAACTGGGAGTCGATTATGATGCCCTTCCAGGGATAGGGAAAGTGGCTAAAATTCGCCGGTTGATACAGGAAATGAAGCAGCGGAATCGAATCCAGAAACTACTGCAAGTTGTTTCCCGGCTGCTGGCACAGACATCCCCGGCAGGGCTTTCACAGGCATTTACCGAGACGTTGAATGCCTATGTGGGCCTGTCTGAAGAAGAACTGGCGGCGGCGTTTAAGCGGCCTTACCAGGCGCGTTTCGACTGCACG
>JBNKDD010000463.1:0-3575 GCA_050288085.1 Anaerolineae bacterium
AGTTAAGCTCTTGTAAATCCGATTTCTGGCCCTCACCCTAAATCCCCATCCTCCACTAACTTGACCATATTCCCCAGGATCGCAATCGGCAGGATCGTCAATGCAATCGTGAACCACACCACTGCCGATGGCCAACTCGCCTCGAAGAACACCAGTGGATCAAGCCCGGTTGCCTGATAGAGCCGCCACGACAGGTTAAGCGTTGGCCCTAAGATCACCAGGCTGGCGATCATCTGTACCCACCGCCGCCGGGTTGAAGCCGCCCCCAGGCTGAACCCCGCTGCGATCAGCATACTCCCCCCCACGATCAACGCGCCTCCCGGCGACCGGTTGAGGAACAGTACATGATAACCATACAGCCCCAGGGCAATGATCGATCCACCGGCCAACACCCCCAACGCAAACCGCAGCCGCGCTCCTATCCCGCCAAACCAGGTTGCCAGTGTCCGCGCCAGGAATATCCCCACCCCGGCAAACACGCCCATAAACAGCCCGCGTTGCAGCGAATTGAGCAGCCGGATCGCCGCCATAAAACCGGGCAGCCGGTAGGTCAGGAAGGTGTGTAAACTAAACCCGATGGTCGTCCCCACAAAGGTAAACGCAAGTGCCAACAACAGCCGCCCCCGGTCAGCGGCCAACCGCCGGGTAAGCTGACTGCCGAGTACGCGCATCCGGTCTTCTATAGGAACAAGTTGAGGTAGGCTGCCCGCTTCTTGCTGAATAGCCGCCAGAGTTGCTACGCGTTGGGCTGCCTTCACCTTGCTCAGAACGACCTCGACCGCATTTTTGCTCCGCAGGTGTCCGATCAGCCGGGCCGCTTCAACCGCTTGTGCTCCGCTTTGGGCGGCAATCTCGGCCAACAGCCGGTCATTTATCGAGTCGATCCCGACAGTTTTCCAGGCGTTCGCAGCGGGCAGAACCCGGCGCAGCAGGGCCAGTGATTGAGCCTGCATTGTTTCGTCGGGTGTCTCCCCGATAACCAGCAGCAGGCGCTCTATTGCTTGTTGCGGTAGATTGGTGGGCGAATCAGTATCGGCAGCCAGCAGCCGGAGTAGCCTGCCTAATACTGCCTCGTCCCCTTTTTGAAACAGGGCCACACACAGGTCGTAGCGAGTCTGTGGGTCGGCGACTTGCCCCCACCAATAATCCATCCGGTAGCCATGCATCAATGCCCCGGTCAACATAAACAATCGCCGGTCGTCGGTCAGGGCTTGTTTTTTATGAACCGCATCCAGGTACGCAAACCGGGAATAATCCTCCTCATAACACAGGCCGTCCCGATTATCTTCCGCCATGCCAAAATGTAGCAGTGCCTCAAAGTCGTTGGCAAAGGCCGTCTTCGGGGCCGAGCTCATATTGACCGGCAGCACATCACGCAGCCGCTCGGATACTTCTTCTACCGATTGCGGGCGATGATCCGGGTTCGGGTGGGTGAGGTGATGAAGCAGATCGACCAGGTCTTCAGAAATGTCAGAATTGTACGGGCGCGGATCGGGCAGCCTGATCGGATCACTGAGCTGCATCAAACCCAACGACCGCTGTCCATCCCAGGGGACATGCCCGGTCATGATCTCGAACAGCAAAATCCCAAAGCTAAACAGGTCAGATTGGAAAGTGAGCCTGCCCGGTGCAAATTGTTCAGGCGGGGCATAAGACCGCGTCCCGTGCCCGGTGTGCAGTCCTTGTGTTGATTCGGATAGGTAGCGGGCCAGCCCGAAGTCGGTTAAATAAACATGGAGGCTGTGATCCATCAAAACGTTGCCGGGCTTGAGATCGCGATGGACAATCCGGTTATCGTGTAAATAGGCTAACGCGTCAAGTATTTGCCCGGATATCCAGCTTACTTCCTCCCAGGAAAGCGATTTGTTGTCGATCAAGCCCTTGAGCGACCCGCCCGGCACATAAGGCGCAACCTGGTATCGAATACTGCCAGCCGTGCCGAAGTCGATCAGCGGCAAAATATTGGGATGCTCCAATGCGGCCAGCAGCAGCGCTTGCTCCATGAACCGGTGAGCCTCGCTTTCCCCGCCTTCCTCTTCAAATGTATTGGCCTTGATCGAGACTACCCGCCCGGTTTCCGAATCGAAAGCCGACCAGACCACGGCTTGTCCGCCTGTCCCGATCCGTTCCAGCAGGTGATAACGATCACCCCAGGTTTTTCCCGGCGCGTGCGCCAGAAAAAGGAGTTGTTCATCCATAACCTAACCCAACCCTAATTGATGGAATAGAGGCGCAGCATGTTGCATCTAGAGCAGTCTTATCGAGCTTGCTTGGGCTTTTCCTCGGCCAGTTTCAAGCTGCTGTTCATCAAGCTGTTGATACACCTTACCAGCTTCTCGACTGCCGCCTGTTTCATATCTCCTGGTATATCTGGCTTTATTGCCTTGAGCATTGTCTCTGCCAGTTCTACCTGTGCCTGTCTGATGGCGGTAGTATTGAGCAATGCCTGATGGGCTGTCTCCCACGGTTCAACATGCTCCCTGATCAACCGGATTGCCTGAGACCCATGTGCCATCGAGATGGTGATCGGCGGCCCACTGATATGGCGAAGCGCGATTTCGGTGGGTGGCGTGTCGGTAACCTCGTCGATGATCTTCTGAATATTATCGACTGCTTCCATAAAAGGGACAACCGTCTCGGCCAGGTATCGCGGTGTGAACAACTGCGGCGGTTTGCCTGCCATTTCTAGTTTCGGAAGCAGGTTGATCGTAAGGACTTCCTGGGCGGGTTTAAAGTAGATACGCAGTTCGAGGTTGCCCAGCCTGACCCAATCCCCCGGTTTAAGTTCATGAGAACGGAAAGCCATCAACCGGTTCCCATTGAGCCAGGTTCCATTGGTGCTTGCCATATCGTTCAAATAATAGATACCGGAGACTGACGCCAGCATAGCGTGTTTGCGAGATACACCCTTCTCCATGGCGCTGTATGCCGCCAGGTCGATCACCCGTGAGAAGTCGCTGGCACGAACATCTCTCCCCAACACAATCCGTTGAACGTTCTCAATTATAATAGGGTCATCTTGCCCCCGGACGATGATCGCCAACCCATCTGGTGGGATAATATCTAAATCGGTTAATCTGAATTTTTGAAGCTCGGCGAGTTGATCCTGCCTCATACCTAAGAGGTCGTGGGTTGTTTGCCCCCCCAGGTCTTCAATAGATTGAAGTGCTTCTTCGATTTCCTGCTTGGATATCTCGATGGTTGGCTTGGTTGTCTTCCGGTAATTTGATGCGTCTTGATCTGGCCTGTGAGTGTCGTTCGGCATAGAATTGTGCTTTACTTTCCTGAATGTTCTGGTGAATTTCTATCATTCAAGCTTGATCTTTCCTCATAGCGGGGTAGATTGTTATGTTGAAGGAGAACGGTGAGGAATAGTTCAGAATGCTGTGATAGTAATTCAAATTGGGTTAGATGCCGTCCCTATAATTATGGGATTAGCTTCTGCGTTGTTTGTATTGTTTTGTATTGTCTTTATTATACGTCAATAAGCCAGCCTGATAAGACTAAGTATATAACTATTTGGTTACAATTCATAATCAAATAACCTTGAGACTTTTACCGGGCTTTGGCGTATT
>JBNKDD010000464.1:0-3570 GCA_050288085.1 Anaerolineae bacterium
GTGGGGGCGGCGGCGGTGGCGGCGGCGGTGGGTTCGGATAAGCTCCAAAGTAATGCATCCTTTGATGTTCGCATCATCCGCCCCCCTTGCAAGGGGGGCAAAATCCGAGCGGGACGCCTGATAAGGCGGGCGAGGATTGGGGGGTAAAGCTGCTCAGTCACAAAATGTTGTGTTATCTCCAAACGCCCGCCGGTTGACAGTGCTATCACAAATCCCTATGATTGAAACCAGTGCCACCCCCGTGAGCCGGGCAGTACTGATATCTGAATCCACCTCAAAGAGGTTTGATATGTCCTGGAAAACTGTTAATCGTTCAATCCGTGTATTGATGCGCTCCTTACTGTTCATCGCCCTGACCCTCAGCCTGATCTCATGCGCGGATCAGGAATCCGAGGAAAAATCCGCCTCCTGGAAACGATGGGATGTCGATATCACCGTTCATTCCGACGGCTCCTTCGATGTGGTTGAAACCCACGAGATCGGATTCTCCGGCGGCGAATTTACCTTTGGCTTTCGGAATATTCCGCTTCGCTGGATGGAGCAGATCACCGACATCCAGGTGCGGGAAGGCGACACCATCTACACCGAAAACACCACCGAAGGGCCGAACACTTTCTACACCCAGACCAAACGCGGCGAGTTGTTCGTCAACTGGTTCTTCCCGCCAACCGTCGATGCTTCGCGAACCTTTACCGTTTCCTACACGGTCGAGGGCGGGCTGTTGATCTACGAGGACGGCGACCAACTCTATTGGAAAGCAGTTGGCCGCGACCGGGGAATCTACGTCTGGGATTCGACCGTCACGGTGACGCTGCCCGAAGGCGCAGCGATAGAGCTGGTCGAAACTTACGGCGTAGAAGCCCAACCCCCGGCGATTGCTGCCGATGGCCGGTCGGTGACTTTCACTGCCGAAAACGCCATCCTGAACGATGACGAATTCGAAGTGCGTGTCCAGTGGCCGCATGGTGTTGTCGACGCCCCTGCCCCATCCTGGCAGGCTGATTGGGAACGTCAGGCGGCGATCGATGCCGTGACCGGGAATGTGACACTGGTCAATCTGATCATCGGGGCATTATCCGCAGAGCTTATCATCATGGGGATATTCATCGCCTACCGGATGACCCGCTACCCCCGCCCGAAATACCGGCTCGAAACGATCCCCGCCACGCTCAACGAGCCGCCAGGCAACCTGAAACCGGGTTTGGCCGGGGTGCTGCTGGAGGGAGAAACCGGCATCTCCGCCATCATGGCAACCCTGGTTGACCTGGCACAACGCGGCATGATGCAGATTGAAGAAACGACAAAGGGCAAATTCACCTTCCGGCTGCTCCGGTCACAAAACCTGAAGCCCTATGAGCAGGCCGTGCTTGATGCAATCTTTACAGCCGAGTCGGGTAAGACCCTCAAGGAAGTGAAGCTAACAGACCTGAAAGACAAGTTCTATGCCCGGACCGGAAAGATTTACAACCAGCTCGGCGACACCCTGGTTGAGGCCGGGCTGTTCCGCACCAATCCTAATGAAGGCGGCTGCCTGTACATCCTGTTATCGGTCATCTTTTTCGGAGCGGGTTTTGCCTCCATGTTCCTGATTGATGAACTAAACACGCTCGCCCACACCGACCTGACCACCGTCATGCCCTGTGCGGCGGGAGGAGTGCTCGCAGCAGCCAGCCTGCATATCATGAGCAAACTCAGTCCCCGCCTTACACGAGAGGGCGCAGAACAACTTGCCCGGTGGCAGGCCTTCAAAAATTACCTTGAACAGATTCAACAGTTCATCGACCTTGAAGAAGCCACCGACCTGTTTGAAAAGTATCTACCCTATGTCGTCGCTTTCGGGATTGAAGGGGACTGGATCAAAAAGTTTGCCTACATCCCGATGACGGCCCAACCTGATTGGTATATCTCTCCACAAGCTGACCAGGAAGTAGAACTAAAGCCGGGGGTCTCGCCCGACATTTCCCTCGATGGGATGGCCGAAGGCATGTTCGCCGGGTTGACCGGCCTATCCGCCGGATTGTTCACCATGTTAAACTCCACCGCAGACACCTTTACCAGCCAACCGGCCAGCAGCAGCAGCAGCGGCGGCAGCAGTTTCTCCGGCGGCGGGGGATTCTCCAGCGGCGGGGGCGGGGGCGGAGGCGGCGGGGGCGGCTTCGGATAACAACCATAAACTCTAACATCGACAGGAGCATCGCACTATGACCACATCACCGAACCAAACAATCACCATCCGGGCCGGGCTGCAAACCGGTGACATCGGCTATGTGACCTATCTACACGGCATCCTCTATGCTCAGGAATATAATTACGACACCACCTTTGACGGCTACGTCGCGCTGGGCATGGGCGAATTCGCGAAGGATTACGATCCGGCAAAGGATTGCATCTGGATAGCAGCGATGGGGGATCAAATAGTCGGCTCAATCTCCATCGTCGGGCAGCCCGACAACATGGCCCAATTGCGCTGGTTTATCGTCCACCCCGCTGCACGAGGCCAGGGGCTGGGCCACCAGCTAATGGATCAAGCCCTGGCATTCTGCCGGGATCGCGGCTTTAAGTCGATCTACCTCTGGACGGTCGATTACCTCGGCGCAGCGATCCACCTGTATACGTCCGCCGAGTTCACCCTCACCGAGGAGCAAACACACGAATTATGGGGACAGACCCTCACCGAACAGCGCTACGACCTGATACTGTCCGGCGAGTCGGGATGACGCCCACACACTCGCCTTTTGATTCAAAATCAACTATGTAGGACAACGTAATGGATAACAATGTATTTTGGAATAAACAGGAAAAGCGACTGCGTGCGGGTTGGAGAATAATACTACAATTTATACTGAATATTGGCCTTATTTTAGTGTTGGGAACAATCGTATCGAAGATTTTTAGCCCCGTTATTCCATCCGATATCCGGGGATATGTGCTTGCTTATCCGGTAATGTTTGTAGCGACCGTGATCGCCGTTTGGCTGGCCGGTCGTTTTTTAGATCGCCGCCGGTTCATTGATTTTGGCCTCTCACTATCCAAGCCTGAGTGGTGGATAGATTTTGCCTTTGGGGTGGTGTTAGCAACCGTACCGGTGCTGATCATTTTACTGGCGTTACGAGGTCTGGGCTGGATTACGATAGAAGCTGTTTTCGAGTCTAAACTGGCGGGCTGGCCGATTGTTTTGCCGCTGATCATGGTGCTGATCACTCACATCTGTGTAGGTGCATTCGAAGAGATTGCGCGAGTATATCAGATGCGCAATCTTTTGGAATCCGTTTGGGCGCATGTCGGACGCTGGGGAGCGGCCTCGGTGGCGATAGGCGTAGCTGCATTGATATCGGTCGGCATGCATTTTTCCGACCTTGAATATTTTCCCCCCGTTTTCCTGGTGTATGTTCTGTTGGATGGGGTTTTCCTGGGACTGTGTTATCTGGTAACCGGGCGGGCGGCGATTGCCATTGCCGCGCACTTCATGGTGGATTTCTTATTATTGACCGTTTTTGTCCCTGGGTAGCACCACAAAATAGCGTGGTCATGCAAAAGCCTCCGCAGGACGTTGTTTCGGTGGTCGGCCCC
>JBNKDD010000465.1:0-3559 GCA_050288085.1 Anaerolineae bacterium
CCGCTTCCCAGGCCGCGACCGCATCGAGCGCTTCCGGTGTGCCGATCAACCTGAGCGCCTCGGCGGCCTCATCGCAAACGGGCCGGGGCCACCACATGCTCCGGGCCTGATCGGACAGCGCCGCGATCAGGGTGGGCACGGCCAGCGGATTGGCCCGCTGCCCCAATGCCTGAGCGGCCAGGCTGCGCACCGTCTCATCGCCTTCTTCGAGCGCCGTGCAGAGCAGCCCGATAGCCCCTTCGCTCTCCATTTCCAGTAGGACGGCTACTGCCCCTTCCTGCATATTGGGATTGTCGTTGTGCAGGGCGTCAGCCAGCACCGTGAGCATATCATCGCCAAAAGCCGCCAGGAGTTGGAAGTAGGTCTGGAGCACCTCCGGGTCAGCCTGATAGCGGGATTCTTCAGAGGATGGGGAAGTGCCTAATGACTGCACCAGGGGCACAATCGCCCGCCGGTCCCGGAGCCTGACCAGCGCAGCCGCAATCGCGTTTCGTTCCAGCATTCCGGCTTTAGGCAGTGCTTCGATCAGTGGAGCGACCGCCCGCGTATTCCCGATCTCACCCAGCGCTTTGGCTGCACTCCGGCGCACCCGCCAATCGGGGTCTTGCAGCGTAAACACCAGGATCGGAACCGCCTGTTCATCGCCGATCATACCCAGCACTTCGGCAACTTCGGCCCGCCCTTTGAACTGCCTGCTTTGCAGTTCATCGATCAGCTTGGGAACATCATCTACGTCCGCCACCTTTTTTAACTGTTCAAGGGCCGGGATGCGTTCTGCCGGGGTTTCCTTGGCCGCCAGCATGATCAGCAGCCGATCGACCGTGCCGAGTAGGGGGGTATCAGAAAAGGGGAGATCGTCGTCAAAATTCGAATTCATGGCCACCTCTCTGGAATGTAACCAACCGTTCAGAGTGTAGCACGGAACCGGTCAGATGGGAATATGAGTGGTCGGAAAGCCAGGACACGTTACAATCTGTCCTGGTTTATTAATTTCGATCAGTCATGAGGATGAGATATGGTAATGGTAGAAAACGAAATAACCAGCATAGTTAAACTGCGTGATGGCAGCGAGATCACCATCCGGCCAATCCAACCGGCAGACGCCCCGCTGTTACAGGATTTGGTGACCCGCCTCTCGCCGGAGAGCATCTACAAGCGGTTCATGGCCTATATCAAGCGCCTATCCGATGCGCAGGCAGAGCGCTTTGCCAACGTCAATTACGAAACCGAGATGGCCTTTGTCGCGACCAATGCCGCCGGTCAGGTGATCGGCGTGGCCCGCTACATGACTCCCACCCCGCCCGAAGTGGGAGCTGCCGAAGCCGCGGTAGTAGTTGAGGATGATTACCAGGGAAACTGGCTGGGGACTTATTTGCTGCGTCACCTGGTTCAGTATGCCCTTGAGCATGGCATCAAGATTTTCACTGCCGCTATCCATCCCTCTAATGAGAAGATCGTCCGCTTCATCCGTCGGAGCGGCTACCCTATCGAGACCGGGTTCAGCGACGGTATGATCGAGTTCCGGATACATATCAGCGAGGAGCCGGTTGACCCGCCTGACTTCCTGACTTCATAACTTTCTTCATGCCAAATGCTTTTCGGCGCGCTCGTTTGACCGGGCGCGTTTTTGGTTATCGGATCACCGCCCCCACCAGCCACTCAAGGAAATCCTCGACTCCCGGCACACCCGCCGCCAGCAGATCGGCATTTTCGCGCACAGTGGGCGGCGTTCCCTCCGATTCAACCCCGACCGCCAACGCATAACACAGCCCCTTTTCGCGAAGCTCACGGGCCGCCCGCATCGCATCGACATCGGTTGTATCATCACCGAGGAATAACGCGCCATCCAGCCGGTGACTTTCCACCAGGTAGCGGAAGGCAGTCCCTTTGTTGGCCTCAATCGGCGGGCGAATCTCAAATACCATCCGCCCCGAAAACGACTCCAGCCCATGCCGGGCGCTGATCGCCTCCATCAGCGGCACCAACTCGGCCTTGATACGCTCTGGATCGGCCACCTTCCGGTAATGAACACTGACCGTCGCGCCCTTATCCTCGATGATCATCCCCGGCTGTTGGAGCGGATGCGCTTCAGCCAGGGCGGCTTCAATCGCCGGTCGGAAAGCCGCGGCCTCCGGCATCACTTCCACCCGGCCATTTTCCCAGCGTTCCATCCCGTGATTGCCGATGTAGACCAGTTCGCCTAATCCTACCCGCGCCTGGACATCGGCTGCGGCCCGTCCCGTGATCACCGCGACCAGCGCCAACTGATCGTGGAGTTGGTGGAGCAGTTCCCGGCTGCGAGGTGTTACCTGGGCCGCATCGGGATCGGGCACAATCGGGCTGATCGTGCCATCCACATCGGTGATCAACCCGATCCGTTCTTTGCCGATTAACGTTTTCAGGGTGGTTGATGTTGCTTCCTGCCAGCGCATAGATTATCCTCTCATGTGGGTATAACAATCGGTGCGGTATACTCAAAGCTGTACAAAAGGGATAGGTAGAGTATGTCTGAACCAAAGATTTTTACAGTGACTTTTAATCCCTCGCTGGATCGGACTCTGGTTGTCCATCACCTGGCGGTAGGGTATCACAACCGGGCAGAAGAATCCACCCGGCTTGACCCGGCAGGGCAGGGCGTCAACATTGCGCATGGTTTGCATTTGCTGAACCGCGACGCCCACGCGATCATTCTGTTGGGTGATGATGCGACCGGTCGGGCATACCAGGCTCTGATCTCCGAGGAAGATTTCGAATCGACTTTTATCCGGGTTAACGGACACACCCGGAGCAACACCATCATCTACGATACAGGCAAGCACGCCGAGACGCAGATCGCTGAAGAGAGCATCGGCATCTCGCAGTCCGATATCGACAATGTGGCCGGGGTGCTGCGAGGCTGTTTGAAGTATGGCGATTTTGTGGTGTATTCTGGGGCGCGTCGGGGCGGTGCGCCGGTCGATACTTACGCGCAGTTAACCGGGGTTGCCCACGATCTGAGCGCTCAGGTGGTGTTGATTACCGGTGGCTCCGAGTTAGAAGCCGCCTTGAAAGTCTCGCCTGATCTGGTCGTCCTGCGCCAGATCGAAGCAGAAGCCTTTTTTAATTACCCGGTGCGCAACCCGGATGATGTGGTCAGCGCGGCTCACAATCTCCGCGATAGGGGTGCGCAGAAGGTGCTGGTCACCATGCACGACAGCAGTACGGCGGTGCTGGTCGCCGAGGAGGGCGGCTGGCTGGTCGAAATCCCTGACGTAGAGGGAACCACCAGCGGCATGTGGGATGCTTTTCTGGCCGGGTATCTGGCCGGGCGGGCCGGTCAGAAGCCGCTGGCTAAATCGTTGGCGCTGGGCGCTGCTGCCGCCACCTTTACGGCTTCGCAGGTCGGGCACGAATTCGGAGGGCCTGCTGACATCCGGGAGTTCGCCGAAGGGATCGAGGTCAAACCGGTTGCACGACCGGAGATGGACGACTAGCCATTGATTGATAACGTCGTTCTCTTCTATGTTGTCGTTGGTTTTGTAGCCTTATTGGTCGGGGTGGCAAAAGGGGGATTAGGCGG
>JBNKDD010000466.1:0-3554 GCA_050288085.1 Anaerolineae bacterium
ATATTGATCGAACCGCCCAATAAGGTGGCACGGAAGTACTCTTGCTGGGACTCATCGGTGCCAATATTGGCATCGGCAGTATCGAGGATATTTTGCCCGTTGTCATCTAAAATCGCCTGGGATAGGACATAATATTCATCCCATGGCTCAATTTCGAGTGAATCCAACGTAACGCGGGTGCGTTCACGAAAGAGATGGTCTTGTCGCTGTGTCGCATCAGCCTGGAGAAAATCAACAAAATCGGGGAGTCGGGACCCCACATTGAGGGCCTGTTGATTGCTGCGGTTGAATTCATCAATCCGATCTGCAATCTGAGCGGCACTCACCAACAGGGAATTATCGGCCTCGGCAATAAGTTGAATCTGGAGCCATTGGTTGAAGGCAATAACGATAGCAACCGTTAGCAGCGAAATAACAAGAAATACAACTAACAGCCGTGCTTGAATGGATGCAAACAATCGCTCGATCAGTGGCATTGGTTTTATTCAATTAGGCGATTTCAACGCATAGACTCAACTGCTGCTTGAGCCTTTTGCATAATTTCCGGAATGGGGCGTTCGGTCTTCAGGACATCGGTGAGTAGTTCGTTATAGATAGCCCAGGTTTCCTTTGGATTGCCTTCCCATTGTGGGAGAATGGTTAAATCCTCATTATATAATAATTCGTTGATGAAAGTAGACGTTGCGGGGTCTACCGTTTCCTGAATCTGACTCAGCACCGAGCGCCGCACAGGCAAACGTCCCAACTGTGAGAATACCCGTTCTTGAACTTCCGTACTGATCAATAATTCCAGCCATTCTTTTGCCAATTCAGGATGGTGGCTCTTGCTTGGTACGGCATAAAGTGAATTGCCGACCAGCAGATTTGCGGGATGTCCTTCGCGGGGAATCGGAATACTGGAATAGCGGCATGTATCACAACCGGTGCTTTCTGCCCAGCCGACATGCCAGCTTCCGGCAATCTGATAAGCCGAAATTCCCCGGAACAGCGCTTCATAGACCTGGCCTTCATTGGTATTGTCAATCAGACCGGGTGGCGTGTAAGCGGTGATTTCACGCAGCATTTCATAAACGGGGATCGCTTTGGGATCATTAAAATTGGGAATGGTACAGGCCTCATTTGCGCAGGGAAGGGCATCTAACTGGGCCTGATAGACCGCGATACGAAAGGCCGAACCAACCGCTGTCCCGCCAGGGCCTTGCAACGTGTAACCATAATAGTCGCCTGCGCCCGCGTCCCGAATAGCGGCAGCTTCGGTGAGTAGTTCATCCCAGTATTGGGGTGGTGCGTCACAATCCAAACCAGCCGATTCAATGACCAGACAGTTCCGTTCGAAGGCAAAAACCCCTGTAAACATGGGGATAGCATACACACTGCCTTCATAAATGGCACTGGCATAGGTTGCGGGGATAATGTCATCTTCATATTTTGCGAGAATATCATCGAGGGGTAATAATTCACCTGCTGCGGCAAAAGCACGAAAGTAATTTTCGCCGATTACCACATCGGGGGGGCTGCCCATGAGAATAGCATTCTGCAAATTCTGGCGTAGGGCTTCATCCCACCCCTGGTCAGTGATGACGATATTCAGATCGGGATGGCGTTCCTGAAACGTTTCCGTGATATATTGATCAACATTCAGTCCGGATGGCCCCCAGACAATAAAGGTATTGTCTTCCAGTGTTTGCTCGCTGACCGTATCGGTTGGTGTGGGAATGGCTTGTGTCTGTGCCTGATAACCGGCCAGGATGATGAACATAACCATTGCCGCTGTGATCGACATTTTTCGTTTCATAACCATCCCCCTCGATATTAATAGGTACTATGATTTACCAGCAAATGGGTCGATTTCAGGTTAGATTTGTAACGATTTATAAAGTATATCACATAAACCTCAGGGGGATTAACTTGACATTGGAGTGCTCCCGTTTTTATCAGCAGGCGCTAGACACACCGGACAATCTATACTATGCTCAATTTGTTCAATTGCGTTTATCACAGGCCGGATGGCGCGTTGGATCGGGGGATATTTAACGTTATCAGGCGCAAGAGAGATTGCGCTGGATCGAGTTTCTGGAGTGTCATTCTGATGAAGGACAAACATTTCAACTTCCGTCGATTAAACAACCTGATTCTCCGTCGCCTATCGCGCCGTCATTTCCTCCGTACTCTGAGTGCTTTGCTGGCCGGGGTAGCAGGCAGTCATCTGTTCCCCGGTAAATTATGGGCTTCCTCCGGCATGGATGGAGCGGATGCCGGTCAACAGAATGATCCGGGGATACCCCCGCGCGTAGCCATAGCGCGGGCCGCCAGCTATGACCGGGAGTTAATCCGGGCGCAGGTTCGCCGCCTGATTGACGATCTGGGCGGTCTGGGAGATGTCGTCAGCCCTGGGGATAAAGTCGCCATCAAAATCAACATGACCGGCGGAGTCTGGGGCGCTGATCTGACTGAAGCCGACCCGATTGAAAGCTACTTCACTCACCCGGAGGTCGTGCGGGCGTTGGGCGAAGCGGTGCTCGAAGCGGGAGCCAGCGAATTGTATATTGTCGAAGCGGTCTTCGATGAGGAATCATTCTCCCGCTGGGGCTACACCGACCTTGCCAAAGACCTGGGTGCGACTCTGATTGATCTCAACCAGCCCGCGCCCTATAAAAACTTTGTCTCCAAAAGTGTTGGCGATAAATGGTCCGTTCATCGGGAATTCACCTTCAATCAAATTCTGGTGGATGTCGATGTGTTTATGTCTGTTCCCAAAATGAAATGCCATGCCAGCGCCGGGGTAACCTTATCCATGAAGAATCTGGTTGGCCTGGTGCCGGTGCAGTTTTACCGCCTGGAACCGCAGGATTGGGCGCGGTTGGCGTTACATGGCGCAGGAACAACCTACCAGACTCGTGTACCCCGCGTGGTGGTGGATTTGAATCTGGCGCGTCCGATTGATTTTGCTCTGATCGATGGGGTGAAGGCCTCCGAGGGCGGCGAAGGCCCCTGGAATGTAGGCTGGAATCCGGTTGAACCGGGGGTTCTGATTGCCGGGAAGAACGCCCTGGCGACCGACACGGTGGCCGTCGCAGCGATGGGATTTGATCCGGCGGCGAGAGGGCTTGTGGAAGTTCCGTTCCGCTTCAGCAGTAACCATCTGCAACTGGCACACAAAATCGGCTTGGGGCCGAATACGCTGGACAAGATCGAACTGGTCGGTACACCACTGGCGGAAGCGCGTTTTGTTTACCAGCCTTATGCTGTGACCGAGGAAGAACTTAATGCCGGGCGGCTCAATCATCCCGGCCCGTATCACCATCATCATGTCGTCTGAGGAATACCAGAATCGTGTACAAGGTTAAATGGCTTGTTGTGGCGGGCGCGGCCACAAACGTTTCCCTACAAACTGGTCATGAGATTATCCGGGTAGTCCAGCACAATCAAGGGACTGCCCGATGTGCAACAATAAAGGGCAATCTGTGAAGCAGCAGCGTTGGTTGATATTCATTCTGGTGGTGGCGTTTTTGCTGAGGCTGGGCTATGTCCTGGCGCAGGATTACAGCGTCGTC
>JBNKDD010000467.1:0-3539 GCA_050288085.1 Anaerolineae bacterium
AGGGCCTCATCGTTGATCATAAGTTAGCATGAATAAGATATGAAGGAGCATTAGGAAACCAAAAGAAGCAGCGTGAGGGAAGGTGACATCTCTTAGACCGTATTTCTAGAAACACCCGAATTTCGTACTGGGTATCTATTTGGAGTAGTCACATAAACACAAAACAGGTGAGATCATGCATCAATACAATGATCTCACCTGTTTTGTACACACTTAGGATGATTCCGGGCATAAAGCCATCATATCGCTGACATTATGCCCGGAGTCACACATCTCTGACGGGGTCATTTGGTTCGTGTAGGGCGGGTGGGATTCGAACCCACACGTCCGTGAGGACAGCGGATTTTAAGTCCGCGGCGTCTGCCATTCCGCCACCGCCCCTTGTGAGGGGCCATTATACCATTATCAGGTCAAGCTGTCAGTAGCAATTTGAGAGTTGGAGGCATGAATGACTTAGCCGCAAAGATGCATGACAGCCTTGATTGCCCCGGCGGTTGTTAATGACATTTCATTTGTTGTCCCTGGCGAATCTATCAGTTCACCGTTACATATATGTGACGCAGTGCCCCTTATTATGATGCGCTCCACGCTTTGTATTTCAATGATCGTTTGTTACAATTGCTCGCCAGGTGTGTTTATTCCCCACGCCTGCGTCCGCACAGGCAAACCATCGAGGACATTGAGGAGAGATTATGAGCATCAGTCAGTTAGCCAGATCTATTGAAGCATCGGCTACCCTGGAACTGAACGATAAGGCACGCTTATTGCGAAGTCGGGGTGAGCCGGTAATCCACTTGGGGGGAGGGGAACCAAAGAATAAGGTCCCCATCACCGCTATTTTGGGGTCAGCCGCCAAACTAAAGGATGGTGACATCAAATACGTACCGACTGATGGCACCGTGTCCTTGAAGAAGGCTATCATCCGTTATACGGAGGAGCATTATGGGCGGATGGTCGCACCAGAGAATGTGATTGTCTCGACTGGGGCCAAGCAGTCGATCTATAACACCCTCTTGTCGATTGTCGATCCGCAGGATGAAGTAATTCTGCTGGCTCCCTATTGGGTCAGTTACCCGGAAATGGTCAAGCTGGTATACGGCATCCCGGTGATCGTCACCCCGGAGGATGGTTCACTTCATCCCCGGATGCAGGAGATCGAGCAGGCTGTCAGTTCCTACACCAAGGCCATTATCGTCAACAGCCCGAACAACCCCTCTGGCATGGTCTACTCGGAGGAGTTCATCGCTGAGATCGTCGATTTCTGCGAGAGCAACGGCATCTACCTGATCATGGACGACATCTACCACCAGTTGGTATCCAACGGTGTTGAGGTCCCCCCTGGCTATCGCTTCACCGATAAGGATGTCGATAACAGCAAGATTGTCGTCGTCAACGGTGTTTCGAAGTTGTACGGTATGACCGGCTACCGCATTGGCTGGACGATTGCCCACCGCGAACTGGTTGAGGTCATGAAGAACATCCAGGCGCAGACCACCTCCTGTGCATCAGCCGTCTCACAGTCAGCAGCCGAGTGGGCACTTAACGGCATCCAGGGCGTGACCGAAAACCTCCGCCTGACTATCCAGAACAACCGCGAAGTGATGATTCAGGAGTTATCATCCTTCACCGATGTGCGAGTCGAATGGCCGGGTGGAACCTTCTACTGCTTCCCGGATTTCAGCGCTTACGAACGTGATTCCATTAAATTGGCTAATTTCCTGCTGGATAAAGCCCTGGTCGTTGCCGTACCTGGTAAGCCCTTTGGGGCCGAGGGCCGACTCCGCCTGAGCTATGCCGGGGCGATGAAGGATATCACGAAGGGGATCGAGCGCATGAAGTGGGCCTTAGACCCCAATGCACCGAACGAGATTTACATTGGCGACCGCAAAATGGTGAGGGACTGGCTATGAACAACCTGTTAAAAATCAAGACACCGGCACAAGATCAGGCTGCCGACTTGAAGGCCGATTACGGCCTGGCGAATCTCGGCCTGACCAACCTGAATACTGTCTATTGGAACCTGCCGACGGAGGCACTCTATGAAGAGGCCATCTTCCGTCGTGAGGGGCAAATATCGAGCATGGGGCCATTTGTGGTCAAATCGGGTAAACACACCGCCCGTGCTGCTCAGGACAAATTCGTTGTCCGTGAGCCGTCCACTGAAGATAACATTTGGTGGGGAGTATATAACCGCCCGCTCGGCACTGATAAATTCGCTGAGACCTTCAGCCGTCTACAGGGCTATTTGCAGGGGCGTGACCTGTTTGTCCAGGATGTTTATGCCGGGGCCGATCCCGATTACCGGTTGGCCGTCCGTGTGATCACCGAATATGCCTGGCACAGCCATTTCTCCCGCAACATGTTCATTCTACCTAAAACACGGGATGAATATCGCCAGTTCGTACCGGATTTCACTGTCCTGGCCGCCCCTTCATTTAAAGCCTTCGAGCCGATTGACGGGACACGCACCAGCACCTTTATCACCTTGAACTTCGATCAACGCATTGCCATTATCGGTGATACTGGCTATGGTGGCGAGATCAAGAAGTCGGTCTTCACGGTGATGAACTACCTGCTGCCCCTTCAGAACGTCATGACCATGCACTGCTCGGCCAATCAGGGCGATGACGGGGATGTGGCCTTGTTCTTTGGCCTGTCCGGCACAGGCAAGACCTCGCTGTCAGCCGACCCCAACCGGGGCCTGATCGGTGACGACGAGCATGGTTGGAGTGACAACGGCATCTTCAACTTTGAGAACGGCAGCTATGCTAAGGTTATTCAGCTTTCGCCTTCTGCCGAGCCGCAGATTTACGAGGCATCCCACCGCTTTGGCGCGATCCTCGAAAACGTGATCTACGACCCGACCTCACGTTATGTTGACCTGGATGACGACGCGATCACCCAGAACACCCGCGCTTCCTTCCCACTCTCCTACATCCCGAATGCAATCCCGGATAAGCGCGGCGGTCACCCCAAGAACATCATCCTGCTGACCTGTGACGCGCAGGGCGTGATCCCGCCCATCGCCAAACTGACACCCGACCAGGCGCTCTACCACTTCATTTCGGGCTATACCTCGAAGGTAGGCGGCACGGAAGTCGGCCTCGGTGAAGAACCGGAGATCACCTTCAGCGCTTGCTTTGGTGCGCCTTTCATGGTGCATCACCCGGCTTACTATGCTGACTTACTCAAGCGCAAGATCGAGCGTTATGGCGTCAACTGCTGGTTGTTGAACACCGGTTGGGTTGGTGGACCATATGGCGTTGGCAAGCGGATCAGCATCAAGTACACCCGTGCTATGCTCACCGCCGCTCTGACCGGTCAACTGCTCGACGTGGAATATTACGAAGACCCGGTCTTCGGCTTTGCTGTCCCGAAGACCTGCCCCGAAGTCCCCGACGAAGTGATGATCCCATCCAGCTCGTGGCCCAGCGAGGAAGAATACTGGAACAAGTATCGCCAGCTTGCCACCCGCTTTGTGGATAACTTCAAGAAGTTCACTTCGCAGACTCCAGAAGAGGTCATCGCCTCAGGGCCAA
>JBNKDD010000468.1:0-3513 GCA_050288085.1 Anaerolineae bacterium
CAACTTAGAACAGCGTGTAGATGAACGGCCCCACACCAGAAGCAGACGCAAAGATCAGCAGGAAGCCGAATACCAACAGTACAACCACCATCGGGATCAGCCACCACATCTTGCGTGCCCACAGGAACTTCAGGAATTCCCCGACGACTCCCATGTTTGAACCCATATTCTTAAAAAATTGACCCATTGAATTACTCCTGAAAATAGCTTTGCCTTGCCACTCTATTCTATCATAAAGATGGGCTAGAACAGCGGGTAGATGAATGGCCCGATACCACTAGTAGTCGCAAAGATCAGCAGGAAGCCGAATACTAGCAATACAACCACCATCGGGATCAGCCACCACATCTTGCGTGCCCACAGGAACTTCAGGAATTCCCCGATAATTCCCATGTTTGAACCCATATTCTTAAGTAATTGACCCATCTTTTTTACTCCATTTGCCTTGCTTGTTCAATACGCTTGTTGATTGGACTAGAGAGACTGACCTAGAGCAATCCCCCCAAGAATAGAAAAAGCAACATAAGCCATTCCAACCAGGATTAGAAGGGACAAAATAGCGCCAATTAGGGCAATGAGTGGTAATACCCACCACTTATTTAGTAATTGTCCCATTTTCGCACCTTCTACAACCAGTCTATCAACAACTTACTCCATTATTATATGGGTTTGAAAGCAAGGCAACCACTGAAATACCTCTGATAGCTATTTATCCAATGCTTCCTTATAGACCAGGAAGTGATCGATTACCAGTAGTTCCAGTGCACCCTTCTTGAACGTATTGAGCGAATTGGCCGGAGAGGTAACAATCGGTTCACCGCGCAGGTTGAAGCTGGTATTGAGCAGCACCGGCACGCCGGTCGCCTGTCCGAACCGTTCGATCAGGCCGTAGTACCAGGGATTATCCTGACGGCGCACAGCCTGTAAACGGCCACCGCCGTTCACGTGGGTGACTGCCGGGATAACCGACTGCTTATCTTCCGGAATAGGACGAACGACTAGCATAAAGCGCGGGGAAGGCTGTCCCTGATATGGCCCCATCTCGAAGAATTCCGGCGCTTTTTCTTCCATCGTCACCGGGGCGAATGGTCGGAACGGCTCACGGAATTTAATCTTAACGTTGACGATTTCTTTCATTTCGGCCCGACGCGGGTCAGCCAGGATGCTGCGATTTCCAAGCGCACGCGGCCCCCACTCGAAGCGCCCTTGATGCCAACCGACCACACCACCATCCAGCAGCACATCAACGGTGCGATCCATCAGCTCGTTTTCGTCTTCGACATATTCGTAGGGTACGCCCTGGCTGTCCAGGTATGCCCGGACTTCCTCGGTTGAATAACCCTTGCCGTAGTAGACGGTTTCCATGACCAGCTTGCGCGGTTGGTTGAGCAGGACATGGTAGGCATAGAGTGCCGCACCAAGTGCACCACCGCCGTCACCGGCTTCTGGCTGGATGTACATATTCTCAAAAGGCGTCTCATCAAGGATCTTGCCGTTGGCGACACTGTTGAGTGCCACACCACCCGCCATCACCAGGTTCTTAGACCCGGTAGCCTGGTGTGCGTGATTGGCGATCTTGATCATGACTTCTTCGGTCACGCGCTGGATGCTGGCGGCGATATCGGCGAAGCGCTGGTTCTCACGGGCTTCTGCGCCATCACGATCCGGGTGTGTCTTCGGGGTGAAGAATTCACCCTCCGGGATACGGCGTGGGCCAAACAGATCGACAAACTTTTGATTGTAGGTGTTCCGCAGGGAATAGTGGAATGAGAAGTAATCCATATTCAGGCGGAAGCTGCCATCATCTGCGACATCGATCAGTTTGTAGACTTTGTCCTTGTAGTTAGGCTCACCAAACGGAGCCATTCCCATCACCTTGTACTCGCCGTTATTAACCCGGAAGCCCAGGTAAGCCGTAAAGGCAGAGTACAGCAGTCCCAGCGAGTGCGGGAAGCGGGTTTCTTCAAACAGGTCGATCTCGTTTGAGCCTTCCCCATTCCAGGAAGATTTACCCTTGCCGACGGTAGCCGTTGTCCACTCGCCAACACCATCAAGCGTGATGATGGCCGCTTCATCATAGGGCGCAGTAAAGAAAGAGCTGGCCGCGTGAGATAGGTGATGCTCAACAAACAGCAGCTTCTTATCCGGGATTTGCAGCTTGTCAAGTAACTGGGTTTTGATCCAGAGTTTCTCATTAAACCAGGAGATCATCGACTCCCGGAAGAAGCCAATTGAGCGCGGATAAGTTCCCAGAGAACTTAACAGGATGCGCTGCATTTTTAAGAAGGGCTTCTCATAGAAGACCGCGTAATCCAGGTCGTCTGTAGTGATACCGGCAGACTCCAGGCAAAATTCAATGGCAAGGTGAGGGAAGCCGTTATCGTGCTTAATGCGTGAAAAGCGTTCCTCGGTTGAGGCCGCGATTAACTCTCCATCCTTAAGGATGCATGCTGCCGAGTCGTGGTAGTAACAGGAAATACCTAAAATGTACATAATGTGTCGAACCCGCTCTCCTTGAGTTCTTTTAGTATCATGATCGAGGACAAATTACCGTCCAGGTCGGTCGGGATTATACCCTGTAATTGGTACCTGTCGAATAGACGCAGGGGAATAATCACAAAAACGATATATTTTATTAACAGCCTGGAAACATGGTTAGTTTCCGCACGAGCGATCTATAATCAGGCAGCAAAGGAGAAATCACTATGGCGTTATTTTTGGATTCGGCAGAAGTTGAAGACCTTCACCGGGCGTTAGAATTGGGGTTTATTGCAGGGGTGACCACCAACCCGGCATTGATCGCAAAAGTCGGACGGCCCGGATTAGACATCCTGCGTGACTTTTTGGAGATCACCGGGGGGCCGGTCTTTTACCAGGTGACGGCAGATGACATCAAAGGGCGGGAAGCCCAGGCCAGAGAAGCCTCGGAGATGGCCCCGGAGCGGGTGTTTGTCAAAATCCCGGCGACGACCGAAAACCTCTCGATGGCGGGTCGGCTAACCGCTGAAGGGATACTATGTGCGATCACCGCCATCAGCCATCCCTCACAGGCTTACCTGGCGGTGCAGGTTGGGGCAGCATATGCCATTCCCTACGTTAACCGGCTGACCCGTCAGCTTGCCGGTGAGGAAGGCGGCATCCGGGTCATGCGGGAGGTGTCCGAGATTGTGAGAGGCACATCGACTAAATCGCTGGCAGCCAGCCTCAAATCGGAAGATGAGGTGATTGCCGCCGTCCTGGCCGGAGCAGAGGATATTACTATCCCCCTGGATTTGATCCTGGCGCTGGGCGATCACGAACTGTCGCAGCAGGCCATTGATGATTTCAATTCCGCGATGGCCCAGGCCCAAACTTAGTCTCCAGAACTTTATCACGCCGCGGCATTTGCCCGACCTAAATGTACCTTTGGATACATTTAGATGAACAGAGATTCACTTTATGGACAGAACAAAACAAATTCGCATAATTAGTGAATATGGCAAAAAGACAATTCATTCTAACAGAACCAGAGAG
>JBNKDD010000469.1:0-3510 GCA_050288085.1 Anaerolineae bacterium
CCGGGGATGGTCGGCTCTTCGTGTAAGGCCCGCCCTACACCGTGACCGGGCAGCTCATAGATCATTTTGAACCCTTCCCGGCGCACGGTATTTTCAAATGCGCGGCCAATGACGTTAATCGGGCGGCCCGCTTTAGCAGAAGCGATTCCCTTTCGGAGCGCCTTTTTGGTGCAGGTCATCAGGCGTTGAGCCTGTTTCGATACCTTGCCGACCGGGAAACTGGCGGCGTGATCCCCAAAGTATCCGTCTAATTCTGCCGACACATCGAGGTTGACAATATCGCCTGCCCGCAAAACTCGATCACCGGGGATGCCGTGTGCGGCCTCGTAGTTGACGCTAATACAGGTATGCCCTGGAAAATCATAGGTCAGGATGGGTGCGGAGCGTGCCCCATGACGGGTCAAGACCGCTGCCCCGACAGCATCTAATTCAGCAGTGGTGATGCCGGGACGGATGTGTCCGCTCATTTCCTTCAATGTCAGGGCGATCACCCGGCAGATGCGTTTCAGGCCGATTAAATCCTGTTCTGATTCGATGGTCATGTTAGTATCCTTGAATACATAATGTTGACAGGATTATAGCTCGGTCTTTGCCTGTTGGTGATTCCTCTATAAGGCAACCCGGTTGGGGTCGGTCACGTATTCCCACCAGTTATGGGATATACCGCCGGTTTGCCCTACACTGTGCGGAAAGTGTCGGAGCCACCACAGGTGATGCTGGCGGATATCACCGTTACCCCACTCCCGGCAGGTAACACGACGGGGTTCAGCCTGCAAATCCGGGAAGTTGTACCAGCTATCGCAATAACTCAATACGGGGCGCGGATTGCCCCAATCGTAATCGCGCTGGCTGTTCGGCGCGAAGTGCACATTACCGCATTCCGCCCGGCCTGGGTGGGTCTGATCATAGCGGATAAAACGCTTCCACAGATTATGATCATCGCGAACCGGCTCGTAGACCTTCGACATGATCGACTCGGCGCGGTGACCCAGGTCTTCGAGCATCTCCCCTACCCCGCGCTCGTAGTTAAAACCCATAATCACAAACCGGCGCGAGGCGTGCTCTGTCCCTTTGAGCGGTGGGGCATTGCACCAGAAGGCATCCGGCCCGCACATGATCGATTCATAGTAGCCGCCATAGGGAAAACCGAACAGCCACACCTCATCGACAGCGCCGCTGTTCACCTTCTCGATCATGTCGAATTCGTGTACCAGCCGGAGATAATCAACTCCGTCAGGATCGTGGAATTGGCGATGCTGCCAGGCGGATAGATAACTTTGCTCGTCGTAACAAAAGCCATCAACCTTGACCGGGTATCCGTCCACCTCGATCCGCTCGGTGATCTCGTAGTTGGCATAGCCATAACTGGCCCAGCGCACATCCTGGATATACTGTTCAGCCAGCCAATCGGGGTCATTCCAGCCGAAGACTTCCTTCAAGCGCCGACCACCCCGGCTGGTTATCACCGGGTTGTGGATGATCGACAGCACCCGTCGATGCACCGGCGGCGGAGTCTCCGATGCAGCTGGCCCGTAGGATGGGCGCGAGCCGCCTTCAGATGAAAGCAGCCGGTCAAGCAGGGCTTTTAATCGGCCCACTATGCTGCTCCAGATGATAACTTATTCACGGGGAAATCGTCCCTACCGGTTTATACCGGCCTGTTTTGAACGATCACCCCTATATTATGCCGCCTGATCAGGAATTGTCTAACAGAGGAAAATCACCAGGAGATATGAATGACGGTAGGACCCTGTCCACCCTGATCACGCGGGGTTACGTCAGGATCATAGGCAACTTTAAAGTTTATGCCAGGGCGCAGAAAGCGCTGCCCGTAACCGTACAAGATCCCGTAGCTAAAGTCGTCGGGGTATAGATCGGTAAAGCTGACCTTGAAATGAGTGTCGCTGATCTTCTCAACACGGATGTCACCAGCATCGCCATTCCGGTGAATAGCCTGGTAAGAGCTATTCCAGTCCATGAGTGCCTGCTCAAGGGTCGGGTCGGTGTATTTTGTGAACTGCATAATTTCACCGATTCCCATCCCGATGGCAACCAGGTTGAACATCACTTCAGGCGTTTCAGCTATCTCGTTGAAGATTTCCATCAACAATCCGGCAGGATACCATTCGTCCGGGTTTGGCTCCGCTATTCCATATCTCACCATGATGGGTCGGGTATGTACGGCTTGCAGGTTATCGATAAATGCCCGCATGTTTTGGCCGAGCACATCTAATTCGGGTTCGCAGGTAAATTCACGCATCGTACTAAAATCTCCTGATTATCGCGTCTTATTCATATATTCACTTTAACGGATTTATTAGTTCGAATTATGAATTTTCGTGAAAAAATTATTACAAAGATATTGCGGAGAGGCTGATGGTTGCTCAATCACCTGTAACGGAATCAACCATCTGGAATGGATGCAGGACGGGATGCGTTATCATCTTAGCAGCACCCTTCCTCTCAACGAACTGATTGCCATCGCCGCATCAATGCAATAAACCCGAACTCACCTGGCATATACAAAAGAGCGCAGAGTGTTATTCTGCGCTCTTTATTGTTCGACTGTCAGATTTTTAAGCAGCAGCAGTTCGTCAACTGATTGATATGATCGGGAATCGTCGACAAAAGGCCGTTTACCATTGAATATGAATGACGGTAGGACCCTGCCCACCCTTATCACGCGGGGTTATCTCGGCATCATAGATAACTTTGAAATTCGTGCCGGGGGGTAAAAAGCGACGGCCCTGCCCAAACATGATCCCGTAGCTCCAATCATCCGGGTAGAGATCGGTAAAGGAAACTTTGAAATGCGTGTCACTGACTTTCTCAACCTGGATGCCTCCGGCATCGCCGTTTCGGTGAATAGCCTGGTAGGAGGCATCCCAGTCCATCAACGCCTGTTCAAGGGTTGGGTTATCATATTCCACAGCCAACGGCATCATCTCACCGATGCTCATCCCTATTGCTACCATGTTGAACATCACATCCGAGTCCTGAGCCATCTCATCCAGGGCATCCATCAACCATATCGCAGGATACCATTCATCCGGCTCAGCGTCTGCTATTCTATATTTCTCCATGATCGGCCTGGTTCGTTCGCTTTTCAGGTTATCGATCAACGCTCGCATATTCTGCCCAAGCACCTCTAATTGGGAATCACAGGTGAGTTTACGCATTATTCTTCTAGCTCCTGACTATTATGTATTGATCAACGTATGATATAGAAGAGGGCATCGGACGGAGGATTTCAACAATCGACTGCCTACCCTTACCATAGAGGGGGTGCAAACCTTCGGTTTGTCCGATCCGCCCAAGGCGCTTTATGAAGTGCCCCTACAACCGACGTTTTTTAATTTACGGATAGATGCTTAGTTTACTCGATTCTCCCCGGACAAAACATAACAAAACTCATACGATGGCACGATCATCCTGTGGAATTCTGCCCTTACCGAGATCACAGAGCAACCAGCGCTACCACCGACTGGGCGACCATCTCCAGGTTCTTTT
>JBNKDD010000470.1:0-3494 GCA_050288085.1 Anaerolineae bacterium
ACCAACAAACAAGCCACTCTCATAACCCGGCCCTTCCTCAAAGCTGTTGGGAACCAGCACACAGTAACCATCCCGCCGGTGAATGAACAGGTAGGTATCGGCGGTGGCGGTGGGACAGACTGTCTCGGCGGTCAGGACTTCTTCGGCAAAGGCTGGCGGGAAAAAGGTCAGCGACTCGAACATCGTAGACCAGGCTAAATCAATATCGGGGATAGGGTCATCTGGTTCCGAGTCCGGGCGAGCGGTCACCTCGTACAGCGTATCGTGTGCGATTACATACAACGAGCGGGAAGTGAGCATCGCAGGCACCCCCCTGATGATCAGCGCCGGGAGACCGCCGCCAACCGTCACCTCCTCGCGGGTGATGAATTCGGGGGGAATTGACCATTCATCGAGCATCTGATCAATGTACTCTGACACCGTCATGCCTCTCACCATATAGGGTTTGGCAATTACGTTCACCGAAAGCAGCGCCGGTATCGAACTGCCTTCGGCGACCATATCTCCCTCAAATACGACATCGGTATAGAGTCTGGGGGCGGCTCGCATGGCGAATTTGGCAGGATAAAGCAAACAAAAACCGTTGACCTCATCGACATACAGCAGGGTGTCGGCAGTAGGCTCCGGGCAGACAGTCGCCGGATCAACGCGAGCTTCCGTTGGAGTCGGCTCCAACACTTCTGGAGTCGGCTCTTCGGGTGTGGGCTCCTTAGTTTGTTCGACAGGGGCTTCATCAGTGAATTGTACGGTAGATGCTGCCGGTGTGTTGCAAGCCAGCGCCGCCAGAACCAGCACCGCCAATGTCATAAATAGAAATCGCTTACGCTTATCTGCCTTCATTTAATATCCCATCCTGTAGATCACACTAAACACCGTTTGGATGCCCCCAACCACACATCCCCCCAATACGAGTACAGAGGTTAGCGTGATGAGAATGGGTATGCAAAGGAGGGGCAGTTCACCGACTGCCCCCTTAAGATCACTGCCAGGGTTCGAAGAATACAAGCGAATCGATAATGGTGTTCCAGGCCAACTCAGCGGGTTCAACCGCCTCCGGGTAGTTGACCGGGTCAACCGGCTGGACGAGCAGGGTATACAAATAGCCATCCACCATGATCAGGGCAGAGCGGTGGGGAACAATATACTGTGGGCGATCCCAGAATATCGCCGGATAGCCGGAGACGGATACCTCCGTGAGAATGATCGAGTCTTTATCAGGGGCGGCCTCAATATAGCGGGCGTTGGCCTCTGCGACTGTTTCTTCGGTCGCCCCGGCAAATCCAAGCGTGGCATGGACACGCGGCTCCATCGATACCGGGAGGCCGGTCAGCTCTGGCCCGCCGATATACGACCCAATGCCAAAGTCCGGGTTTTCCTCAAAACTGTTGGGAACCAGCATGCAATAGCCCTCCTGCCGGTCAATAACCAGGAAAGTATCCGCGGTGGCAGACGGGCAAATCTCTTCGGGGATGCGAAGTTCTTCCGTGATCACCGGCGGGAAAAAGGTCAGCGAGTCGAGCATGGTCGTCCAGGCTAACTCCACCTCCGGGATAGGTTCTCCATCAAAACCCACAGTCGGAAAGCCGGTAAACTCATACATCGTGTCGTTCGCAGCGACATAGAGCGAACGGAAAGGGAATATCCCCGCCTGGCCTGGAAGCACAACCGCCTCCAGACCATTGGGCAGTGTAAGCTCTTCTTGAGAGAAAAGGGCCTCCCCAAACGAAACCGCCAGATCATTAAGTTTCTGCTCGGCGAATTCAGCCGGTGTAATGCCTGTCATCACACCGGGTTGACCGATCACGTTTACCTCCAACGTCGCCAACGTCTCTTCACCTTCAACACTAGGCTCAAACATGACACCTATATGAGATGTATGCATACTCACACCGGATCTCAGCGTGAAGCCGGTCGGATAGAGCAAGCAAAATCCGCTGGCCTCGTCCACGTAAAGCAGGGTATCGGCGGTTGGCTCCGGGCAGACACTGGTCGGATCCGGGGGAAGTTCCGTCGGGGTAGGCTCTGCTGGCTCCGGAGTGGGTTCCTCAGTTTGTTCGACAACAGCTCCAGTAGGTTGAACATCAAGTGCGATATCTCCGGTGGATGACAACGGCGCATTGCAGGCCAGAACCGCGAGTATCAAACCGGTCAGAACGATTAATACAGCCAGGAATCGCAAATACTTATCCGACTTCATCTTAACATCCCTTCCTCATTGACTGAATAACAACAAACAGCAGAAACACCTACTACAGCCAGGGTTCGAAGAATACAAAGGAATCGATGAAGGTGTTCCAAACCAATTCGGCTGACTCAACTGCCTCCGGGTAGTTGACCGGGTCAACCGGCCTGATATATAGGATATACAGATATCCATTGGCCAGGATCACCATGGTCCGGCTGGGAACGTCTGCCTGCGGGCGATCCCAGAACACTGCCGGGAGACCGGAGACGGTCGTATCGACCCGAATGATCGGGTCCGAATCATGGTATGCACTGATGTGGACATCGGCAAGCTCTTCAACCGTCTCATCAAACTTGTTTTCATACATCCCGATTGTAGCAAGGACTCGATCCCCCATCGGCAGCCCGGTCAGTTCCGGCCCGCCGATGAACCAGCCCATACCATGTTCCGGGTCTTCCTCAAAACTGTTGGGAACCAGCACACAGTAACCAAGCTCCCGGTGGATGTACAGGTAAGTATCGGCGGTTGGCTCCGGGCAGATTTCTTCGGGAATCAATATCTCTCCCGAATAAGCTGGTGGGAAAAAGGTCAGCGAGTCAAGCATGGTCGTCCAGGCTAATTCCACATCCGGGGCAAGATCACCAGCGGAGTCCGTATTTGTTGGCGACACGATCACTTCGTACAGCGTATCATGCACAGCAGCATTGAGCACAAAAAAGTAGCTAAAGGCTGTCATCTTGCGAACGACAGCCGACTGCCCACTGCCCAACGTGATATCCTCGCGAGGAACATATGCCAACGTTGAAGATTCACCGAACAGCAGATCGGCATAATCAGCCATCGTGTAGCCTTTCGCTGCACCAGGCTGACCAACTACATTTACCCGCAGAGTCGCATATACGGTCTCTGTACCCTTCCCAAACAGCGCGCTTCCCTGGAACCGCGCATTGGTGAAGAGCGACGACCTATCCGGGTCGGATTCCAGGGTGAAACTGGCCGGATACAGCAGGCAGAAGCCGTTGGTCTGATCAATATAGAGCCGGGTGTCGGCGGTTGGTTCCGGGCAAACCCCCACCAGATCGGCGGGGATTTCCACCGCGGTAGGCTCCGCTGTCTCCGGTGTGGGTTCTTCGCTTGCTTCTGTGGGCGCTGTCAGCGCAGTGGCAGCTTTTGTCGAGGTAGGCTCCGCTGTCTCCGGTGTAGGCTCTTCACTTGCTTCGATGGTGATTTCAGTGGGCTGGGCGGTGCTCACATCCTCATCGGTGGGCGTTGTCGCTGCGGTACACGCCTGCACGGTCAAAACCAGGCC
>JBNKDD010000471.1:0-3487 GCA_050288085.1 Anaerolineae bacterium
GTGGATTTATAGATCGGCGCTTTCTCCTCCATGATGGTGCTGAACCCAAAAGCAGCCGCTGCCGTAATCACCGCCAGCAAAATCATAATCCAACCGCGCCGCATTAAAATTCGAAAATAGGTTTGAAGTTGCATAATCTCTCCGAGATGCACCGGTAAACAACCCCGGCATATTACATCATTTCGCCGGATTTTGCCGATCCCGGCCTAACGACCGCGATCTCGCGGAATCTCAACCAGCACCGGCAGCCCCAAATCTTCTATCTGGGCGCGTTCACGCAGCGTGGGATCGAGATATTCAACCAGGAAGGCCAGCGCAATGCCTGCCACCAATCCCAGCCCAAACCGGATCAGCGGCTCAAACCGGGCGGTTACCGGTGGCGGAACCGGCGCAATCGCCGGTTTATCCAGCGCGATCACTTCCAACTCTTGCCCGGCCAACTGCGGCCAATAATCGCCGCTCCTGGTCTGAAGCACAGTCGTTGACGCTTCGGCAATCTGCATCAGATCATCCGGGTTTGACCAGCCCACAATCAGCACCATCACACTGCGGTCATGTTCTGCCGCGATGCTGGCCCGGAGCGCATCCGCCGGGATGTCGATCTCCCGCTTTGCCAGTTCCGCGCTGACTTCCTCCGCGAAGGAGCTGGTGCGTACCCAGTCATCTAAAGCACCGGCTACATATTCCGAAGAGGTCCAGGGGAAATACCCCTCATCCTCGTATGTCCCCACATCCCCCACTGGCGGGACGGCCCCCGTGAACCGGATGCGGGTCGAAAAGCCAACTGTCGGAGGCGCTTTGACGTAACCATAAACTGCATAGGCTAACGCGACCAGGGCCGGTATAGCTATCAGCCACCACCGCCGCCGGACGATTTTCCATAAGGCAAGTAATTCCATACTACTACCTATCCCTTTCAAGCGTGCCCATTATACCGTCATATGAAAAGCTATGGCAGGTGTTTTACAAACGTTGTCCCAACGATAGGCATTTTGGCGGGTAATATATCAGAAATTTATGATGTATATTGACGCTGTATCTTGCAATCGATATACTAAGAATAATAGAGGGGTACGTGTTTCAGGGTAACACGCCTAATTCAAGCACAACCTAACTCCACCAGACATGCGACACGTGCTAAATAATTAGCCGGGCGCTTGTTGATCGACTCTATGCCCGGATAAAACGGAAGGTTACGATGGTTGATATGTTTTCAAGTGAAGAAGAAGTACAGGATTTTGGTGCTCTACTAGACGATTTCTACGAATTTGATGAGCCATCTCGAGGGGACATCCGCGATGCGGAAATCCTCGAAATCCGCAAGAATGAGATTGTTGTTGATCTGGGAGCCAAACGTGACGGTCTGATCCCCCCGCAGGACATTGAGCGTATGCCTCGTGACCTGCGGCGATCACTCAAGGAGGGGGATGTCGTGCCGGTTTACGTCCTCAACCCCAGCGACCGGGACGGCAATCTACTCGTTTCTCTCAATCTCGGCCTGCAAGGGCAGGATTGGGAACAAGCCCACAAACTTCTGGAAAGCGGTGATGTGGTTGAATGCACAATAACCGGTCACAACAAGGGCGGGCTGCTGGTTCGGTTTGGCCGCCTGGAAGGCTTTGTCCCTTCCTCTCACCTCGTTGAGTTAGAACAAGGTCTGACCGGTCCAGATCGCCGTGACGTCATGGACACCATGATCGGGCAAACCATCACTGCCAAAGTGATCGAGGTCAACCAGGGCCGCCGCCGCCTGATCCTCTCACAGCGAGAGGCTAAGCGAGAATGGCGTGCCCAGCAAAAGACCCGCCTGTTGGATGAACTGAAGGTTGGCGACATCATCAAGGGACGGGTCACCGGTATCCGTGACTTTGGCGTATTCGTCAATCTGGGCGGGGCCGATGGCCTGATCCACGTTTCCGAATTGGCCTGGCATCGTGTACCGCATCCGTCCGACGCGGTCAGCATTGGCGAGGAGATCGACGTATACGTCCTTGAACTCGACCACGACAATCAACGAATTGCCTTGAGCCTGTGCCGCACCAAACCCGATCCCTGGGATATTGTCAATGAGACCTACGATATTGACGACATTGTGATGGGCAAGGTGAGCAACGTCGTGGACTTCGGCGCATTCGTCGTGCTGGCCGATGGTATCGAGGGTCTGCTGCATGTCACCGAGATGGCTGATGGCACGCTCACCGAACCGTATTCCTACCTCCAACGTGGCGACCAAGTGATCATGAAGGTCGTGCGGATCGAACCGGAACGCAAGCGGATCGGCTTCACCCAGAGCGGACTCGATCTGAACAAACTGGTCGAGGAATTTGAACGTCAGGGCCATGATGCGATCATCAAGGCCGACAAAGTAGAATCTCTACCGGAGGCTGAGGTCAAGGTTGAGGAAACATCTTCACCAACGCCTCAACAAGATGACGAGCCGTCACAAACTGCAGCCTGAGTCGTCAGACATAACAAAAAAGGAACGAGGCAGTTGATTACCTCGTTCCTTTTGATTCCTCAATAAAGGCGATTTATTCCGGTTCTTCCTCGAAATGCTCAATCAGGCGCTCGACCGTCCGGCGATCCTGATAAGCCGGGAAAGACTGGATTTGATCCTCATCCTCACCGACGTGCTCACCTCTCACCCCGACTGCGCCGCTGTTAGCGGCCCGGCTCAAATCAACGGTGATCCGGCGTACCAGACCAAATACCTCCAGGCCGATAAACACGCTTAACCCAACGGCCATCACCATCATGAATATAACCAGGCCTAGCAGATAGGGGTCCATTATCAATTCATCCCAGATGGCCCGGTGCGGATATTATCCATCCCCCGGTCAACCTCCCAGGGATAGATAATCCGGGCATCGGTAATCGCCCCAAAGAAATAGGGCTTAGTTTTCGTGAACAGTGAGCGGTAGGGATTGTAGTGCATCACACAGGTAAACGGCCTACCGCCTGCCAGGTCAACACGACCACTCACAGCACTGATAGTACGCCCGCTGCCCCAAACGTCATCGATGATCAAGACGCGTCGATCCGCCAGAATATCATCATCTGGGAACTGTAAGAAGTTCGGCCAGGCCGCCAGCGGTTTCGTACCAATCGCCGATGGGAATCTCACGGCAGCCGTCAGCACCCATTTGATATCCAGCGCCTCACAGATCACACCGCCGGGAACGATCCCCCCGCGCGTAATCATCAATAAAGCATCAAATGCGGGCACTTCACGCAGCTGCCCAATGATCACGTCCATCAACTGATCGACATCTGCCCAGGTCAATAGCTCATGGCGTATGGGTTCTTGTGGTTCTTGCATTTGCTCTCTAAAAAGTTCCTATTGATTGGTTTCTTAATCCAATCCTCATTATAGGTGTAGGCGAAATGGATGTCAAAGTACCTGTGGCAGGCGGTTGCACGAAAAAGTGGGGGATTCTTAACGGAACTTTACCCCCCATCCTCGCCCGACCTGCGGTCGGCACACTCG
>JBNKDD010000472.1:0-3487 GCA_050288085.1 Anaerolineae bacterium
CGGTTTACTCTGTATCCCCATCGCTTTCCTGATCTCTTTGATCCCGATCGCGGCCGTGGTTTACGGCGTTGTGGGTGCCATTCAGGTATCCCAGGGCCAGGATTTCAAATATTGGCTTACCAGCGACTGGGATTTCGTGCGCGATAAAGCCTAAAGAATTCCAAGCAATGTACGTAGACGGCTTCTTGATTGATGCAAGGAGCCGTTTTTTTTATTGTCTGAGGGAGGGGGTATAATCTAAGTAGTGCTTTTTGTAACAATCAGACTTGTGAAGCAGGTAAGACGACATGGATGCCAGCACATTTTCGCGACGAATTTTTACCTACCGAGCTTTCATTCAGGCCATTGACGATTTGCTGAACCGGCTGCCCGACCTCAAGCGCGCCGCGCGCGGGGGAAGGGTCAGTAAGGCGTTCTCCGAACGCATCATGCTGGCCGTAACCCAGGTCAACGACTGCCGCTATTGTAATTGGGGGCACAGCGTAGCTGCCTTGAAGGCGGGTGTTCCACGGGAGCAGATCGACGCCATCAATGTGAGTGAATTCACGGAACTTCCCCCTGATGAAGTTCCGGCGCTCTTGTTTGCCCAACACTACGCCGAAACGGAAGGTCACCCCGATTCTGAAGCCTGGGACAAACTTGTGGAACAGTACGCGGAGCAAGGCGCGCAGGACATTCTGGCTTACATCCGCATGATCACTTTTGGGAACCTGTGGGGGAATTCTTTTGATGCGCTGTTGAGCCGCTTTGTGGGCAAGCCTGCCCCAAACAGCAGCCTGCTTAGTGAGTTGGGAATCATCTTTGGTAGTGTTGTGATCTTGCCGGTCAAGGTGCTGGTCTATTTCCTGAAACCGGGACGCGGTTGATAGATACTAGCTGATTATTAAATTGTCTAACAAGTGCTTGACTTTTCAACCCGCCGAAATTAGAATGAAGTCAACAATTGGACGGTAGCAGGGGAGAGTCCCGGCCGGGTGCCGGGCACCGAAGGGGCAAGTGCCGGGTGGTACCGGTACGAAACTCTCAGGTAAAAGGACCCTGTGGCCGCAAACCTCTGGAAAGATTGGTTGTATATGTGCAGCCAACCACCGAAGGGGCAAATGCCGGGCATGCCCGGGATGAATCTCTCAGGTTTATGACAGAGGCGCATACGCTATTTGTGTGCGCTTTTTGTTTTTATTGCGACTATTGTTAAGTAATTCACCATTACCTTTGTGAAATTCTAAAATAAGCGTTTCGTAATTTACTCACATTACCTGGAGGTAAAAATGAATATCCCGAAAGATTTGAAGTACAGCGAAGATGACGAATGGATCCGTGTGGAAGGTGATACTGGTACAGTAGGCATTACGGATTATGCTCAAGATTCGCTCTCGGACATCGTATATGTTGAGCTGCCTGCTGAAGGCGACAGCTTCGATGCCGGTGAGACCTTTGGGGTGGTCGAATCCGTGAAGGCCGCCGCTGATCTGCTGATGCCGGTTGCCGGTGAAATCGTCGAAATCAACAGCGCCCTGGAAGATTCCCCCGAACTGGTCAATAGTGACCCCTACGGCGAAGCCTGGATCGTCAAGATCAAGCTCAGCGATGCCGGTGAACTGGACGACCTGATGGACGCCGCGGCTTACGAAGCATTCCTGGCGGGACGCGACGAATAATGTTCAACCCTAATTCGGACGCGGATCGCGCCGCGATGCTGAAAACCATCGGCGTGGAGTCGGTGGCAGACCTGTTCAAGGTGGTGCCTGCCAGGCACCGTTTCCCCGAACTGGACCTGCCCGACGCACTGACCGAGATGGAGGCGCTCCAGGATTTGCAGGAGTTGGCCTCGGCGAACTACACCACGCAGGAGATGCCCAGTTTCCTGGGGGCCGGAGCCTATAACCATTACGTTCCGGCCGCGGTTGGGGCGATCATCAGCCGCGGTGAGTTCCTGACCGCATATACGCCCTACCAGCCTGAAGTCTCTCAAGGGACGCTTCAGGCTATTTTTGAATACCAGAGCATGATTTGCCAGCTTACCGGTATGGATGTTTCCAACGCCTCGCACTACGATGGGGCGACGGCAGCAGCCGAAGCGGTGAATATGAGCCAGGCGATCACGCGCGGCAAACGCAAGACGGTCGTGCTTGCTCCCGGTCTGCACCCGCACTACCGCCAGACCATCCATACCTACAGCCAGGGCACCGAGTTACAGTTTGTGGGTGAAGACCTGCCGCTTGATGCCGGGCCGGAAGCCTTACTGGCTTTGCTGGATGATGATACTGCCCTGGTGATGGTGCAGTACCCTGATTTCTTCGGACGCGTCTATGACTACACTGAATTGGCCGAGGCCGTGCATGCAGCCGGAGCGTTGTTAGGTGTATCCGTCAACCCGATGGCGTTGGGTATGCTCAAGCCACCCAGTGAATTTGGGGCCGACATCGTGACCGGGGAAGGCCAGCCGTTGGGTATCCCACTGTCTTATGGTGGCCCATACCTGGGTATCCTGGCGACGCGCGATAAATACGTGCGCAGCCTGGCCGGACGCTTGATTGGTGAGACTACCGATAGCCGCGGCCAACGCGGTTTCGTGCTTACCTTGAGTACGCGTGAGCAGCACATCCGCCGCGAGCGCGCCAGTTCGAATATCTGCACCAACCAAGGACTGATGGCACTCTCCGCTACGGTATATATGAGCCTGGTGGGCAAGCAGGGCCTGCGCGAAGCAGCCGAGTTGAGCTATCACAAGGCGCATTACGCGGCCGAAAAGATCGCTGCCTTGGATGGCTACGAATTATGGTCGGGTGCGCCTTTCTTCAACGAGTTCGTGGTGCGTTGCCCGCTTCCCGCGGAAGAAATCAACTCGCATTTGCTGGACCACTCCATTCTGGGCGGCTATGACCTCGGCCAGAGTTTCCCGGACATGCAGGACTGCCTGATGTTCGCTGTGACCGAGATGAACCGCCGTGATGAGATCGATTATCTGGTGGACGTTTTAGCGGAGGTGTCCGGTGACTGAACCCCTGATCTATGATATTTCTTCTCCAGGGCGGCGCGGCGTGCGTTTCCCGGACGCGGATGTGCCCAAAGCTAAACTACCCGAGGATATGCTGCGTGTGGACTTGCCCTTGCCGGAAGTCGCCGAGATCGACGTGGTGCGGCACTTCACGCGCCTATCGCAGTTGAACCATAGTATCGATACCGGTTTCTATCCGCTGGGTTCGTGCACGATGAAATACAACCCCAAGATCAATGAGAAGACTGCCGCTCTGCCCGGTTTTCTGAACCTGCATCCCTTACAGCCCATCGAGAGTGCTCAGGGGGCGCTGATGATGATGTATCTCTTGCAGGAGATGCTCAAGGAGATTGGCGGCTTTGCCGGTGTGACCTTGCAACCCGCCGCCGGAGCGCACGGTGAGTTGACCGGTGTGCTGATCATCTGTGCCTACCACGGCGCGTGCGATGACAAAAAACGCACTAAGATCTTGATCCCCGATTCGGCCCA
>JBNKDD010000473.1:0-3478 GCA_050288085.1 Anaerolineae bacterium
CGTTGGCACTGGCGGCATTTGCTGGATTGGATTCATCAGCAGTTTTCATCCGGTATCACGCCCGAGGAGCTTTTCCACCTTCTCGCGGCGTGACCTAAAAGTGCAAAGATAGAGATGAATTGTCTCTTTGCCATAATTACTAATTATGCGAATTTGTTTTGATTTGTCCATAAGCAGTACTTTATGAGTCCTCGTACCAGCACTCAAAGACATCACTGAGTGACGCAAACCACACCCCTTCTTGAGTGATCATATGCCGTATCAATTCTTCAAACATCACAATAAACTGGGCGCGGCCAATCGCCTGTGGATGTACCGTCAGGATATAGACTCCATTAGGCACATTAGCCAACGCATAGTCGAAGATCGCCGTCCAGCGATCCAGCAGCATAGGGGCCGTCGTTGCACCGGGATAACCCGGCGGCGGATAAAGTTCTACAAAGGGGAACTCATCGAGATACCAGGAGACAGGGAACTCAAGGATTGGGCTGGGCGGGCCAAATTGATTACCTTTTTCATAGTCAAGAATTACGGGACGGGGGTGATAAGGTTCAAAATCTCGCCCCATCAACGAACTGTCCCAGTCAAATTGATATTCTTCCAACAATGATAGGGTGATATCGGAAAAATCCCAGGAAGGTGATCGATACCCGCGAGGGCGATGCCCCAGCACCTTAACATGCTGTTCGAGTTGAAGTTCCATTAACTCACGTTCTCGATCCGGTTCAAGCGTGGAAATTCTCTCGTGATATGCCCCATGCGCCGCGATCTCGTGTCCGTCCCTGGCTATTGCCTCGATTTGTTTGGGATAGGTCAGCAGGGTATGCCCAGGCGTGCAGAAAGTTCCTTTCACCTGATAGCGGCGGAACAGATCGAGGACGCGATAGATACCGACTTCTGCGCCAAACTCCCCGCGTGAAAGATACGATGGGCTGGTGAGCTGCTTTGCCATCCACAGACTCACTGCGTCAAAGTCAGCACACAATGCTACAGCGATTTTTTTCCCTTCGGGTAATTTTAAGGACATAGGTCAATCTCTTTTCAGCGTTGCTCAGCCAGATTCGCTCGGCGTTCCAACCGCCGGTTTTGCTGCTCGTGGATTTCCTTGATGTGGGCGATTTTTTCCTGGACGGCAGCATCCAGCCATATCCGTCCATTTTCTGCTGTTCCCAGGCTCCCGGCTCCATAACTGCCGGTTTGCGTATCATCTGTCCAGGGTGGGTTGGCAGCCAACTCTCCACCTTCGATCCAGTCCATGTAGTAGCCGGGAGTGGTGATGAAATCGGTCTCATCCACCACCCGATCCATGTGACATAACTCAGGCCGCAGGTGCAGCATATAGGCTGTTTCCAATTCCCCAGCATGGCCCATCCCGCCGCGTTTCGAGTGTCGGTGCTGCTCTAACACGGGCGCAGCGATCCGACCGGAGGTATGCAGCCAGGTGGTGGCCGCGAAGATATGCGGATAGCGCTCTCCCGCATACTTCACAACGTTCACCAGAAACGATGAATTGCCACCGTGCCCGCTCATCAGATAGAAGCGGTCTGCACCCAGGCTGATCAGGCTATCCAGAATACCCAACATGAAATCTTCATAGACCCGCCCGCCCATGTTGAATGTCCCGGCGAACGCCGACCGGTGTGTACTGACCCCATAGGGCAGGACAGGCAGCATCTCCGCTTCGCCGGGGATGGCGTCGATCACGCCCTGGGTGATCGCCCTGATGATCACAGTATCGGTGTTCATTGGCAGGTGGAATCCGTGCTGCTCGGTGTGCCCGGTCGAGATCAGGATGACTCGTTGGGGATCGGCGGCAATCGATGGGGAGAGGTGGGGAGCAGCCGGTTCTATCCGTAACTGGTGCACGCCCAGCATATCGAGGTTTTCTTCCCCGGCATGGACGACGATCAAGCGGGTGAAACCCTCCTCGTGAGGGCCTGAAAAGATGCCTCCAACCACGCGGCGCAGCAGTTCTTCCCTCACCGGGACAATGCTGCCCGCCCACCCATAGGGCAGTGCGGGCAGCATACATACCTGATCGACGGCCAGTGCTTCGGCGATCTGTTCGCCATCATACCCTTCACCCAGCGGTAAAACGAGCGGTAGATCGCGTGGCAGCTTTGCCACATCGGGCCAGGTCAGGGATTCGTAATGCGTCACCTTGCTCATTGAGAGACGCTCTGCAAGATGCGTTCCAATTCACGTGATTGATCGTCAGGGAGCGGTGGGACAACATGTTCGGCTGTAATTTGTTGGGCTTTGGCCTGTGCCCGATCGATGATTGTTTCCCGGCCTGCATCCTCCCAGCTTTTCCAATCCATGCCCTGAATGCCGAGCTTCCGCATCCAGACTTCATCACGCATATGGGCGAGTGTGTGATTATCGGCCAGGAACATTTTCATCGAACTGCCCATCACGCGGGCGGTGACTTCCAATGCCAGCGTTTCCTCGTTGACCACCATCTCCCGCCTGACTCGGTTGATCATCTGGATGATTTCATCGTCAATAACCATCTGTGCCATGCAGGAGAAAATTCCACCAGCCATCTCGCCGATCCCTGAAATCTCGTCGGCTCCGGCCAGGGCAGGCAGCAGGGCATTGATCGCTCGTTCGTAACCTGCCTGAATGTCAATTGCATTGCCGCTTCCACATAGGCCATAGACGTTCACAGGCAGTCCATAGGAATGCGCAATCTGTACGGTCGCCGCCGACACGATACCGATCTCCGGGTTGCCCCAGATCGGCATCACGCTGCGCATATCCATGACCGCCAGTCGGCCAAAGTAAATGATCGGAAGCCCGGGCTTTACCAACTGGGCCAGAACAACCGAGGCCAGCACCTCGGCATTCTGCAAAGCCAGTGCCCCGGCCAGAGTCATCGGTGCACTCACCCCCACCTGCGGGCAGGGTAGGGGGCCGAAAGGTAATCCCTGCCGCGCGACCTCGATGATCGCGCCGCTTATATCCTTTGGAAATGTCAGTGGGCTGACCGGGGAAATGCCGAGCGAAATTTTGGCCTGATCGCCAAACACCACTTTGATCATCTCGGCCAGTGTCCGGGCTTCTTTCTCATTCTGAACGCCCGGCCCATTGATCGGTTTAAGGGTGTTTCGCACCGTCTGGTCGAACATCGCCGGGACCATTGCCTGCGGTGGCACATCACGGGGTGTGTAGATGGGTGTAATGGTCGTTACGCTGTCCAATGCATCCAGCAGGCGAGTCACATCTGCGAGATCACTTGTTTCCGCCGGTCTGAGACTGCCTCCTGGCTGATCTAAAACATCGCGTGTCCCGCCCAGATTATGGACGTGCATCTCGCCGTTGCCCAGGGTGGCAGGGCCTCCCCGGCCTTCCAGCACAACCTGCGACGGACAAAGTTCCAGGCAGCGATTCACCAAGTCCGGGGGCAGGCAAACCCGGCCATCTTTCTGGGTGGCACCGTGTTCCAGCAGTAAAGCCAACGCATTGTCCCCGTCTA
>JBNKDD010000474.1:0-3473 GCA_050288085.1 Anaerolineae bacterium
GGGCACACAAAGGGAGCACCGCATGAAACGATTACCGATCCTCGCCGCCTTGCTGATCCTCACCGCCTGCACCGCACCGATCACCGCCACGCCGTCCCCCTCGCCGACGGCCACATTGACCACCTCGCCACCAACCAGCACATCGACCGCCATCCCAACGCCGACCACCACCCCCTCGCCAACAGTGTATGCCTCGCCGACGTTCCCCGTTTTCCCAACGGCAACCATCACGCCAACACCAACTGAATACGGCAGGCTTCCCCCTACACCAGCACACTTTCTCTACCTGTACCTTTCCAGAGACTTCTTATTTGGACCGAGCAATGATCCAACCTGCCAGCTTCCCTGTTGGCAAGGGCTGCGAGTCGGCGAGTCAAACAGGCAGGATATTCAAGGAGTCCTTGATACAGTATTTCAATTCAATGGCACGGTAGACCATTTCAAGGATAACCCACTGGATGAATTGACGATCTTAGTCCTAACCTCCGATTTACCGGGCACAGAAGCTGTTGGCTACGAGTGGGTAGATACGTCAAAGGAAGACAATAATTCAAGTTTCGTGACGTATTTCATAGTTGATGAAAGTTCAGGAATCCTGCAAGGAATTAATTTCGGCTACTATCCAAAGGGTATGTTTCGCACTTATACACCTCAAGAGGTTATTGAGAAGCTGGGAATACCATCATATTTGGCCTCATCCGTTTTTAAGATGGGCGCAGAGGGCGTTTCAGATGTGGGGCTAATCACCAATCTACGATTGATTTACAAAGATGGGATAGCCTTTGACTTCTCTTACTGGGTGCTTGTGCAGTCAAGAAATACTACTGATGGAGAGAAAGAAGTATATGCAGAATATTGTTTAGATGGTATCAAACTTGATATCGGCGGTGATGTGTATATTGTCGCCCCATTTACCGATCTCTTTGAAGATGAACTGAACCCTATCCAGGAAATGTGGATTTATGATCTGGTTGATATGTCCGGGGCAGTTCCCGGCTGGTATTATGAGATAGCTGATAGCAAGGGCATTATCGAATCCAGAGGTGAACTCTTTGGAGTGAGCACCGAGGAGTTCGCAGAGACAGCTCTTCAAGTCGAGCATCCCTGCCTTGAGATTAACGTCTCAGCGCTGGGTGAGTAACCCCACATCAATCCGCCAGCAGCCGCTCAATGATCGCGGGGATCGCTTCCGCGTTGCGATCCAACACCATCTGCCAGAAGATGCTTTTAGCCGCCTCGTCTAATGGGTTGTTGAGCTGACCCACACGCCGAAAGTTTGATAGTGGCAGCCGCCAATGTGCCGAGACTTCCTCGGATTTAAGCTCCTCAATCGTGAGCGGATGATCGAGCACCACCCGCCGGTGCAGCGATACATACTGCTTCCAGGGCACAGCAGCATGGGTGGGCTGCGTATCCTGCGCCACCGCAAATAAATAGCGGATCGCGGCCCGTGCTTCAGGCGGTAGAAAGCTCGCTCCTTTGGGCGTATAAATCGCCAGGATAGCCCCTCGCTTCAGTGCCGGGCCGACACCCCAGATCAGCGCCGGGGCATTGAGCAGCGTGTCCACAATCGGCTCATCATGTGATTGCATGGTGCTGATCGCCAGGTCACGCGCCATCAGGTGATCCAGCACATTGTCCTCAGTGATCACCGGTCTGCCCATCGCCTCATGCACCACGTGAACCAGTTGATCGAAGAATCGATCCGAGGGCAGCGTATCCTGATTGACTTCCTCGTACTGCCGATCAACCAGCAGCGACCAGTGTTCGCCGTCCAGCAGCAGCGGAAAGATCGGCTTGCCGCGATCTTCTGCCAGCAAAATCTCGCGCTGCACCCAGCGGGACGCTTTCGCCGCCGGGGTCATGATCACCACCAGGCAGGCACAGCCCGCAATCGCCTGGTCGATCTCGTCCCACCAGCCATCACCCGGATCGATCCGCTCATCGATCCAATAGGGCAGTTGACGCGCTGCTAACGCCTCTTTGATGCGCTGCACATACGCCTGATCCGGGCGGCCATAGCTGATAAAAACATGTGTCATGGAGGCAAATCCTTGAAGTGAACGACTATCAGATTGCCAGTATATGGGTTATAGGAAAAGAGGACAAATGAAGAAAACAGAAGAGGCAAGATCGCTTTGTTCGCGATCTTGCCTCTTCTGCACTTGTTTTGATTTGTTCTTCACGACTCGATCTGGACACCGTGCCAGAACGCCACATAATCCTTGATCGGGCTGGCGGCCCGCCCCGGCTTGGGATAATACCATGCGCCATCCCGGTTAGCCTTGCCCTTAACCTCGACAGTGTAGTAGCTGGCGATTCCCTTCCAGGGGCAAACCGTGCGCGTCTCGCTATGATGCAAAAATTCCATTTTCACCGATTCCGGCGGGAAGTAATGATTCCCCTCGATCACAATCGTCTCGTCACTCTCAGCAATAACCTGACCATTCCAGATAGCGCGTACCATAGTCTTTTCTCCTGTACTGTAGGATTCTACCTACATAGACTGCTTCGGCCTGCCAAGTCTTACTTAGAAATTTCTCTACCGCTTTTTGAGATAGACCGTCACCTCGCTCCGGTTATAGGCCAACTGCCGCACCCGGATAATCCGGTAGCTCTTTCTCAAAATCCGAAAGGCATGATCCATCACCCGCCGGATATTGCGCCCCCGCAGTTTGACCGTCATGATCGCGCAGCCGGTCGCCCGTAGGTGTTGGGCATAGTCCACCATGATCCGCGCCGAGTCTTGAGCATCCATCCGCATATCGTTAACGATCAGGTCAAAATCGGTCTTGCACCGTTTGAGATAAACTTCGGCAGACATCCGCATATGGCAGACAGCCGGATCCGATCGCAGCGACGGGGAAAGGCGCACCGGGTCAACCGCCGTGACCCGTACCCCATACCTCCTGAGAATCCTCGTCCAGCCCCCCAGCGACGATCCCAGATCAAGCGCTTTACTTGCCGGTCGAAGCTCAATCTTGAATTCCTCCAGCGCCTCCAACAATTTCCACTCCGACCGGGTTAACCGCCCCGGATCATAGGGGAAGGGTTTCCGCCCATCCGGCCAGGGCGACACATTCAACACCGCCAGAGACACCCCTAACCAGGCTTTTTCCCGGCCAACCGTCACCGAGAGCACCTGATCCGGGAGGAGGTGATTCGTTTCAGGCAGGGATAAATGGTCACATATTGATTGCTCGACTTCCTCAGCCGGTAACGGGCGGGGGCCGCAAAACCGTACTTGAACATCAAGGCCAAGCTGCGGCTGGATGCAGGTCAGCAGGTGATGATCGATCGCCTGCCGGATACATGAGACAGGGTTATCCTGAAGCGGGATTTCTACATCAACCGGGTGGAAATGATGCACATACACCGGTCGCTTGTTGAGCCAGTGTTTACCCAGGGCACGCGGCGAACCCTCGAACGCCACCAGATCGATCCCCGGTTGAAGACTGCCAATGGATTCACTG
>JBNKDD010000475.1:0-3470 GCA_050288085.1 Anaerolineae bacterium
CGGCAAAATCACCCGGATGAAGCTCTGAACGCGGTTACAGCCGTCAATCTGTGCCGCTTCTTCCAGGGTGTAGGGCAGCGAGTCGATGAAGCCTTTCATATTCCAGATCGCGAAGGGCAGCGCCGACGATGTGAAAGCAATCGCCAGCCCCCATAACGTCGTGCGCAACTTCACTGCATTGAGCAGCACAAACAGCGGTGCGAGGGTGCCCCCTGGCGGGATCATCAAGACCAGAACAAACCCCAGCATCCCGATCTGACGACCGGGGAATTCCAGCCGGGAGAAGGCATACGCCGCCGATGTGCCGACCACCACCGCACCGAACGCTGTTCCGCCGGATACCAGCAGGCTGTTCTTCAAAAGCTGGAGAAAGGTCACCGGGTTGGGGGAGGGGTTGGTAAGCACCTGGACATAGGCTTTCAGAGTCGCTCCCGGTGGGACGATGGTCAGCCCGACCGGTCGTGAAAAGTCACGCGGGTCGAGTGACATCGACAGGATCCAGATCACCGGGAATAACACTATCGCCAGCATAAACAGCAAAAACACCTGGATCAGGTCAACGCGCAGCGTTTCGCGGGCGCGTTTCATATCCTTCTCGCGGAAAATTGCTGCCAACAGGAGTACATAGCGACGCAGTACCACGGCTGAAGCCGCAATCGACACAATCCCCAATACCAATCGCGGGTAAAACTGGGCCGGATCAGGCAGGCTAAATGAGGTAATGAACGCATATATGCCGTAAGTGATCAGGGCCAGTGACAGGAGAAATATCAGCACGGCCCAGGCAATCGCAATCCCATCCCTTACTGTTAATCGAGTACGCGATGCAGTAGTCATGATATCCTCCCCTATGCGTAGTACGGCTCGGTGGCTCGTGAGATACGGTTGGTAATCAATGTGATGATCCCCAGGATGATAAACACGATAATGTTGAAGGCTGCCGCTACGCCATACCATCCTTGTGGATTCACCAGCTTGAAGCCCTGTGTTACCAGGATTTCGGTCAGACCCAGCGGGCCACCTCCTGTGACGAAGAAGATAATGTTGAACTGGTTGAAGGTCATCATGATGCCGATCATGATAGCGGGCACCATGGCAGGCCGGAGCAGCGGCAGCGTGATCTTCCAGAACTGCTGCCACTTTGTTGCTCCGTCCACCTCGGCGGCTTCGTATAGTTCTTCGGGGATACTTTGCAGCGCCCCGGTCGCGATCACCATCATGAACGGCCAGCCCAGCCATACGTTAGCGATCAGCACCGCGAAGAACGACAGCGGCAGCACCAATCCGATTTGGGGCAGGTTGACAATGGGGGTTGGTTCAAGCAGCCAGCGAATATCTCCCCTCATGCCGAAGTCTTGCAGCATCAGGTTGATCGCTCCGAATTTGTCGTGCCACATGTTCGCCCAGATCATCCCGGCGACCAACGAGGGCAGCGCCCAGGGAATTACAAACAGGCTGCGGTAAATGCGTTTGCCCGGCAGCCCCTTGGTGTTCAGGGCCATCGCAACCACGATCCCGATGCTGACATGCAGAAAGACGTTGATGAATGTCCAGAAAAGGTTGAACACAAAAATGCGCCCGAAATCATAGTTCGTAACCGGTAGGCCGCGCACCAGTACGTTGATAAAGTTGGTAAGCCCCACGTAGTCAGGATTCATCTGCCGCAGGTGCTTCAACTGGAAATCGGTGATCGACATCCAGAACTGGTAGCCCAGTGGGTAGAACGTGATAAACGCCATAATAATGAATGCGGGCAGAATGTAGAGATACGCTATCCCGGCATGTGGGTAGCGCTTTTTCAAGCTGCGCCAAAAGCCCTGCCTTTGTTCGGCTGTTGGGCTAAGGGTGGTCATAGCACGCTCCTTTCACAACCGTGTGCGAAGGTGGCGAATCGCATATCGAGGCGAGGGAAGCTTGTCTGAAACCGCGCGATTCGCTAATACAAAAAGCTGGTGGGCAGGAACAGACCTACCCACCAGTATGAACTACATCGAATTGTTATTACTTGCCATTGGCTTGGTTGATCACCGATGCAGCTTCGGCCAGTGCCTCCTCAGGTGTTGCCACTCCCTCCAAAATCTGGGTGATGGCATTGGCCATCGGATCCCAGGTTGCGCCCAGTTCGGCGGCAACCGGGAAAGGATCGGAGTAGGGTACCTGGTCCAGGAACCCGCCAACCACCGGATTGCTGGAGGTGTCTACATTAGCATTGGATGGAATCCAGTTGGCCTCATTCAAGAATAAGCCCTGAACCTCGGCGCTGGTCAGGTACTCGATAAAGCGCATCGCGGCGGCGGTTTCTTCAGGCGTCGCATCGACATTCATCGAGATCATCTCGGATTGATTCCAGGGGCGCGGGAACCCGGCACCGGAAATCTCTGGAATGTTTGTTACCCCGACGAATTCTGCTCCCAGATCGTTGATGTAGTCACCGGAAGCCCAGGGACCCTGGAACCGGAAGGCTACTTCGCCCTGGCGGAACAGCGTGTCCATGTCGCCATCATTAGCGTCACAGACCACGCCCTCGGACTCGCATACCTGCTTCAGATAGGCATAGGCCTCTGCTCCCTCCGGGCTGTCCAATACCAGCTTAAAATTGTCATCGAAGAAAGTTGCACCGTAGGCTGGGCCCCACATGTAGTTGTGGAACCAGTCGGCGGTGATTGCCAGTCCATTCTCGGCGGCCATTTCAAGCAGTTCATCGAAGGTGGCAGGCGGGTTTGAAATCTGTCCTGCGTTGAAGAACATCGCCACCACTTTATTGTTGATCGGGACGCCGACCAGGTCGCCACCCACGCGGCCACCTTCAACGGCGGCGGGCACCAGGTCACCCAGAAAGGCGGCTGACTCGTCAAGCGTAGCCAGTAAACCAGCCTCAGCATAACCTGCCATCCGATCTTGTGGCCCGGTTATGAGTGTTGGGCCACCACCAGAGGCCACTTCCGTCTGGAACTTGTTCTGAAGCTCATCAAACGGAACGGCCAGAAGCTCAATGGTGACATCGGGGTTGGCAGCCATGAAGTCGCTAACGGCCTGGCTGAAGGTCGCCTCTTCGGTCTCGATGTAGCCGTGCCAGATGGTGATAGTTATGGCTTCTGCCATCGGCTCCTCGGCGGCGGGCTCCTCGGCCATCGGCTCTTCAGCCGCAGGTTCTTCGGCAGCAGGCTCCTCGGCCATCGGCTCTTCGGCGGCGGATTCCTCTGCGGCTGGCGCGGCTGGCGCGCAGGCGATCAGAGACAGACTGGCGATGACCAGTACAAACAAATACAACCACAATGAACGACGATTCATTTTCTTCCTCCAGATTGGGTTTTATTAATTGCGTTGGGGCTTCGAGGTGTGAGTAATATCTATCTTATATGAAGTTTTGGGCTTGTCAAGCTAGTAGAATTACCGTGACCGTTCCAAAAACGGGGAAAACCTGGAGGAGAGGCACACCACCCCTTTTCCCCAGAGGGAATTAGGCAATG
>JBNKDD010000476.1:0-133 GCA_050288085.1 Anaerolineae bacterium
CTCACCGAAGGGATGGTGATCACCCTGGAGCCGTTTGTGTCGGCAGGATCACCCTACATTGTCGAGGCGGAGGATGGCTGGACATTGATGACCGCCGATAGAAGTCTTGCCGCACAATATGAACACACCATCG
>JBNKDD010000476.1:143-3458 GCA_050288085.1 Anaerolineae bacterium
ACGCAATGAGCCTATTGTTTTAACCACGTTGTCATAGCTGGTATTTTGCCGCATCCATGAGTAGAATCGGATCATGAATCAAAATAAAACAGTCAGTGTATTTGGTGGTTCCACCCCACGCCCCGGCGATTCCGCATATAAAGAGGCGGAGGATTTAGGCCGCCTGCTGGCCGAGGCCGGTTATACGGTAATGACCGGCGGCTACGGCGGTACGATGGAAGCCGTCAGCAAAGGCGCAAAAGAGGCCGGTGGGCATGTCATCGGGGTGACGGTCGAGATATTCGAGGAAGGCGGGCTGCGGGACGCCAACCAGTATGTCGATGAAGTGATCCGCTATAAAACCCTCAGCGACCGGTTGATGCATCTGGTTACCCAGTGTAATGCGGCGGTTGCCTTGCGGGGCGGTATCGGGACGCTGAGCGAGGTGGCGCTGACCTGGAGTTTATTGCAGGTACGCGAGATCGAAACGATGCCTTTTGTCCTGGTCGGTGACGAATGGCAGGATGTACTGATGCTGTTTTACGGGACCGGGCGCTACATTCAGGAATCGCATATGCAGTTGTGGGCCTGTGCCCGCACGCCTGAGGATGTGATGTCACTGCTCAAGGATTGGTAACAATCCGTCGACCCTGAATCGGATAAGGGATATTTCTGGGTGACCGGGCCGGTCGCCCCTACTTCGGTTAACCTCACACCATGGATAAACGCTATATGAAATCTGCCAGGATAGAGGCTGTCCTTTTACTTTTCTCGATTCTTTTGATCGCTGGGTGTGGAGCGACGGCGTCTGAACCCACGCCGACCGCTTCCCCGCGCTCCCCGACGGCGACCCATCACCCCACCGCGACGCGCACCCCGTCGCCAACACTGACCCGAACCCCCACCGCGACACGCACCCCCACGTCCACGCCCGGCCCCGGCCTGGACGAGTTGATCCAAACTCCTGCCGCTTTAGTCGCTAATGCCAATCCAGATGCAGCCGTTGAAGCATACCTGGCGCTGCATGACCTGTACCCGGATAAGGCTGCGCCGCTGCTGGCGGTAGCGGTGATCGCCCGTAATACCGGTGATCTCGACGGCGCTGAGTCTTATCTCTGGGCGGCGGTGCAGGCCGAACCGGATAATCTCGATGCATTGCGCCAGCTTGCTTTGCTGCTCGATCAGCAGCAGGCTTATGATGATCTGGTCGATGTCTACGGGCAGATGCTCACCCTCACGCCGGAGGACGCCGATCTGTATGTGGCCCGCGCTATGATCCACGCCCGTCTGGGGGATTCTGAGTCGGCGCTAACCGATCTCCAGGCAGCCCAGCAGATCGATCCCTCGCGAACTTATGCCTTTCTGAACGCTGCCGCCGCCGCGTCCGGCCAACGTGATTACGAGAGTGCGACCGAGATTGCCAGCGCCGGGTTAGATTCTGAACCGGAGTCGGTCAGCTTGCGATTGACGCGCGGGTTGGATTGGCTGGCCCTGGGTGACCTGGAGGCGGCGTTGGAAGATTTTAACGCGGTGCTGGAACTGGACGATCTGAATGTGGGCGGCTATCTATGGCGAGGGCGCACCTTGATGCGATTGGATCGATACGAGGAGGCCCTGCCCGATTTCAAGCGGGCTGCCGAGTTAGGGGTACAGTCTGGTGTATCGAACGTCAACCTGGGCTACGAGGCGATGGCCGATGCTGCCGAAGCCCTGGCCCACACTGATCCGCAGGCGGCGTTCGCTTATCTCGCCGAACAGGTCTTTGACTTTGGCAGCCGCGACGCGATCATGCTGGGGTATGCCCGTGTAGATTTTCAGCGAGGCAGTCCCGATCTGGCATTGGGCCGGTTGAATAACCTCGTGGATAGGGATTACGTCCCGGCGTTGTACTGGCGGGCGCTTGTTCTGGCCGAGCAGGGGGAGCAGGCAGCAGCAGTCGATGATCTGAATGCTTATCTGGAAGTCCGGCACTCTGGCCCCGAAGCTGAATGGGCCTATGATCTGCTATCCTCGTTGGAGGAAGATTAATCCGGCTCGTGATCGCCCAGGCTTTGCAGCCGACCGATCATTCTCAGAATTGACTTCCGGCTGTGGGGATTAGTCTCGTCAACTTCCTCGGTGTTATTGCGAGGGCTTTTCCGGTAAACCGGCCTGATCCGTCTAACGCCCACCCGGACGGCTTCAAGGTGATCGGGATCAATCTGCCGGATGGCGGCAATCGCTTCCGAGGCCAGGTCGGGCTGTGTCTCGGCTAACTGTTCCAGGTGTGGGATCGCCCTTGTATCGCCCACGTAACTGAGTGCCTGAATGACATGTCGCCGGATCATGGGGCAGGGATCACTCAGTGCACAGATCAACCCGTCGAGTGCCTCCTCGCTGTGTGAAGACCGCAGTCCCTCAATCGCCCAGAACCGTACTTCCCGGTCTTCGTCTTCCAGCCGGTTAACCAGCATCTTGACCGGCACAGGACGATAATCCAGGGCGAATACCTCGCACACACGCCGCCGGACAATCGGGTGTTCGTCGTCCAGCATGGGGATCAAAGCTCTGGCAACGTTGACGCTTTTATACCAGCGCACGGCCTCAACTGCCGTCCAGCGAACCCAGGCTTCGGGATCGTTCAGCCGCTTCAGCAGGGGGCCAATGGTTTCAGGGAGCTGCATTGATCCCAGTGTCTCGACCATCATCTGGCGGACCTGCGGTTGTTCGTCTTCGAGCAGCATGATCATCAAGGATACCGACATCCCGTCGTCTGCCTGCTGCTCCTGCCGTTGGGCAATGACCTCTTCCAGCATGGCCTTTAGTTCTTCGGGACGGGGTAAGGGCTTGCGGATGAACAGGTCAGGTTGAGCCATCGCATCGATTGTGGCCCGCTCGTTCGGGTCAAAGTGATAGGCGGTCATGATGGCGATGGCGATGTTTTTGGTCTGGGGGAGAAAGCGCAGCCGCTCGGCTATCTCGTGGCCCTGTGGGCCGGGTATCCGAATATCGAGTAGGGCCAATTGAGGGAGGGGGCCTTTGGCTCTGTCGGCTTCGACCTGGTCGAGCCATTGCATGGCAGCATAGCCATCTGCAAAGATGAGCGGTGTGACATCCCACACCGTCATCATAGCAACGAGCATGGTGCGTAGGGTCATATCGTCTTCAACGGCCATCCATACCGGGCCGGTTGAATTTTTGTCGGCCATTGCCAAATGCCTTATGCGGAAACAACCTGTTTCCTGTATGGTTGGACTGAGCCCAACTTAGTTTGGTTGATCAGGGGAGGTGCGAGGATGTCTTCCGCCTAGAAAAAACCATCACCCCTTGAATTAATTCTCCCTTATCCTCTACCTG
>JBNKDD010000477.1:0-3423 GCA_050288085.1 Anaerolineae bacterium
TGGAGGGTATGATTTTAGTCAACTGTATATAGGTTCTGCCTGGCCTGAGGACCTGCGCCAGATTTTCTTACCTGACGCCTATCCTCAACGTAATAACGCCATATGGGAAACGATTCCTTACATTGGTGTCCTTCCGATACTAGCAGCGCCATTTGGATTACAGCACAAGGAACATAAGCGGCTGGCTAGATATTTGGCCGGTGTAGCCGTATTGGTGATTGCATTAAGCCTGGGGGATTCGCTCAGAGTTATCGGTGTTTTTTATGCGCTGGTTCCTCCATTCCGCGTCATACGTGCACCGGTACGGGCGGCGTCACTTTGGGCACCGGTTGTGATTGTACTGGCCGGTTTAGGTCTTGATACGATCAGACAACGATACATACAGCAGAAGACATTGTTAACCTATGCAAATATATATGAGTTTTCAATTTTTACGGTCGGAGGTGTATTTGCCGGATTCCTTATACATCTTGGGCTTGGGCTGGGTAAACCTATCACTTCTCCCGTCGTTCATGCCTTAGTATATTCTTTTTTGATCGGGGGCATGTTCACCTGTATTTTGCAAAGAATCGGCGGCGAATTCTTTTCAGCTTTGGCTTTATTCAAACAATATTGGTTTATGGCCGTTTCTTTTCTGGTGAGCGCCCTTTATGGGATATTCGTTCTTCCGGGTCTTGTGCCTGATGTAGAACTAAACCTCAATCAGTTTGTGTTGGGATTCAGTCTGCTGGCGATCCTGCTGGCCGGATATTCTTTGCTGCTAAAAAGGCTCTACCTGGGCAATGTTATTGCAGCAATCGCAATTGTAGGTTGTGTGGCATTTGACCTTGGGGTATTTGCACATCGGTATGTACGTTTAGAAGAGAATTTCACACAGACTGAAGAACAACTTAAGTTAAAGAGCTATCTCCCCGTCGCTTCCGAGGGGCGATTCATGCAGGGATATGGTGTTCCCTTCCCCTACAATGATTACATGGTGATGGGCATAAGCAATATCGATGGCTACAATTCGGGGATGCTATCAGCATATAAAATCTTCCTTCATGGTGTTGCTGAGAATCCCCCCCTCGATAGTGTAGCGCTGTTATCCAATACTGAGCTTGCTCGACTTGATCAACGGGCTTTCAATTTCCTCAATGTCACTTATTATGCAACTGGAGAACCTGATGAGTATTATCATGGGAAGCTGATATATTCGAATCCAGATTCCTCTTTATATCTATACGAAAACCCCAATGCCATGTCACGCGCTTTCGTAGTGCAAGATTATCAAGTTATATCTGATGAAGAATCCGCCCTTGATATCTTGCGCTCTCCTGAATTTGATTATGCAAAAACCGTCTTGTTAGAAGAAGATATTGAATTCGACTCTGAGGCACAAATTTTAGATGCCTCAATTCAAATAGTCGATTATGTAGCTCCCCTTGGCGAAATCACCATCGAGTCGGATACCAATCAGGGGAGTATCCTCGTATTGAGTGAACCTTATTACACTGAGCGACATGCATATATTGATGGCATAGAAGTGCCTTTACTTCGTGCAAATATTGCATTTAGTGCATTAGTTTTACCAGAGGGGCAGCACACAATATCAATAAGATACGTTCCAGAGGCATTTCAATTGGGAGTCCGCATTTCGATTGCCTCATTGATTTTATGCGCAGGATTGGTAGCAATTGGCACTTGGCATAGGATCAACTCTCACTGAATACTTCGTCAACGCTCACCTGAAAGCCTTTAAGCGTCACCGACTGGGCCATCTCCCCTGCCCCACTGGCCGATACCAGTTCGTAGGCTTTCTCCTTTAGCGTGTAGATGCGAATGGTCGTATGCTCTGGATCAACCAGCCAGTACTCAGAGACACCCGCTTTAGCATACTCGACCAACTTGACCTGCTCATCAATCTCCCGGTCACCCGGCGAAATGATCTCCGCGATCCAATCAGGGCCGCCATCAAATACCTGTCCGGTGAAGCGATCCTGGTGAGCTTTCCGCACAAAGAAAATATCCGGCTGGCGGATCGTCTCCGAAAAGAGCCTCACGTCGTGTGGCGCATACCGGATCACGCCCAGTTGGTGCTGCCTGACATAGTTGCCTAATGCCAGCGTTAAAGCCAGTGAGATAGCCTGATGCTGGTTACTGGGAGAAGGGGACACCAGCAGTTCTCCATTCGCAAGTTCGACCCGGCGGTTTGTCTCCGGCAGCGAGAAATAATCCCGCTCTGTCCACTCACCCTGGCGGGGATAGAATGTAGCTACTTCCAGGACATAGTCGGTATATTTGTATTGTTCCACCATAATTATCTCGGCTTATGAAAAGCCGCGAAGTTCATTCGCGGCGGTTTCTCTGTCGTAATTGATGACCGTTCTATCCCGATTATAGCTAATCTTCGTCCTCGCTGCTCTCTGCCTGTGATGGCTTCCCCCGGATCACCGGCTTGACCACCCCCCAGATCGATTTGGCAATGTTCAACCCCAGGCGGGTTAACTTCGCACGCGGGCTGACCATCAGCCGGAGGATTTTGTCGTGGTCAACCCCGGTCGCCCACCGCAGCTTATAATCCTCATCCCCCCGCATGAAGTCGTAAACGGCAGCACCTTCATCAATGGCCCGTTCCATCGCAAATTGGGTCATCAGGTGGCCGGGGCTGTACTCGTTCCACGCGAAATCAAAAGCCGCCTGATAAGCGAAGTTGGTATCCCCATAACGGAAACCATACTCGACGGCAATATCCGTACCGTTAACGCTCAGGACATACATCCGCAGCCGTCTCTCTTCGAGCAGCAGGCGGGTCACCCGGTTATGGAAGTTGACCAGCGTCGTATCATTAAAGATACTGGGATTGCCGATAGCCTCCCACTTGGCGATATGCAGATCGAACAGGCGGCGCAAAATCCGCTCGCGATCCGTCTCATTTTCCACGCACCAATAATTAACCTTTCCGGGATACGCTTCTTCCAGCCTGCGGGCAAAACGCCGCTGCTTCTTGCGCTGATGCTGGCTGATCGCCGTCTGGTAATAGGTTTCCCAGTTATCTGGCAGTTCAGCATAGGGACAGGGATCGGAGTCTTCCTGTTCCCAGCGATAGGTCATCTGCCGGGATGCCTTCAGAACCAGACTTTCCTTATCCAATGCTGACAGTTCGACAGCATCCCATCCTCGCCGGTTGGCTAAGGCGTGATCGAGCAGCGCAAAGGGAACACGATCCTCGTAACCGCGCCGCACCAATGCATCCAGGTGATCGGCTCCCTGACAGCAGCCGATCAGGTTCAACTGCCGCCACTTAAAAGGTCCCTGCCCACCCTGTGTGATGTAAAGTGGCAGCAGCCCAACCAGCTTGCCGTCAGCATAGGCCAACACCAACCGGAGCGGTTCATTCTGCCCGAAGACCGGCAGCCACTGCTCAACATAGCCATAAGACAG
>JBNKDD010000478.1:0-3407 GCA_050288085.1 Anaerolineae bacterium
CCAGGTCGAGCACCCGGTGACCGAACTGGTCACCAACATCGATATCGTCAAGGAGCAAATCCGCATCGCACGCGGGCGCAGGCTCAGCCGGACGCAGGGCGAAGTCAACTTGCAGGGCGCAGCGATTGAATGCCGCATCAATGCAGAAGACCCATATAACGATTTCCTGCCCTCTATCGGGCAGATCACCGCCATGACCCTGCCAACCGGCCCCGGCATCCGGGTCGATTCCGGTGTTTTGATTGGCGATTCGATCACGCCGTTTTACGACCCGACCATCAGCAAACTGATCTGCTGGGGGGATACGCGCGGTGAAGCCCTGCTCCGTATGCGGCGGGCCTTGTCCGAATACCAGATCATGGGCTTGAGGACCACCATCCCCTTCCACCAGCAGTTACTCAACAGCACCCGTTTTATCGCGGGGCAGTTCGATACTTCCTTTGTCGAGGAGCGTTTCGCATTGGAGGAAGCAACCGACCTCCGCCCCGAAGTGGCCGCGGTCCTGGCAACGCTGGTCGCCCACGAATATCGCCGCCACGCGGCCCAGGTCGTCGGGCGCAACGAGCGCGACATCAGCAATTGGAAATGGGTAGGCCGCTGGGAACGCCTGCGGCGGCGGTGATGGTGAATAAATAAAATTGTCCGATTGTAGGGGCGAGGCAAACCAAAGATTTGGATATCTCGCCCCTACCAGACATGATTTGGATATAGATTATGAAATACGAAGTTACGGTTGGAGAAAACGTCTACATCATCGAGGTAAACCGGGAGGGCGAGGTTACCTTTGATGGCGAGGTGTATGCCATCGATTTTGCCCCGATTGGCGAGAGCGGCCTGTATTCCCTGTTGGCGAACAATGCCTCCTTTGAAGCCCTGGTTGAACAGCGCGACGATCGTTGGCAGGTCTTGATGCAGGGTTATCTTTACGAGGTTGAGGTGCTCGACGAGCGCTCCCAACTGATGCGGGCGCGATCTACCCTGACCGTCCCCGACAGCGGCGAACTGCTGATCAAAGCGCCGATGCCCGGACTGGTGGTCGAGGTGTCGGTTGAGGTTGGACAGGAAGTCGAAGCCTGTCAGAAAGTCGTCATCCTCGAATCGATGAAGATGGAGAACGAACTCAAGACGCCCCGTGCCGGTCAGGTGGACCGGATTCAGGTGAAGGCCGGGGACAGCGTCGAGCAGAATCAGGTGCTGGTGGTGATCGTCTAGATTCTGTTGACATTTGAGTTTTAACCCCCCATCGCAGTTCGCGCTATCGCGCTCGCCGCGATTCGCCCCCCTTTGCGAAGGGGGGCAGATACCGCTTTAGCGGTAGCGGGGGGGTACATCGCATGCCGTGTCTCTATTGAACCTTCTCCCACATCTCAAGCACAATATCCGCGATCACGTCAGGTTGTTCCACCGGTAAAAAGTGCGTGCAGCCCTCCAACGGGATATAGCGCCCATCCTTTGAATGCTCTGCAACTGCCGTCCAGACCTCGGCCCGGTGCGCTTCTTGCTCGCGAAGGGCAGCAGCCTGCTGCTCGTTGAGACCTTCAAAGTCCGGCCCCTGGTCACAATCGACGACGAACACCGGCAGCTCAGGCGGAAACATCAGCCCATCCGCATCGGCGACCGCCTGCCCGTAGCTCTCCTCGATGTCAATTGCCGCATTCATCACCTTACGGGTGAAGAAACTGCCGAGCAGTTGGTTGACACTCTCCGGGTCGTAATACGCCGAATCGACTGCATCCGGGGTGAAAACCGCCCAGCTATCGCCCAGCATAAGTTTAATCGCCACATGTCCCACGCCCACCGCAATCGCCGCCCGTTGGATATCGGACATGGCCGTCTGCTGATACCGGTCCTGGTCATTAAAGGCCGATACCCCCGGCCCGGAAAACAACTCGGCCTCCATCGATACCACGCCCAGCACACGCGGATCATCGTAGCGGGCGACATATTCCAGGGCCGTGATCCCGCTCCCGGAGAAGGGCACCAGGATCACCTCATCCTCGCCAAGTTCGATCAGCGCCTGATGTAAATCGTCGGCTGCATTCGCCACGCTGACCTGATCAGGGTGTGGATCACCCCAACCAAACCCCGCCGGATCGAAGGCATATACCCGCGCCTGCTCTGCGATCAGCGGTTGGGCCAACTGCCAGTACGAAGCGCCGCAGCTCAGGCAGGGCAGCAGCACGACCGCCGGGCCGTCGTGCTCAAGGCCAAGCCCGACCAGGTGGATATTCCGCCCTCCGATATCGACCAGCAGGCTCGACTCAGGCAGGGGTTCCTTCCACACCTGGCGATCATGCCAGGTTGCGTGTAGTGATAGGTATACCAGCGCAAGGACGACGACGATCAACAGGCCGATCAATGCACGTTTGATGGTTCTCCACCAACCGCGTGATGGCTTAGATTCCACGACTGTACTCCTTATAGGTAGATAATCTATACAACTAATACCAATGTATATAATCTTACCCGGATTTAGCGAACAGGCAACCTTCGGAGGTATTACTCCCCCGGCAAATTCTTGAAATAGTCGCACTCATCCTGCAAGACGCAGATGCCGCACTTCGGGCTGCGGGCATCACACACTTTACGCCCATGTTGAATCACCTGGAGATGGAAGGGGTAATAGTCCTTCTCCGGGACGATTTCCTCTAAGACCACATGAGCCTTCTCCCGCGACGTTTTTTGATCGATCAGGCCCAACCGTTTGGTTACCCGGTGGACGTGCGTATCGACCGGGAAGGCGGGCCGGTTCATCGCGAACAGCAGGATAATCGCCGCCGTCTTCGGCCCGATCCCATTGATCGCCGTGAGCCATTCTTTGGCCTCTTCGATCGGCATCGTTTCCAGGTTTTTCAGGCTGATCTCGCCCTGGGTCTCGGTCAGGTAACGGAGCGCCTCCTGGATGCGCGGCCCCTTTTGATTGCCTAACCCGGCAGACCGCACCGCATCGATCACCGCGTCGGTGTCGGCGTCGCGGACTTCTTCCCAGGTGGGGAACCGTTTGCGCAGTTCGTGGAAAGCCATGTCCCGGTTGGTATCCGATGTGTTTTGCGAGAGGATCGTATTGACCAGCTCATCGACCGGGGGAAGGTGCTGCCGCCAGGTTGGGTAGCCGTATTCTTTAGTTAGTAGGGCGGACAGCCGCTGATATTTTTCCTGGAGGGTGTTCAGGTTGTCGCTCATGGAGACTCCGTTATGATCAGATCAGGTGGTGGAAATACTTTTGGGATTTATGCTTCGGTAACTGTTACCCCCCGCCGATGCGCCACCTTCGGTGTCTGCATCATCTGCCCCCCTTTGCAAAGGGGGGCGAATCGCGGTGAGCGCATTAGCGCGAACGGCGATGGGGGGTTCAGCTACCTGAGATTATAACGAGGCAGCAATGACGGAATCAATCAGCGTGGCGA